>NZ_JAFCJI010000001.1:3860000-4160000 GCF_018131105.1 Bradyrhizobium manausense | reverse complement strand
TCGAGCATCGAGATCGCCGGAAGCGTGGTGCTGGATCGCCCCTATCACAGCGCTCCGGTCAGCCCGCTGTACTATCTGGGAAAGAAGGAGCAATACGCTTTCGAGAAAGCCGTCGGACGCAGTGCGGATCGACGGCATCACGTTCGGTTCTGGAAGGCCCTCGACAAGGGCGACGACGGTCGTCCGGTCTGGCTCGGCTCGGCAACCTTCGACCGGGGTGTCGGTCTAAGCCACGACACAGGACAAGTGACCCATCACATCGATGCCAACATCGATGCTGAGCGAGATCTCCTCATGACCGACCTGCGCAACGCAAAGGTCGTCGGCCATTTCTTTCAGATCTCGGGCATAGGCCCGACACTGTTCGGTCGAAATGGTGGTGGCGACCCTTACTACACCGACGGCGAGATCCATGTTGCCGTCCTCGTGCCAGGAGCGGCCAATGGACCTGCCGATCCGCCAACCATCCCGCCGCCTTCTCTCATTGCCCTGAAAGATGCCGTGTGGCACGGCATTGCCAGCCAAGCCAAAAGCGAACCCTAGCCCTTCGCCATTGCCGCGATCGCATCCGCGATCTCGATCGTGCGCCTCGCCATGTCCGCGTGCAGGCGTTCCACCATCGCGCCGTCGAGGCGGATCGCGCCGCGCGAGACGTTTTCCGGAAGCTCGAACGCGGCGATGATTTTTCGCGCGCGCGCGACTTCCTCCTCGGGCGGAGTGAAGATCGCGTTGCAGGCCTCGATCTGCGAGGGATGGATCAGCGTCTTGCCGTCGAAGCCGAGGTCGCGGCCTTGCGCGCATTCGGTGGCGAAGCCGTCGGGATTGGCAATGTCGCTGTAGGGGCCGTCGAGGATCTCGAGGCCGGCGGCGCGCGTTGCCAGGATGCAATGGGTGATCATCGGGATCATTGCGGCGCGGCCGGGCATCATCTTGATGCGCGTCTCGCGCGAGATGTCGTTCGGGCCGAACACGAAACCTGACAGGCGCGTTTTGGGATCGCGACCGGCCTCGGCCAGTTCCTCGGCATGCAGCACGGCACGCGCGGTCTCGATCATCGCCCAGACCTTCACGGTCGGCGCGGCGCCGAGGCCGGCGAGATCGCGGCCGATGGTCCGGAGATCTTCGATGCTTGAAACTTTTGGAACCAGGATGCCATCAGGCGAGGCCTTCGCGGCCATGGCGACGTCGTCGGCCCACCATGGCGTGTCGAGACCGTTGGTTCGGATCAATATCTCGCGCTGGCCAAATCCTTTTGCAGCGATCGCGGCGGCGATGCCGTCACGCGCCGCGGCCTTGGCGTCGGGAGCGACGGAATCTTCGAGGTCCAGAATGAGGCCGTCGGCGGCGAGATTCCTCGCCTTTTCAAGGGCGCGAGGATTGGAGCCAGGCATGAACAGATGGCTGCGGCGCGGGCGGGTCATGCTGACGTTCCTTCCGGTTTCCTCAAGCAGGCTCTTGCTGGAGGCGATAGCACCTAGCCTGCCTATTCGAAAGGCTTGTTCGCCCCTGCGGTATATGATTAGGCATAGGTCATGATCACATTCCCGAAGTCCTTACTGGACGGCTACAACGCCTTCGCCACCCACCGGCTGCCGGCCGAGCAGAACCGCTATCGCGAACTGTCGGTGAAGGGCCAATCGCCGGAAGTGATGGTGATCGGCTGCTGCGACAGCCGCGTCTCACCCGAAGCGATCTTCGATGTCGGACCGGGCGAATTGTTCGTCGTTCGCAACATCGCCAATCTGGTGCCGACCTATCAGCCCGACGCCAACGCACACGGCGTCTCGGCCGCGCTGGAATATGCCGTCACCGTACTGAAGGTGAAGCACATCGTCATCCTCGGCCACGCGCAATGCGGCGGCATCCGCGCTTTCGTCGACAAGATCGAGCCGCTGACGCCCGGCGACTTCATCGGCAAATGGATGCAGATGTTCGTCAAGCCCGGCGAAGTGGTGGAGCAGCGCGACCACGAGACCATGGCGCAATTCGTCGAGCGCATCGAAAAGGCCGCGGTGTTCCGCAGCCTGGAGAACCTGATGACGTTCCCGTTCGTGAGCAAGGCCGTCGAGAGCGGCCAGATGCAATTGCACGGAGCCTATTTCGGCGTCGCCAAGGGAACGCTGTTCGTGCTGGACAAGGCGAGCAAGGAATTCAAGAGCGCGCGGAAATTGGGGTAGGCCTCTCGCGGCCTGGCTTGAATTCGTAGGGTGGGCAAAGGCGCAACGCGCCGTGCCCACCGTCTCTTCCGATGACACACAGGTGGTGGGCACGCTTCGCTTTGCCCACCCTACGGCAGCGGAGTTACGCCGCCTTCTTCTTCGCGCTGATCAGCTTGCGATTGATCAGCACTTCGGCGATCTGGATCGCGTTCAGCGCTGCGCCCTTGCGAAGGTTGTCGGACACGCACCACAGCACGAGACCGTTCTCCACCGTCGCGTCCTCGCGGATGCGGCTGATATAGGTCGCGTCTTCGCCGGCCGCTTCGTACGGCGTGGCGTAGCCGCCGGGCTCCTGCTTGTCGATGACGAGGCAGCCGGGCGCCGTGCGCAGGATGTTGCGCGCTTCGTCGGCCGTGATCGGATTTTCGAACTCGATGTTGACGGCCTCGGAATGGCCGACGAACACAGGCACCCGCACGCAGGTCGCGGAGAGCTTGATCTTGGGATCAAGAATCTTCTTGGTCTCCGCCATCATCTTCCACTCTTCCTTGGTGTAGCCGTCCTCCATGAAGACGTCGATGTGGGGGATGACGTTGAAGGCGATGCGCTTGGGGAATTTCTTCGCGATCAGATCGCTATTGGTGTAGACGGCCTTGGTCTGCGAGAACAATTCGTCCATGCCGTCCTTGCCGGCGCCCGACACCGATTGATAGGTCGAGACCACCACGCGCTTGATGGTCGCCTTGTCGTGCAGCGGCTTCAGCGCGACCACGAGCTGCGCGGTCGAGCAATTCGGGTTGGCGATGATGTTCTTCTTCTTGAAGCCTTCGGTCGCAGCCGCGTTCACCTCGGGCACGACCAACGGCACGTCCGGATCCATGCGCCAGGCCGAGGAATTGTCGATCACGACCGCACCGGCGGCGCCGATCTTCGGCGACCATTCCTTCGACACCTCGCCGCCCGCCGACATCAGGCAGATGTCGACGTCGGAGAAATCATAGTGCTCGAGCGCCTTGCACTTCAGGGTGCGGTCGCCATAGGACACCTCGACGCCGACGCTGCGGCGTGACGCCAGGGCCACGACCTCGTCCGCGGGAAATTTGCGCTCATCCAGAATGTTGAGCATTTCCCGTCCGACATTGCCGGTCGCGCCGACGACTGCGACTTTGTAACCCATCGTTCACTCTCCGATGAAAAAGCCCGTTCCTGAAGCTGACGCTTAAACAGGAAGAGCAGCGCTTCTATGCGAGAACCGCCCTCAAGACAACGTTGGACCATGCCTGAAGGCCATGGATGCAGTCGCCTGAGGCCAGCACGGCCGTTAGCCCCACCCAGATCCATCTGGCGCTCGCCAACTTCGCCGACGAAGTGGTCGGCACGCTCGCCCGCCTGTTTCTCTATGTGGGGGCGCTGGCCCTGTTTGCCATCCTTGCGCTGGCCGGGCTCGGCCAGCTGCCTGATGTGCGCGACGACGAGCCCACGGAAAAGCCCGGCTGGGCCGTTGCCGACCGGTCGCATCCGGCGTTTGCTCTCAGTAGGCTCGATTCATCAGAAAAAACAGCCTCTTACACCATCCTGCGGCATCCCGAGGGCGGCCGGCGCGACGTCATGCGCTGGGCCGGCGACGCCGACAAGCCCGTGGCCGAGATCGAGATCTATCGGGAAGGCGGCGAATTCGACGTGACGCGGCCGGCAACATCCGGCCTCGCCGTCCAGATGGGCCTGGGCCCGGCCACCACGCTCGAGCAGGCCGGCCTGATCGACACCAAATTCGGTCCCGTCGCCCTGTTCCGGCCATCAGGCACAACGGACGGGTCGCCGGCGTGCCTCGGCTACCTCAAGCGCAACGAAGAGCCGGCGCTGCAGATCTCCGGCTTCTCCTGCCAGGGCGACACGATGCCGGCCCGGCGCGCGGCGATCGCCTGCACGCTGAACCGGCTGACACTGCTGACGTCCGGCAACGAGCCGAAGCTGGCGGAATTGTTCGCCCATGCGGAGTTGAAACGCCGCTCCTGCGACGCAGGAGGCTCAGCCGATTGGTTGCTGGGCGCAGCGAATGCGCAATTGCGCGGAGCGCTCTAGGCGCATCAAGCTCAAGTGGCTGGTATCCATGCAACTTTTGCCGGCACGCCCGATTATTCCGTTCTGGTGTGACTGAATTGACCTAGTTGCACCCACCCCGGCCGGGCTAGTATGGGGTGAAATCGACTGGCGGCCTGCCGCCTGAAGGGGACGTGATGAGCTCGAATTTCTTTCCGGCGACCAAATTGGCGACGTGGCTTGCGGCGGGCGCCGTCATCGCCGTGAGCTTTGCTGCGCCGGCATCGGCCGACAACAAGACCAAGCCGCGCTATGACGATCGCGGCCGTCACTATTACGGCCCGAGCGGCCCCAACGCGGTCTACCAGCAGGGCCGCACCCGTATCTATGTGAGCAAGCGCTCCTGGCTCGACGGCGGCACCGAGGTCAATCCGGGCGACCGCAAGTTCACCGACTACGCCTTCCCGCCGGCCGTCGGCTATCCGTCCTTCGCCCGCGAGAACCTCAACCGTCCGATCGATCGCCAGCCGCTGGCGACCCCGGCCGATGTCGGCGGCTATCCGCAGAATTTCCCGCTGTACTGAGCGGACGTCGCGACCGAATCAAAAGGCCGGGCTCCCGCCCGGCCTTTTTGTTTTGGCGAGTTTGTAGGGTGGGTTAGCCGAAGGCGTAACCCACCGCTTTGGTTTCCGCAGAGACAGAAGAGGTGGATTACGCCTAGCGAACTGCGCTTCGCGCAGTCCGCATGGCTAACCCACCCGACAACTCCATTACGACAGCTGTGCCCGCTTACGCGTGCAGCTTCTGCAGTTCCTTCAGGATCGCTTCGCCCATCTGCGTGGTCGAGGCGGCGGTGGTGCCTTCCGACTTGATGTCGGCAGTGCGCAGGCCGCTCGCAAGAACCGCGGCGATGGCGGCATCGACCTTGTCGGCGAGCGCGCCCATGTCGAAGGAGTAGCGCAGCGCCATGCCGAAGGACGAGATCATCGCGATCGGATTGGCGAGGCCCTGGCCGGCGATATCAGGCGCCGAGCCGTGCACGGGCTCGTACAGCGCCTTCCGCTTCTTGCTCTTGACGTCGACTTCGCCGAGCGAGGCCGAGGGCAGCATGCCGAGCGAACCCGTGAGCATCGCCGCGATGTCGGACAGCATGTCGCCGAACAGATTGTCCGTGACGATGACGTCGAACTGCTTCGGCCACTTCACCAGCATCATGCCGCCGGAATCGGCGAGCTGATGCTCGAGCGTGACGTCGGCATATTCGCGCTTGTGGAGCGCCGTCATGACCTCGTTCCAGAGCACGCCCGACTTCATGACGTTGCGCTTCTCCATCGAGGTCACCTTGTTCTTGCGCTTCCTGGCAAGCTCGAAGGCGACGCGGCCGATGCGCTCGATCTCATAGGTGTCGTAGACTTGGGTATCGACAGCACGCTTCTGGCCGTTGCCGAGATCGGTGATGGTCTTGGGCTCGCCGAAATAGACGCCGCCGGTCAGCTCGCGCACGATGACGATGTCGAGGCCCTCGATCGCCTCGCGCTTCAGGCTCGAAGCCTCGGCCAGCGCCGGGTAGCAGACGGCCGGACGCAAATTGGCGAACAAAGCGAGATCCTTGCGCAGCCGCAGCAGGCCGGCTTCCGGGCGCACCTCGTAAGGCACCGCGTCCCATTTCGGGCCGCCGACGGCGCCGAAGATGATGGCGTCGGCAGCCATCGCCTTGGCCATGTCGCCTTCGGAGATCGACACCTTGTGGGCGTCATAGGCCGAGCCGCCGACGAGGCCGGTGTCGGTCTCGAACTTGGCGATCCCGGCCGAATTGAGCCAATCGATCAGCCGCTTCACCTCGCCCATCACCTCGGGGCCGATTCCGTCGCCGGGGAGCAGCAGCAATTTGTGGGTCGCCATGGTCGTCCTTCCTCCGTTTCGTCATGGCCGGCATAGCCGGCCTAAGGGACGGCGTCGCTTCCGCTCGCCTATGTCCCGGCCATCCACGTCTTGCCTCGACAGCCCTGAAGGCGTGGATGCCCGGCACAAGGCCGGGCATGGCGGCATCTCGTGAATTTCGGCCGGAGTGCTAGAGCGGCGTTGCGCGCTTGGCAAGACACCATTGCCGCCGCGCGGCTGTGCAAGCCGGGCAGGGCCTGCCACAGTGCGCGGGCCGGAGTACCCCTTGCTCGCCCAAAACCGTTCTTCTCGAGATCGACCCCCGCCTGACGCACATCCCGCGCGGCTCATCCTGATCCTGTCGCTGGCCGCGACGGTCGGGCTCGGCATCGGCCGCTTTGCCTATGCGCTGGTGCTGCCCGACATGCGGGAGGACCTCGGCTGGTCCTATTCGGCGGCCGGTTTCATGAACACCATCAACGCCGTCGGCTATCTCGTGGGCGCACTGGTGGCGTCCCGGCTGATCCAGCGCGTCGGCTGGTCGGCGGCGATCCGCGGCGGAACCGTGGCCTGCGTCGCCGCGCTGGCGGTCTGCGCGCTGACGGGAAATTTCATCGCGCTGAGCCTCGCGCGTCTCGTGCTGGGCCTGGGCGCGGCAGCCGGCTTCGTCGCCGGCGGCGCGCTGGCGGCGACCGTCGCACAGTCGCGCCCGGAGCGGGCCAATTTCCTGCTGAGCCTGTTCTATGCCGGACCCGGTATCGGCATTCTCTCGTCCGGGCTGATCGCCCCGTTCACGCTGCAGCATTTCGGCCCGGGCTCGTGGTGGATCGTGTGGTGGGCGATGACGCTGCTCTCGGCCGTGATGACGGTGCCGCTGTTTCTGGTCCGGATCGAGAGCGGCGCGCGCTTCAGCGAAGGCAGCCACGCCGCCTTCGCTGTTCTGCCCGTGCTGATCTATCTCGCCGCCTACTTCCTGTTCGGTGCCGGCTACATCGCCTACATGACCTTCATGATCGCCTATGTGCGCGACGGCGGCGGCGGCGCCACGGCGCAGGCCGCGTTCTGGGGCCTGATCGGCCTCAGCGCCTTCGTCACGCCTTGGGCCTGGCGCCGCGTGCTCGCGCTCGATCGCGGCGGCCTCGCCACCGCGATCATTCTCGGCACCAACGCAATCGGTGCGGCATTGCCGATCCTCGGGCATTCGCCCGCGTGGCTCGGAATCTCGGCCGTCGTGTTCGGCGTCGCCTTCTTCGCCGTGGTCGGCTCGACCACCGCCTTCGTCCGCTTCAACTATCCGAGCGGGATGTGGCCGACCGCCATCGCGGCGATGACGATCTCGTTCGGCGTCGGGCAGACACTCGGCCCGATCGTGGTGGGCGCGATCACGGATGCGCTGGGGAGTTTGAGTTATGCGCTGAATGTGTCGGCGGCGCTGCTGGCGCTGGGGGCCGTGGCAGCGTTGTGCCAGCGCAAGGTAGGGCCCGCCTAGCCGTCAGCTCCCGCTGTACGAATTATACCCCTGGTCTTCCCAATAGCCGCCCTTGTAGTCGTTGGTGACTTCCATCGAGATCACGTATTTCGGGCTCTTGAAGCCGAGCTTTGTCGGCACACGGATCTTCATCGGGAAACCATAGGCGCGCGGCAGGATGTCGTTGGCGTATTTGAACGTCATCTGCGTCTGCGGATGCAGCGCGGTGCGCATGTCCAGGGGCGAGTTGTAGCCGTCCTTGTCGGCGCACTGGAACCAGACATATTTCGCGCGGGTGTCGGCGCCGATCAGCTTCAGGAAATCGCGCAGCGGCGGGCCGGTCCAGCTGCCGATCGCGCTCCAGCCTTCGACGCAGATGTGGCGGGTGATTTGCGTGAACTGCGGCAGCTTGTAGAGCTCCGGCAGCGTCCACGATTTCTTGTTGTCGACAAGACCGCGCACTTCGAGCTTCCAGTCGTCGCCGTCGACGTCGGGAGCTTCGTCGAGATCGTAATAGCCGTTGAACGGAAACGGCTTGGTAATCGCGCTCTCGGGAAATGTCGGCGCCAGCGCGTCGGGATTGAAGATGAAATCCTGCACGGCGTCGTTGAACTTCGAGATCCTTGTGAGCAGGGCATCGGCCGAGGACGAATCGACCACGTCGCAGCCGGTGAGCAGCGTCAGCGCGCCGAGGCTGGCGCCACCCGCGATGAAGCGGCGGCGGGTGAGATCGGGCATCACCTTGAGGGAGTCCTTGATCAGCAGCCGCTTGTCGACGCCGGGAATCAGGAATGAACGCTTTGCCATGTTTCTCTCCTCACCGACCGATGATCATCGCGCGCAGACTCTTTGGCACCAGCAGCGCGAGCAGCACGTGAATGACGAGGAAGGCGCAGATCGCGGCCATGCAGAAGAAATGGACGTAGCGCGCGGTCGGATAATCGCCGAACAGCATCACGAGATAATAGAGCTGCACCGGTTTCCACATCGACAGGCCGGAGAGCACGATCAGCACGCCGACCACGATGATGCCGGCATAGAGCAGGCGCTGCACGTAGTTGTAGACGGTGAGATCGTCATGGCCGAGCTTGAAGGTCAGGGCGGCCCTGACGTCGTGGAGCACGCCCGATGGCGTGATCGGCAGCAGCTTTTTGCGGAACCGGCCGGATGCGAACCCAGTGACGAGATAGGCGAGGCCGTTGATCATCAACAGCCACATCGCCGCAAAATGCCAGAGCAGGGCGCCGCCGAGCCAGCCGCCCAGCGTGTACTCGCGCGGAAAACTGAAATTGAACAGCGGCGAGGCGTTGTAGATCTGCCAGCCCGACAGGATCATCAGGATCATGGCGACGGCGTTGGTCCAGTGCATCACCCGGACCCAGGCCGGCTGGATCACCTTGCCCTTGGTGGTGCTGATTTGCTCGTCGGTCACTGTGAGGCTCGACATGATGGTTCCGTCCTGAACGTCCTGTGTCAGAGATTATACGCCGTTAAGCCCGCTTTCGTTACGCCAGGCGGCGAATCGAATCGCCGGCCATGCCAGTCACAATAAAGCGAGCCGGGTCGCCCCGGCTCGCTGTTTCGCCGCATCCTGCAAGGGATGAAACAGGGGTATGCGGTGTTACGTCGCCGGCATCAGCACGGTGTCGACCACATGGATCACGCCGTTCGACTGGTTGACGTTGGGGATCGTCACCATCGAGGTGCCGCCCTTGGCATCGACGATCCAGACCTTGCCGTCCTGCTTCTTGACGGTGAGTTCCTCGCCCTCGACGGTCTTGAGCTTCTTGCCGTCGGTGAGGGCGGAGGCCTCGAGCTTGCCGGGCACGACATGGTAGGTGAGGATCTTGGTCAGGGTCGCCTTGTTCTCGGGCTTGACCAGGGTGTCGACGGTGCCGGCCGGCAGCTTGCCGAAGGCGGCGTTGGTCGGCGCGAACACCGTGAACGGCCCCTTGCCTTCCAGCGTCGGCACAAGGCCGGCCGCCTTCACCGCCGCCACCAGCGTGGTGTGGTCCTTCGAATTGACGGCATTCTGGACGATGTTCTTCGAGGGGAACATCGCGGCGCCGCCGACCATGACGGTCTTTTCCTCGGCGCGGGCGGGCGCGATGACGGTCGCGGTGATGGCCAGGGCGCTGAAGGCTGCGGCGGTGAGATAGGCAATGCGCTTCGACATGGAGACACTCCCGATTTCGATGATGACCGGTGATGACCGGCGTTTGCGTTGGGGCAACAACGGCAGCTGGCGACAGTTTGGCGTGAGGTCGCAGCGCCGTCGTTGGTCCGAACTACGGGAGGGTTTGCGAAGCGGTTTCGAACAAAAATTCTTTGTGATGCGTGAAACTATGGGGCGGCGTGTCCGTGTGGGCGAACGCGCGCACCCCGACGAAGGTATTGAGTAAGGTCACTCAATCCCTGCTCTGCGGCGTCTGAATAAATCCCCGATTATGCGTCGGGCTGATCAGGAGCTCGTTGATGCAGACGCGCGGCGGCATGCTGGCGATGAATGCGATAGTGCGCCCCAGATCTTCGGATTGCAGCATCCTGGCCTGCTCCTCCTCGCTCGGCACCACCGGGCGCAGCTTCAGGATCGGCGTCGCCACCTCGCCCGGCATCAGGCAGCAGGCGCGCAGGCCGTTGACGCATTCGTCCATGTTGAAGGAATGGGTGAGCGCCAGCACCGCATGCTTGGTGGTGGTGTAGGCCGGGCCGGGCATCTTGGAAACATGGCGGCCGGCCCAGGACGAGACG
Source organism: Bradyrhizobium manausense (assembly GCF_018131105.1). NCBI lineage: Bacteria > Pseudomonadati > Pseudomonadota > Alphaproteobacteria > Hyphomicrobiales > Nitrobacteraceae > Bradyrhizobium > Bradyrhizobium manausense. The sequence goes on along the minus strand of NZ_JAFCJI010000001.1, from coordinate 4,149,701 downwards.
TTGATGATCGAACCGTCCTGCTGCTTGCGCATCGTCGGCAGCACCGCGCGCATGCAATAGAGCACGCCGTTGAGATTGACCTGGACGAGCTTGTCCCAGCCCTCCAGTTCCATGTCCTTCCAGCTGCGCCTGGGAACGTTGATGCCGGCATTGTTCACAAGCAGGTCGATCCGGCCATGCTTCGCGCCGATGTGATCGGCTGCCTTCTGGACTTCAGCAGCATTGGAAACGTCCAGTGCCCGCGCCTCGGCGGCCCCGCCCGTCCCGGTAATTTTCGCAACCACGGCATCCAGGGCGTCCTTGCGGCGGCCGGAAACCACCACCGTCCAGCCGTCGGCAGCCAGCGCCTCGGCACCGGCCTCCCCGATCCCGCTGCCGCCGCCCGTGACCCAGGCCACGCGTTTCCCGTTTTTTGCCATGCCAACTGTCTCCGTTGCTTCATTGGGGCGGTTTTTGCTAATCCAGCCCTCGGTTTTGACCGGCCTTGTCAGCCTTGCGGTCGAGGAAATCTTGCATGAACCACGCAGCCAACGCCAATCTGTTTTCCCGCCTGTTCGACGGCCTCGACGATCCCAAACGCCTCGCGATCGAGACGCAGGACGGCGGCCACATCAGCTACGGCGATCTGATCGCGCGGGCCGGGCAGATGGCGAATGTGCTGGCCGCGCGCGGCGTGAAGCCCGGTGATCGCGTCGCGGTGCAGGTGGAGAAATCCGTCGCCAATATCGTGCTGTATCTCGGCACGGTCAGGGCCGGCGCGGTCTACCTGCCACTCAACACCGCCTATACGCTGAACGAGCTGGATTACTTCATCGGCGATGCCGAGCCGTCGCTGGTGGTCTGCGATCCCTCCAAGGCCGAAGGCCTCGCCCCGATCGCCGCCAAGGTGAAGGCCAAGGTCGAGACGCTTGGATCTGACGGCAAGGGCTCGCTGACCGAGGCCGCCGACAAGGCGAGCCCCGAATTCACCACGGTGCCGCGCGAAAACGACGATCTCGCCGCGATCCTCTACACCTCAGGCACCACCGGCCGCTCCAAGGGCGCGATGCTCAGCCACGACAATCTCGCGTCGAACTCGCTCTCGCTGGTCGGCTACTGGCGCTTCACCGACAAGGACGTGCTGATCCACGCGCTGCCGATCTATCATACTCACGGCCTGTTCGTGGCGACCAACGTGACGCTGTTTGCGCGGGCGTCGATGATCTTCCTGCCGAAGCTCGATCCGGATCTGATCATCAAGCTGATGGCGCGCGCCACCGTGCTGATGGGCGTGCCGACGTTCTACACGCGCTTGCTCCAGAACCCGGCGCTGTCGCGCGAGACGACGAAGCATATGAGGTTGTTCATCTCGGGCTCTGCGCCGCTGCTCGCCGAAACCCATCGCGAATGGTCGGCCCGCACCGGCCACGCCGTGCTCGAGCGCTACGGCATGACCGAGACCAACATGAATACGTCGAACCCCTACGACGGCGAGCGCGTGCCCGGCGCGGTTGGCTTCCCCCTGCCCGGCGTCTCCGTGCGCGTCACCCAACCCGAGACCGGCAAGGAGCTGCCGCGCGACGAGATCGGCATGATCGAGGTCAAGGGCCCGAACGTGTTCAAGGGTTACTGGCGCATGCCTGAGAAGACCAAGTCGGAATTCCGGCCCGATGGCTTCTTCATCACCGGCGATCTCGGCAAGATCGACGACAAGGGCTACGTCCACATCCTCGGTCGCGGCAAGGATTTGGTGATATCAGGCGGCTTCAATGTCTATCCGAAGGAAATCGAGAGCGAGATCGACGCCATGCCCGGCGTGATCGAATCCGCCGTGATCGGCTTGCCGCACGCGGACTTCGGCGAGGGTGTCACGGCGGTGCTCGTTTGCAGCAAGGGCGCCGACGTGACCGAAGCCGCCGTGCTGAAGGCCCTCGACGGGCGTCTCGCGAAGTTCAAGATGCCCAAGCGCGTGTTCGTCGTCGACGAGCTGCCGCGCAACACCATGGGCAAGGTGCAGAAGAACATTCTGCGCGATACCTACAAGGATCTTTACGCGAAGAAGTGAGGCGGCTGCTCCCTCGCCGTCATTGCGGGGAGCTCTTGCGACGAAGCAATCCAGGCTGCCTCCGCGCAAGGATTCTGGATAGCTTCGCTGCGCTCGCAATGACGGAATGTGTGGCGCTACTGCCCACCCATCAGGCTCATCACAAACCGGCTGCCGACGATAAACAGATAGCACCCGAACGCGACTTCCAGCGTCCGCTTCGACATCGCGTGCGCAGCCCGCACACCGAGCGGCGCGGTCACGAGGCTCATCGGCATCACCAGCACGGCGCCGATCAGCGAGACGTAGCCTAGCGCGAACGGCACTTGCAGTACCGCAACGCCAGGATAGGTCGTCGCCGCCGGCCAGCCCGCATAGATGTAGCCGAGCGCGCCGGGGATCGAGATCAGCACCGCGAGCGCTGACGAGGTCGCGACCGCCTGATGGATCGGGCGACCGTAGAACGTCATCAGCAGGTTCGAGAACAATCCGCCCCCGATGCCCATCAGCGTCGAGAGAAGGCCGACGCAGAAGCCGTAGACCCGCATCAGCGGGCCCTTTGGCAGGTCGTCGCCCAACTTCCAGCCTTCGCGCGCGAAGATCAGACGTGCCGCAGCGGAATAGGCAACCGCGACGAACACGATCTTGAACAGCTTCTCCGGCGCGTAGCGCGCGATCACGCTGCCGGAGACGACGCCGATGATGATCGGCAGCCACCAGATGCGCAGGATCGTCATGTCGACGGCGCCGCGCTTGTGATGCGCCTGGAACGAGCGGATCGAGGTCGGGATGATCACGGCGAGCGACGTGCCGATGCAGAGCGCCATGCGCACTTCGAGCGGCACACCGGCGATACGAAAGCATTCGTAAAACACCGGCACGAGAATCGCACCGCCGCCAATGCCGAACACGCCCGCGAGAAAGCCGGAGAGCGCGCCGGTCGCGACCAGCAGCAGCGCGAGCTCGGCGATCTCCTTGATATCAAGACCTGCGATCACCTCTGACCTGCCCCCGCGACTGGCCGCATCACCGCCGAGACGTCTGCCCGGATTCGGCTGCGCGCCAAGCTGTAGGCGATCTGTCTGGTGCGGTCGACACGCCGCGCCTGTCGTCGTGGGTGGATTGCGGGTTGCGCATATCCGCCGTCACACGAAAAATCGGTGCGCGTGACGGAATTTGGAGATGACATCTCGGCTGGCCGAGCGGTGCCGGCCGTCATGAACTGACTAGTTCGATCCGGGGCGGCTGGCCGAGGGGTTAGAGCCGTTCCAATAGTGATTTCAATGCGCCTCGACTTCCATGTGAAAGAATGATTTCACATTCTATTCTTTGTCGGTGCACCATCCCTCTGGTATACCAAGCCCCTGATTGGCCTTGCTTCATCAAGGGTCTAGAGCTGAACGCCGGTTCGATTTATGGCGATTTGGTGATTGCGCAGGCCAAATCGACTCCGTAAATAGAGCCGACCCTTCGCGATCCTCGCGCGCCCGCTGCTGGGCCGCAATAAACATCAAAAGCCCATGACAGCACGGATCGAACGACCGCTTTCACCACACATGCAAGTCTACCGCTGGACGTTGACGATGGCACTGTCCATCGTCCATCGCGCCACCGGCATCGCGCTTTACGTCGGGACCCTGCTGCTGGCCTGGTGGCTGATCGCAGCGGCGTCCGGCTCCGCCGCGGCCTATTCCAATGTGCAGGCCTTCACCGGCAGCATCATCGGCCGGCTCATCGTGTTCGGTTACACCTGGGCACTGATGCATCACATGCTGAGCGGCATCCGCCACTTCGTGTGGGACCTCGGCTTCGGCTTCAAGGCCAACGAGCGTGAGGCTCTGACCTGGGGCGCGCTGATCGGCGGCATCGTGCTGACGATCCTGATCTGGATCGTCGCCTACGCGGTCGGAGGTGTCCGATGAGCACAGCCGATACGCCCAAGCGCAGCATGCGCACTCCGCTCGGCCGCGTCCGCAATCTCGGCGCCGCGCATTCGGGCACCTCTGATTTCTGGCGCCAGCGCCTCACGGGCGTCGCGATGACCCTGCTGATGCTGCCGGTGATCGTCGTCGTCATGATGACGCTCGGCAGCAACCAGGCCGGCGCCAAGGTGATCCTCGGCTCGCTGCCTGTCGCAGTGATCATGCTGCTCTTCATCCTCGCCAGCGCCTGGCACATGAAGATCGGCATGCAGGTCGTGATCGAGGACTACGTCCATAACGAGAAGCTGAAGCTCGTCTCGATCATGCTCAACAACTTCTTCTCGATCGCCGTCGCGCTCGCCTCGACCTACGCGATCATCAAGATCTCATCCGGAGTGTAACCCATGGCCAGCGAGACCAATGGCAAGGGCAACGGCGCTCCCGCCACCAACGGCAAAGCCTATCCGATCGAAGACCACACCTATGACGTCGTCGTGGTCGGCGCCGGCGGCGCGGGTCTGCGCGCCACGGTCGGCTGCAGCGAGGCCGGCCTGAAGACGGCCTGCATCACCAAGGTGTTTCCGACGCGCTCGCACACGGTCGCGGCGCAGGGCGGCATCTCCGCTTCGCTCGGGAACATGCACAAGGACGACTGGCGCTGGCACATGTACGACACCGTGAAGGGGTCGGACTGGCTCGGCGACCAGGACGCGATCGAATACATGGTGCGCAACGCGCCCGACGCGGTCTACGAGCTCGAGCATTGGGGCGTACCGTTCTCGCGCACCGAGGACGGCAAGATCTATCAGCGTCCGTTCGGCGGCATGACCACCGAGTTCGGCAAGAGCCAGGCGCAGCGCACCTGCGCCGCCGCCGACCGCACCGGCCATGCCATGCTGCACACGATGTATGGCCAGTCGCTGCGCCACGCGGCCGAGTTCTTCATCGAGTTCTTCGCCATCGACCTGATCATGGACGATCAGGGCACCTGCCGCGGCGTCATCGCGCTCAAGCTCGACGACGGCACGCTGCACCGCTTCCGTGCCCAGACCGTGATCCTCGCCACCGGCGGCTACGGCCGTGCCTACGCCTCATGCACCTCGGCGCACACCTGCACCGGTGACGGCGGCGGCATGGTACTGCGCGCCGGCCTGCCGATGCAGGACATGGAGTTCGTGCAGTTCCACCCGACCGGCATCTACGGCTCGGGCTGTCTCGTCACCGAGGGTGCGCGCGGTGAAGGCGGCTATCTCGTCAACTCAGAGGGCGAGCGTTTCATGGAGCGTTACGCTCCTTCGGCGAAGGACCTCGCCTCCCGCGACGTCGTCTCGCGCGCGATGACCATCGAGATCCGCGAGGGGCGCGGCGTCGGCAAGAAGAAGGACCACATCTTCCTTCATCTCGACCATCTCGATCCCGCTGTGCTCGCCGAGCGCCTGCCGGGCATCTCCGAATCCGCGAAGATCTTCGCCAATGTCGACGTGACGCGCGAGCCGATCCCGATCGTGCCGACCGTGCACTACAACATGGGCGGCATCCCCACGAACTATCACGGCGAAGTCCTGACCAAGAAGGACGGCGACGACAACGCGATCATCCCCGGCCTGATGGCGATCGGCGAAGCCGCCTGCGTCTCCGTGCACGGCGCCAACCGTCTCGGCTCCAACTCGCTGATCGATCTCGTCGTGTTCGGCCGCGCTGCTGCACTGCGTCTCGCCGAAAAGCTCACGCCGAACGCCAAGCAGCCCGAGCTGCCGGCGAACTCGTCCGACCTCGCGGTCGGCCGCCTCGATCATTATCGCTACGCCTCCGGCGGCACGCCGACTGCGAAGCTGCGCGAAGGCATGCAGCACGTGATGCAGAACAACTGCGCGGTGTTCCGCACCGGTGACATCCTGAGCGAAGGCCAGAACCTGATCGAGAAGGTCCACAGCGGCATCACCGACATTGCCGTGTCCGACCGCTCGCTGGTGTGGAATTCCGACCTGATCGAGACGCTGGAATTCGACAATCTGATCTCGCAGGCGGTGGTGACGATGGACTCCGCCGCCAACCGCACCGAGAGCCGCGGCGCGCATGCGCGCGAGGACTTCTCCGCGCGCGACGACAAGAACTGGATGAAGCACACGCTGGCCTGGCTCGACGACAAGGGCAAGGTCAAGATCGAGTACCGCCCGGTTCACGACTACACCATGACCAACGACGTGCAGTACATCCCGCCCAAAGCGCGCGTTTACTGATCGAACAGCGAAAGCCTTATCGAAATGGTTGAATTCGCACTTCCGAAGAACTCCAAGATCACCGGCGGCAAGACCTGGCCGAAGCCCGCGGGCGCGACCGAGACTCGCGAGTTTCGCGTCTATCGCTGGAATCCGGATGACGGCAAGAATCCGAGCGTCGACACCTACTACGTCGACACCCATGATTGCGGTCCGATGGTGCTGGACGGCCTGATCTGGATCAAGAACCACATCGACCCGTCGCTGACCTTCCGCCGCTCCTGCCGCGAAGGAGTCTGCGGCTCCTGCGCCATGAACATCGACGGCCAGAACACGCTCGCCTGCACGCGCTCGATGCACGACGTGAAGGACGGCGCGGTGAAGATCAATCCGCTGCCGCACCAGCCGGTGGTGAAGGATCTGGTCCCCGACCTGACCAATTTCTACGCGCAATACGCCTCGATCGAGCCGTGGCTGAAGACGACCTCGCCGACGCCGCAGAAGGAATGGCGCCAGAGCCACGAGGACCGCGAGAAGCTCGACGGTCTCTACGAGTGCATCCTGTGCGCCTGCTGCTCGACCTCCTGCCCGAGCTATTGGTGGAACAGCGACCGCTATCTCGGTCCCGCCGCGCTGCTCCAGGCGAACCGCTGGGTGTCCGATTCGCGCGACGAGGCGACCGGCGAGCGGCTCGACAATCTCGAGGACCCGTTCCGGCTCTACCGCTGCCATACCATCATGAACTGCGCCAAGGCGTGCCCGAAGGGCCTGAACCCGGCCGAAGCCATCGCCGAGCTCAAGCTCAAGATGGTCGAGCGCCAGATCTAGGGCCTTTTTCATGCAGCGACCCCGGCCCGAGCGGCCGGGGGTGCGTTTTTGGGCAAAATTGACCCATCCCGCGTCGCGGGCGAATCAGCGGCCCACAACCTCCGGTTCCGCCACAAGCTGCTTCCTTCCCGGCGCCAGATTCAAGTAAGCTCTCCGGTCGGGGGACCGGAGCGACCGTGCAGGGCGCGCAACGCAATTCGCTGAGACTGCTGAAGTGGATGATGGCTGCATCCCTGGCGCTGCCGATTGCGCTGTTCGCCATCGCCGCCACGATTTCCTACAATTCGACGCTGGATATTGCCGACCGGGAGATCGAGCGCACGCTCGATGTCGCGCATGAGCACGCGCTCAAGGTGTTCGAGACCATCGACCGCAGCCTCGCCGAAATCAACGAGGTCGTGCGCGACCTGCCTGACGATGTGATCCGGTCACGGGAAGGCGCGCTGCACAAGCGCCTGAAACAGCTCACCGACACGCTGCCGCAACTGAAATCGGCCTGGATCTTCGATGCGAACGGAAAGTCGCTGGTCAACAGCCTGGCCTCGCCACCGCCGGAACTGACCTTTGCCGACCGCGACTATTTCTATGCACATATCGACCAGAGCATCGGCACCTTCATCGGCACCTCGCTGACCCCGCGTCAGCCCTATCAGGGCGCGCGCTTCTTCGGCGTCAGCCGCCGCCGCAACTCCGACGACGGCAGCTTCACCGGCGTGATCCAGGCGTCCGTGCTGCCGGAATATTTCGAGAGCTTCTACGCGCGGATCGGGACCGATCCGGGCGCCTTCTTCGCGATGGGGCGCGCCGATGGCGTGCTGCTGGCGCATTTCCCGCGGCTCGACCACGAGTTCCGGCTCGATCCGAACGGCGAGGTCGGCCGGGCCATCGCAAACCATCCCGATCATGGGCTGATGACCATCGCCTGGCCATCCGACGGGATCGAGCGGCGCATCGGCTACCGGCGCGTCGCCGAATATCCGATCTATGTCAGCGCCGGCCTCGAGACCTCGGCGATCCGCGCACGCTGGCTCGCGACCATCAGCCAGCATCTCGTATTCGGCGCTCCCGCGACCGCCCTGCTGTTCGTCCTGCTCGCCGTCGCCTTCCGGCGCACCCAGCATCTGCAGCTCGAAGCTGCCAAACGGCGCGAGGCCGAGGACGCGCTCAAGCACAGCCAGCGGCTGGAGGCGCTGGGCCAGCTCACCGGCGGCGTCGCTCATGATTTCAACAATCTGCTCACCGTGATCCGCGCCTCCGTCGACCTCCTGAACCGGCCGCAGCTGAGCGAGGAACGGCGACAGCGCTACATCACGGCGATCGCGGAGGCGGTCGGGCGCGCGGCCAAGCTGACCTCGCAACTCCTTGCCTTTGCGCGGCGCCAGACCTTGAAGCCTGAAGTGTTCGACATCGGCGATCGCATGCAGTCGCTGCGCGACATGCTCGCCACGCTGCTTGGCCCGGCGATCGAGATCGTCACGCAATTGCCGGCCGAGCCCTGTCTCGTCAACGCCGATGCCGGCCAGTTCGAGACGGCCATGATCAACATGGCGACCAATGCGCGCGACGCCATGCAGGGCAAAGGCCGGATCGTCTTCACGGTGCACCCGGCGACGGCCGTTCCCGACACGCTGACGCACCTTTCAGGCAGTCACGGCTTTGTCTGCGTTGCCGTCAGCGATACAGGAATCGGCATTCCCGCGGCACAATTAGGGCGCATATTCGAGCCGTTCTTCACCACCAAGCAGGTCGGCCAGGGCACCGGTCTCGGCCTGTCGCAGGTGTTCGGCTTCGCGCGGCAATCCGGCGGCGAAGTCGCCGTCATGAGCGAGGTCGGCCAAGGCAGCACCTTCTCGCTCTATCTGCCACGCGTGCCGGCGGCTCTGCTGCCCCGAAGCCAGGCGCCGACCACCCACCTGCCGTCGCCGGCAGCGGCATGTCGGTGCTGGTCGTCGAGGACAATATCGAGCTCGGCAATTTCGCCGCCGACGGACTGACCGAACTCGGCTACAGCATCACGCTGGTCGACAACGCCACCGACGCACTCGCTGAGCTGGTCGGCAACGCGGATCGGTTCGACGTCGTGTTCTCCGACGTCGTCATGCCCGGAATGACGGGGCTCGATCTCGCTCAGGCGATCCGCGATCGCTGCATCGGCGTCCCTGTCGTGCTGACCACGGGCTATAGCCAGGCTTTGTCCCAGGACGGCGTCGCCGGCTTCGAGCTCGTGCAAAAGCCCTATTCGATCGAGGAGTTGTCGCGTGTGCTGCACCGGGCCGCGCGGCTGAGGCGGGTGCGGGACGGCGCTGCGGAGTGAGGCCGGGAACCCGAGGAAACCGGTTCGCGTTATCGCCTCATGCAGAAGCCGGTCCCGAACAATGACCAGGGCAAGACGCCGCCCATCGTGAAGATCACCGGCGAGAACGGCGATGACGTCGCACCGCCGCCGCCGGAAGTGCTCGAGCCCGATCCTGAACTCACGCCAGAGGAAGTCGAGCAGGCGCGCAAGGATTATCTCCTCACCCGCTTCTGGATCAGCGCGCGCGGCTTCTGGAGCCGGAATGGCGACCGCCTTGCCTGGCCGTTCTCGATCGGCCTCGTCGTGCTGATCGTCCTGACCGTCGGCTTCCAATACGGCATCAACGTCTGGAATCGCGCGATCTTCGACGCGATCGAGAAGCGCGATGCGACTACCGTCTTCCATCTCTCGGCCGTGTTCTTTCCGCTCGCAATCGGCAGCATCGTGCTCGGCGTCGCCCAGGTATTCGTCCGCATGAGCATCCAGCGGCGCTGGCGTGCCTGGCTCACCAACAGCGTGCTGACGCGCTGGCTCGCCAACGGACGCTACTACCAGCTCAACCTCGTCGCCGGCGACCACAAGAATCCGGAATACCGCATCGCCGAGGATTTGCGCGTCGCCACGGACTCGCCGGTCGATTTTCTCGCCGGCGTGACGTCCGCGTTGCTGTCGGCCGCGACCTTCATCGTCGTGCTCTGGACCATCGGCGGCGCGCTCACCGTCACGATCGCCGGATCGACCATCACCATTCCCGGCTTCCTCGTGATCGCCGCGATGCTCTACGCGGGCATCGCATCGGGCTCGATCCTGGTGATCGGCCGTCAATTCGTGCAGGTCTCCGAGGACAAGAACCAGGCCGAAGCCGAATTCCGCTACACGCTGACGCGCGTGCGCGAGAACGGCGAGAGCATCGCGCTGCTCGGCGGCGAGGACGAGGAACGCGGCGGCATCGACCGCAATTTTACCGGCGTGCTCAGGCAATGGGCGCGGCTCGCGGGCCAGCATATGCGCACCACGCTGGTGTCGCAGGGCTCGAGCCTCATTGCGCCGGTCGTGCCGCTGCTGCTCTGCGCGCCAAAATTCCTCGACGGCAGCATGAGCCTCGGACAGGTCATGCAGGCGGCCTCCGCCTTCACCATCGTGCAGAGCGCATTCGGCTGGCTGGTCGACAATTATCCGCGGCTCGCCGACTGGAACGCCTGCGCGCGCCGTATCGCCTCGCTGATGATGTCGCTCGACGGCCTCGAGCGTGCCGAGCAAGGCAACGGCCTTGGCCGCATCAAGCGTGGCGAGACCGGCAACGACGCCATGCTGGAGCTGAACGATCTCGCCGTCACGCTCGACGACGGCACCGCCGTGGTCGGCGAGACCGAAGTGGTGATCGAGCCCGGCGAGCGGCTGCTGGTCGCCGGCGAATCCGGCACCGGCAAGAGCACGCTGGTGCGCGCCATTGCGGGCCTGTGGCCGTGGGGTGGAGGCGGCGTCAATTTCCACCCTGACAGGCGCCTGTTCATGCTGCCGCAGCGGCCCTACGTGCCCTCCGGCAACCTGCGCCGCGCGGTCGCCTATCCCGGCGCGGCTGACCACTGGACCGTCGAGGAGATCGGCGAGGCCCTGCACAAGGTCGGCCTCGACCACCTCAAGGAGAAAATCGAGGACGAGGGGCCGTGGGACCAGACGCTGTCAGGCGGCGAGAAACAACGCCTCGCCTTCGCGCGGCTCTTGCTGCACAACCCCGATATCGTCGTGCTCGACGAGGCGACCTCGGCGCTCGACGAGAAGAGCCAGGACAAGATGATGCAGATGGTCACCGACGAACTGCCGAAGGCGACCATCGTCAGCGTGGCGCATCGTGTCGAGCTGGAAGCCTTCCATAGCCGCAAGATCGTGCTGGAGCGCCGCAAGGGCGGCGCCAAGCTCGTCAGCGACATCGACCTGATCCCGCGCAAAGGCAAACGCAAGCTGCTCGGGCGATTCCTGCGCCAACGGAAGGCGACGGTGAAAAAGGCGGCGTAAGCGGCGTTGGAGTCCCCACCAAAACCGGCTATGCATGCGCCGCCTGCAACGAGGACCGCCTGCTTGACGCCCGACAACACCCCTTCAACCGCGCCGTTCGGTGCGTTTGCGCCGAACGCAGCGCAGGCCGCGATCATCCGCCTCGCGCAACAATCGGGGCTGAAGCGCGGCGCATTCCGTCCGTGGATGTCGCGGCTGGTCAATCTGCTGCGCGGCGGCCCGGTCGACGTGCAGTATCAGGGCGCCTCGTTCCGCTTCTATCACCAGGGCAGCGCCACCGAACGCGGCGCACTGTTCAACCCCGACTACAACATCGACGAGCTCGACTTCCTGCGCCAGCACACACCGGCCGGCGGCAGCTTCGTCGATGTCGGCGCCAATGTCGGCACCTTTGCGCTGGTGATGGCGCGGCATGTCGGGACGTCAGGCAAGGTGATCGCGATCGAACCGCATCCCCTCACCTTTGGACGGCTCTCGTTCAACCATGCCGCATCGAAGGCAGCGCAGGTGCGCCTGGTGCAGGCCGCTGCGGGCGACGCCGACGGCGAGCTGATGATCGAGAGCGGCGGCGGCAATCTCGGCGCCACGCATGTCGTCACCGGCACGGCCAGCGCTGAAGCCATCAAGGTGCCGTCGCTGCGGCTCACGCGCATCCTCGAAGAGGCCGGCGTCGGCCAGGTCGATTCGCTCAAGATCGATGTCGAGGGCTTTGAAGACCGCGTGCTGATCGGCTTCTTCCGCGACGCGTCGCCATCGCTGTGGCCGCGCGCGGTGGTGATCGAACATCTGTCACAAAACGAATGGCGAGAAGATTGTATCGCTGACATGGTTGCGCGCGGCTTTACGATCGCGCGCAAGACGCGAAGCAATACGTTCCTGTCACGCTGAACAACGGAGGTTGCGATGATCGATCATCTGGGCATGTCCGTCTCCGACTATGAGCGCGCGAAGGCGTTCTACGCCAAGGCGCTGGCGCCGCTCGATTACAGCCTGATCATGGAAGTGACGGCGGAGCAGACCGGCCACGGCCCCGCGGCAGGCTTCGGCGCCGGCGGCAAGCCGGATTTCTGGATCGGCGGCGAAGGCGCGATGAACAAGCCGGTGCATGTCGCAATATCAGCGAAAGACCGCGCCACGGTCGATGCGTTCTACAAGGCTGCGATGGCGGCCGGTGGCCGCGACAACGGGCCGCCCGGCCTTCGCCCGCATTATCACGCGAACTATTACGGCGCCTTCGTGCTCGACCCCGACGGCCACAACATCGAGGCGGTCTGTCACGCGCCGGAATAGGACGGCGCGACGGGGAACATCGGTGCCGGATCATCGTTGTCGCTCTCCAGACAACTGATCTTTGTGATGCCGATGCCGATCGAACCGCCAGAGATACCGCCGTCGACACCCGGCACGCCGAGCGAGCCGCCGCCCGGAATCCCGCCGGGCAATCCGCAGCCGGAGATCACGCCGCCGGTGCGCGAGCCCGGCGAATCGCCACGGCCCGATGAATTGCCGGGTCGCATTCCCGAAGAGATTCCATCACGCGGACCAAACGGCCCGCTTGCGCCGAATCCCGCGACGGATACCAATTCGTCGCAGGATCACATGTGAGACGAGAGCGACACATGTGAGGCGATTGCCACATGCGCCTGAATGCGCAATGAACGTTGTTTGTGTGACATGATTTGCATGCAGAAATAAATCGCGACGCAATGTCTTTGCCCGCCACAATCCGGCCTAACGCGTAGCTGTTCATCATCCGACTTCACTTCGTCAAAGAACCTTCCGGGGAATTTCACGACATGACCAATCTTCGCTTCGTGCTGCTTGCCACGACGGCTCTGACCGCGATGCAATTCGCAAGCTCCGCATCGCATGCGCAAAGCGCGCCGCTCGTGGTCGCGCAGGCCCAAGAGACGGGCCCTGACGGAAAACCGAAGCAGCCTCCGAAGGAAGCGCCGAAGGGGCCGCCTCCCGCTGCGCGCCCGGCCGCACCGCCGCCCGCGGCTCCTGCTCGCCCGACCGCTCCCCCGCCGACGGCTGCCCCCCCGCATCCGCCCGCCGCACCTCCGCCGGCAGCCGCACCTTCACGCCCGACGCCGCCACCCCCGCCGCCCGCGGCACGTCAGGCTCCGCCGCCGCCCCCATCACCGCCGGCTGCACCGAAGCCACCGACGCCGCCTCCCGCAGCCGCCCCGCAACATGCACCACCCCCGGCTCCGCAGCAGCATGCGCCGCCTCCGCCACCCCCGCCGCCCGCGGCAGCGCCCGCACGTCCGGCTGCCACGCCGACACCTCCACCGCCCGCAGCCACACCGCCGTCCGCGGCCCGACCAGCTCCGACGGCAACGCCGGCTCCGACGCCTCCCGCCCCGGCAGCTCGCCCGGCGACGCCCTCAGCCACGCCAGCACCGTCCGCGACACCGGCACCTGGCGCCACGCCGCCCGGACGTCCCGGCGCGCCGCCGGCCGCAGGAACAACGGCTCCAGGTGCAACGCCGGCTCCGACGGCAACGCCGGCACCCGGCACCACGCCTCACGGACGTCCCGGCGCTCCTCCCGCCGCAGGATCGCCGGCTCCGGGCGCGACGCCCGCACCCGGCGGGGCGGTGACGTCGCCTCCCGGACGTCAGGGTGGAACGCCGCCCGCCGCGGGTGCACCCGCTGCCGGAACGCCGCCTGCGGCCCCGCAGGCGGGTGCCGTGCCGCGTCCCCCGGCTCCGCCACCCGGCGCCGCGGCGCCGACCGTCGTCCCTGCCACGCCGGCCGCCGCACCGCCGCCGAACAAGGCGCAATACGCGCCGCCGACGGTTGCACCGGCCTTCCGCGCCGCGCCGACAGTTGCAGCACCGCTGCCGCCGCCGCCGCGTCCGCAGCAACGTGACCTGACGCCACTTGCGATCGGGGCGGGCGTGGTCGCCGGCGCCGTGATCGGCGCCACCATTGCCGACTACCGCAATCAGCGGCACGAGGTCGTCGAAGGCGGTCGCACCATCTACACCGAGCCGGATCGCATCATCGTCCGCGATCCGAGCGGCCAGGAGTACGTGCGCGGCAACGATCTCTATCGCTTCCGCTATGGTGCGCGCGACATCCGCACCGAGACGGTCGGCGGCGAAACCCGCACGGTCGTGATCCGTCCCGATGGCACCGAGATCATCACGGTGGTCGGTCCGGACGGGAGCTTGATGCGCCGTATCCGCAGGGACACGCGCGGGCGCGAGATCGTGATCATCGACAACACCTACCGCGATCCGCGTGCGGTCGGCGGCTTCTATGTCGACGTGCCGCCGCCGGTGGTCAGCATCCCCTACGATCGCTACATCGTCGATGCCCAGGAGGCCTCGCCGCAGGTGATCTACGACACGATGCGGGCCCCGCCGGTGCAGCGGATCGATCGGCGCTACTCGCTCGACGAGATCCGCTACTCGCCGAACGTCCGCATGGCGATGCCGAGCGTCGACGTCAACACGATCAACTTCGCCACGGGATCGTGGACCATTCCGCCGGACCAGGCGGCGCGGTTGCAGGTGATCGCCGACGGCATCAACCAGGCGATCCAGGCCAACCCGCAGGAAGTGTTCCTGATCGAGGGCCACACCGATGCGGTCGGCAACGACGTCGACAATCTGTCGCTGTCGGATCGCCGGGCGCAGGCCGCGGCCGAATTGCTGACCCAGCAGTTCAACGTCCCAGCGGAGAACCTGACCTCGCAGGGCTACGGCAAGCAGTACCTGAAGGAGCAGACCGACGGCCCGAGCCTGATCAACCGGCGCGTCACCGTCCGTCGCATCACGCCGCTGCTCAATGGCGGCCAGGCCAACGCGGCACCGCCTCCGCCGCGCCAGTAAGACCATCGCAAAAAGAAATGGCCGGGAGCGATCCCGGCCATTTTCTTCGTCCTTGCGAGGAGCGAAGCGACGAAGCAATCCAGACTGTCGCTGCGGAGAGATTCTGGATTGCTTCGCTTCGCTCGCAATGACGAATCGGGCGACAGTCGCGGGTTACGTCAACCCTTGTCGCTCTCCAGCTTGAAAATCTGCGAGCCTTCGCTGCCCGACAGCAAGCCGGTCTTGGAATAGAGACCGAGCTTGGTGCGCGTATCGGCGATGTCGAGATTGCGCATGGTGAGCTGGCCGATGCGGTCGGCCGGCGTGAACGGCGCGTCCTCGACCTTCTCCATGCTGAGCCGCTCCGGCGCATAGGTGAGGTTGGGGCTCTCGGTGTTCATGATCGAATAGTCGTTGCCGCGGCGCAGCTCGAGCGTGACCTCGCCGGTCACGGCCCGCGCGACCCAGCGCTGCGCGGTCTCGCGCAGCATCAGGGCTTGCGAGTCGAACCAGCGGCCCTGATAGAGCAGACGCCCTAGGCGCATGCCGCTGATGCGGTACTGCTCGATGGTGTCCTCGTTGTGGATGCCGGTGACGAGGCGCTCATAAGCAATATGCAAGAGCGCCATGCCCGGAGCTTCGTAGATGCCGCGGCTCTTCGCCTCGATGATGCGGTTCTCGATCTGGTCGCTCATGCCGAGGCCGTGACGGCCGCCGATGGCATTGGCTTCGAGGAACAGCGCGACGGGGTCCGAGAAGGTCTTGCCGTTCAGCGCCGTCGGCTGGCCCTCCTCGAAACGCACGACGACCTTCTCGGCCTTCACGGTACAATCGTCGCGCCAGAACGGCACGCCCATGATCGGGTTGACGATCTTGATGCCGCTGTCGAGGCTTTCGAGATCCTTGGCTTCGTGCGTGGCGCCGAGCAGATTGCTGTCGGTCGAGTACGCCTTCTCGGCGCTCATCTTGTAGGCAAAGCCTTGCGCCGTCATGAATGCCGACATCTCGGCGCGGCCGCCGAGTTCGTCGATGAACTGCTGGTCGAGCCATGGCTTGTAGATGCGCAGGCTCGGATTGGTCAGCAGGCCGTAGCGGTAGAAGCGCTCGATGTCGTTGCCCTTGAAGGTCGAGCCGTCGCCCCAGATGTTGACGCCGTCCTCCTTCATCGCCGCGACCAGCATCGTGCCGGTGACGGCGCGTCCGAGCGGCGTGGTGTTGAAATAGGTGATGCCGCCGGTCGAGATGTGGAACGCGCCCGACTGGATCGCGGCGATGCCCTCGTGGACCAGTTGTGTGCGGCAGTCGACCAGCACGGCCTTCTCGGCGCCGAACTCTTCCGCCTTGCGCGGGATCTCGTTGTAGTCGGCTTCGTCGGGCTGGCCGAGATTGGCGGTATAGGCGTAGCAGCGCGCACCCTTCTGCTTCATCCAGAGCAGCGCCGCCGAGGTGTCGAGGCCGCCAGAAAAAGCGATGCCGACTTTCTCGCCCTTGGGCAGGCTTTTCAGGATCGTGGTCATGGCGCTTCCAATCGGGGCTCAAGTGGCTGATGGCTGATGAGGTGTGACCGCGCGAATATCAAATTTCGCAGGACTCGGCACGCATTTAATGGCTCAAATCGACGCTGCCGGACCGGTCTTGCGGCCGAACAGGCGCTTGCGGAGCCGGTAGGCGGGCATGTTCAGCCGGGTCAGGGCAGCATCGATCGCCTCGTCCGAAAACCGGGTCCGGGGCCAGCGGTAGATCATCGCGTAGCCGAACCAGATCACCACGAAGGTGACGAGGCCGGCGGTCGCGACATCGGTGAAGAAGTGGCCTCCGAAGGCCATGCGGAGCCCGCTGGTCACGGCACCGAACACGACTGCACCGGCATAGGCGAGCGGCCGCCACGCCGGCGGTGCCAGCGCGGCCGGCGCCAGTGTCCAGAATGCCGTCGCGCCTTCGCCCGAGAAGAACGAGCAATTGCGCGCGCAATCGCCGCGCGGATCCCACCACGCCACGAATTTCTGGTCGCCGGCGAATTGCGTGACCACCACCGGACGCGGCCGGCCCCAGTAGGTCTTGAAGGTGAGGTTGGTGAGAATGCCGGCCGACAGGATGACCGTGACCAGCAGGAACACGATCGCGCGGCCCGACACCATCAAGGGCCGGTCGGGCCTGATCATCTTGACCACGAGCGCGACCAGCGCCGGCAGCACGAACGCCCAGGAGACCCACATTGCAGCGTCGCGCGCGATTCCGGCCCATTCGTTCAGCTTGAGTGGAAAGGTTTTTGTCGCGGGATCGAAGAACAGCGCGGCGAGCTTGAGATCGAGCTCGGGATAGAGGCCGAAAACGACGCCGATCACGAGCCACAGCGCCAGGGCGATGAAGAGTCCAGTCCGGTTCATGGCGCGCGGTTTAGCGGAGTGGGACGGGGATGGAAACCCTGGAAGGCAACACGAATTACCGTGCATCCGGCCTTGAATTCGACGGCAGCGGCGGAGGCGGCTTGCGCGGGGGCGGCGGGATGCGCCAGGCGCCGGCGTTGCGGCCGGCGACCAGCCAGTAGACGACGCCGGCAACGATGCCCGCACCGGTCATGATTTCGAGGTGACGCCGCACGATGCCTTCGAATTGAAACGTATCAGGATGGAACGGGACAAGACCTAGATAGCAGGCGAGCCCGACCAGGCCGCCACCGACGGCATAGGCCAGCGCGCTGCGGATATAGAGCGCCTCGGTGATCGCGGCGATCAGCATCGCCGGCACCAGCGCAAAACCGGAGACGAAGATGAAGCCGAAGCCGAGCAGGATGTCGATCGTGCCCTGATCGACGGGACCGGCGCCAAGATCGGAAAATTCCGGAAACAGCAGCGCACCGACGACGATCATGCCGCCGACAAAGCAGGCGGCGAGAAAGCCGATGAAGATGACGATGAGGCGGCCGATCAGGGACATGGCGCCCTCACCGTCATTGCGGGCGCAGCGAAGCGATCCGGAAATGCGTCCGTGGAGACAATCTCGATTGCTTCGTCGCTGCGCTCCTCGCAATGACGAAGTCGCGAGAGGGCAGACATGATCCTCAATCCGTCATCGCCATGGCGCGTAGCGCCTGGCGTTCGCGCGCGCTGAGCTTCTCCGTCTCCGACTTGAGCTGGCCGCAGGCGGCGAGAATGTCGCGGCCGCGCGGGGTACGCACCGGCGAGGAATAGCCGGCATTGAAGATGTATTCGGAGAACTTTTCGATCTGGTCCCAGTCCGAGCATTCGTAGGCCGTGCCGGGCCAGGGATTGAACGGGATCAGATTGATCTTGGCGTGAATGCCCTTGAGCATCTTCACCAGCAGCTTGGCATCATCGAGCGAATCGTTGACGCCCTTGAGCATCACGTACTCGAAGGTGATGCGGCGCGCATTGGAGGCGCCGGGATAGTCGCGGCAGGCCTGCAGCAGCTCCTTGATCGGATATTTGCGGTTGAGCGGCACCAGCTCGTTGCGCAGCTCGTCGCGCACCGCATGCAGGGAGATCGCGAGCATGACGCCGATCTCCTCGCCGGCGCGCACGATGTTCGGCACCACGCCCGAGGTCGACAGCGTGATGCGGCGGCGGGAAATGCCGATGCCTTCATTGTCGCCGACGATCAAAAGCGCATCGCGCACCGCGTCGAAATTGTAGAGCGGCTCGCCCATCCCCATCATCACGATGTTGGTGACGCGGCGCGTGCCGTCCTCGCGATCGGCCCAATCGTTCAAGCGGTCGCGCGCGACCATGATCTGGCCAACGATCTCGCCGGCAGTGAGGTTGCGCACAAGTCGCTGCGTGCCGGTGTGGCAGAAGGAACAGTTGAGCGTGCAGCCGACCTGCGAGGAGACGCAGAGCGTGCCGCGATCGGTCTCGGGGATGTAGACGCACTCGACTTCATGGGCGCGCTCGACGTTGTCGCCGCTCGGCAGGCGCAGCAGCCATTTGCGGGTGCCGTCGTTCGAGATCTGCTCGGCCACGACTTCGGGTCGGTCGACTGTGAAGTGCTGCGCGAGTTCGGCGCGAATGCCCTTCGAAATCGACGTCATATCGTCGAAGCTCTGGGCGCCGCGGAAATAGAGCCAGTGCCAGAGCTGCTGCACACGCATCTTGCGCTGCGCCGGTGCGACGCCGATCTCGCCGAGGCGATCGGCCAGCTCGGTGCGCGACAGCCCGATGAGCGACGGCTTGGCCGGCGGCACATAGGTTTCAAGCGGAGTCTTCTCCACCAGGATTGCGTCGCGCGGCTCGGTCGTCGGTTGCATTGGCTGCCTGAAATCTCTCGTCATGCCGGGCTCGTCCCGGGCATCCACGTTCTGTTCCGCCCGCTGCCAGCGCGTGGATGGCCGGGACAAGCCCGGCCATGACGGCTACACCTTAGGGATGCCCCTATATAGCAACTGGAATCGCCGATTGCGACCGTGATCGCGCCCGCAGCCTTAACGCCTGCAATCCTGCGAAATCCGGTCCAGCGCCTGGGCGAGGCCCTTCAGCGAGAAGGTGTCGGTCGTCTCCGTGCCCTTGGCCGAGACGCCCTTGACCACGAGATCGGCGGATTTGCGCATGGCCTCGACCATCCGATCCTCCTCGGCCGCATTCTTGATCCAGAGGCCGTCGCCCTGCGTGTACATCGCGAAGGAGGCGCCACCTACCTCGACGGTCGATTCCGACCCCGGCTTCAGCGCATAGCCGATCATGACGGAGACTTCGTTGTTCACCTTCTCGGCCGGGCGGGTCGAGACGAAGGCATAGGCCGGATCACGCGGCCGGTTCGGCGGATTGGTCTTCGACGACGACGGCTTGGCCAGCGCAAAGCAGACTTTCTTGCCGTTGGGCATCGCCGAATAGGCGCCCCAGGTGCCGAACTGACCGATCAAGGTCGGCTCCGCGCCGCCCGCCACCGCCGCGGGCGGGGCGACCGGCTTACCCTCGGGCTTGGCTGCCGTCTTTGCAGTTGCATGGGCCGGCGCAGCCGCCTTCGGTGCGGCTTTGGGCGCCGGTTGCGCCGTCTGTGCCCGTGCAGAATCAGCGATTCCGCCGGCCGCCACGCCAGTCATCAAAGCTAAAATCAGCACCCGCCACATGCCGGAGTGGTTCCCTCAATATTGTGACTGGAAGATGGCCCGGTCGCGCTTTGTCCCCGAGTCAGGGATAGCCGGGAAAGTCCAATTTGGGAAGGCAGTTAGCGGGTGAGCGCGACTAGCTTTTGGTGCGTCCAGCGCGCTGCTCGGCCCATTGCGCGTCGGTCCACCGCAACAGGTCCTCGGCGCCGGAACTGCGCAAATGCGCGCCGCCGTCAATCACGACCATCTCGCCATTGATGTAGCCGGCGCGGTCCGAGACCAGAAAGCTGGCGAGGTCGGCGAGCTCGCCGTGCTCGCCGTTGCGGCCCATCGGGTTGCGCGTCAGGCTGTCATCCCGCCCCTGGATCCGCAACTGCCCGGAAGCACCCGGCGTCGGGAACGGGCCCGGCGCGATCGCGACCGTGCGGATGCCCTTCGGGCCCCACTCCACCGCGAGGCTCTTAGTCATCGCCAGCACCGCCGATTTCGCCATCGCGGAGGGAACGGTGAAGGCACGGCCGGTGATGGTCGAGGTCGACAGGATCGAGAGCACGACGCCATTGTGCTTGCCGTCGATCCAGCGCTTGCCGGCAGCGAGCGTGCAATACATTGCACCGTGCAGTGTCGGCGCCAGGATCGCATCAGCCGCGCGGAACGACAGATGCTCACTCTGCGCGATGAAGGTCGCAGCAGCGTTGTTGACGAGGACGTCGAGCGGCGCCTCGCGCCAGATCGCGTCCATCATCTCGTCGACCGCCGCGCCGTCGCGAACATCGCATCCGATCGTCGTGACCTTGCCGCCGATCTGCGCACGCATTTCGCTCGCAGTGGCTTCGAGCCGGTCAATCTTGCGACCGCAAATCACGAGCTCTGCGCCGAGCGCGAGGAAGCGGCGCCCCATCGCAGCACCGAGGCCCGAGCCGCCGCCGGTGACGAGAATGCGCTTGTTCCTGAGCAGACCTGTTTCAAACATCGTTTGAATCCTCGCTGTTTCCCCACACTCCGTCATTGCGAGCGCAGCCAAGCAATCCAGAATCCGTCCTGCGGAAATAGTCTGGATGGCTTCGCTGCGCTCGCAATGACGAGGATAGGCCGAACGTAGCTTCTCGCAAAGAATCCGGATTGTCCGGCTGCAGTAAATCCGGCAAAACCGACCTCAACCATAACTCCACTCGAAACGCCTCAAGGTGCCGCCATGAAAGCCATTCTCTGCTCGCAATATTGCCAGCCCGACGACCTCGTGCTCGCAGACGTGCCGGATCCGGTGGCAGGTCCCGGCGAAGCCGTGATCGCGATCAAGGCGGCGGCGCTGAACTTCTTCGACATCCTGATGATCCAGGGCAAGTACCAGATCAAGCCGCCGTTCCCGTTCTCGCCGGCAGCCGAAGTCGCGGGCGTGATCGAAAGCATCGGGCCTGGCGTGACCGACCTCAAGGTCGGCGATCGCGTCGTCGCTTCGTGCGGCCACAACGGCGCGCGCGAAAAGATCGCGTTGCCGGCGGCAGGAATCGTGAAGATCCCTGACAATCTCGATTACGACCGCGCGGCCGGCATCATCATCATCTACGGCACCGCGCTGCATGCGCTGGAAGATCGCGCCAGCCCGAAGCCCGGCGAGACGCTCGCAGTGCTCGGCGCGGCCGGCGGCACCGGTCTCGCTGCCTGTGAACTCGGCAAGCTGATGGGCCTGAAGGTGATCGCTTGCGCCTCGTCAGACGAGAAGCTCGAATTCGCCAAGGCTCACGGCGCCGAGCTGACGCTGAACTACAGCAACGAAGACCTCAAGGAGGGTCTGCGCAAACTCACCGGCGGCAAGGGCGTCGACATCATCTTCGATCCCGTGGGTGGCACCTATGCCGAGCAGGCGCTGCGCTCGATCGCCTGGGAAGGCCGCTTCCTCGTCATCGGCTTTGCCGCCGGCGACATTCCGAAGATGCCGCTGAACCTCGCGCTGCTGAAGGGCTGCGATATCAGAGGCGTGTTCTGGGGCGCCTGGACACGGCTCAACCCGGAGAAGAACCGCGCCAATCTCGAGAAGCTGGTGAAGTGGACCGCGGAAGGAAAAATCTCCTCGCATGTCGACCGCACCTTCCCCCTGGCGCAGACCGCCGACGCACTGAAGGTGCTGGCAGGACGCCAGGCCATGGGCAAGGTGATCCTGCATCCGTAGAGATGCGTGCGGAGGCGCTACGCCGCTTCCGCCTCATCCACCCCGCGCTTCAGCGCGGCACGCGCGGCTTCGCGATGCTCCGACGTGATATGGCTGGCGACCATGCGAATGGCGGTGGCGAGAATGGCGGCGTCATCCGTGAAGCCGAGCACCGGCATCACGTCGGGGATGAAGTCGAACGGCAGGATGAAGTAAGCGATCGCGCCCAGCAGCGATGCCTGGACGTGGCGCGGGGTCTGCCGGTCGAACGCGCAGTAATAGGCGGCGAGCAGATCCTCCGTGAACGGCAGATACGCGGCGACGCGCTTCAGCTTGCGCCAGAAGCGACGGCGCACGCTGTCACGATCTTCCGCGAGCCGATCGGCCGGTTCGAAGCCGACGCTGTGTTCGGCAGCCATGTCTAGCAAACTCCCGTTGAGCCGGCGCGGCGGATCGCCGCATCCGGTGCCGATCACAACATGGGGATGCGCATTCGGCCTGCAAGGTGTCAGCCTGATGTCAGCCTGGCGATGGCGTTCATCGCGGTGGCGAGCTCGATATCGAGCTTGGTGACGCCGCCGGCGTCATGGGTCGACAGCACAACCTCGACCGTCTTGTAGACATTGCGCCATTCGGGGTGGTGATCCATCTTCTCGGCGACCAGCGCGGCCCGGGTCATGAAGCCGAAGGCCTCGTTGAAGTCCTTGAAGACAAAGGTCTTGCCGACGGCGTCGCGGCCCTGAACGTCGGTCCAGCCCGGAATACCACCCAGCGCCTGCTTGCGTGCGTCTGCCGATAGCCGTTCTGCCATGATGGCCTCCATTTCCGAGGGGAACTTTACCTTAACACCGTGCATACGGCCGAGGTTCATCCGGGATTGCGCCGATCCGCTAACCATGACGGAGATGTAACCCTGTCGGACAAGAAATTTGCTACAATTGCGGGCGTAAATCGCCGGCCAAGATGAAACTGAGCCTGAAGCGCCTGTTTGGGAGATCGATGACCGGGGGATCGAACCTGGCCGAAACGCCCTCTCCGCCTTCGCCGCGATCCGCGGCGCGGAAGACGGCACTCGTGACTCTGGCGCTGGTGCTTGCCATCATCGGCGCGCTCGCAGGCGGCTATTATTTCGCGATGCGGCCGGTGACGCTGAAGATCGCGGTCGGCCCTGCCAACAGCGACGACCTCAAGATCGTGCAGACACTGACGCAGGCCTTCGCGCAGAGCAAAGGCATCGTGCGGCTGCGCCCGAT
Source organism: Bradyrhizobium manausense (assembly GCF_018131105.1). NCBI lineage: Bacteria > Pseudomonadati > Pseudomonadota > Alphaproteobacteria > Hyphomicrobiales > Nitrobacteraceae > Bradyrhizobium > Bradyrhizobium manausense. The sequence goes on along the minus strand of NZ_JAFCJI010000001.1, from coordinate 4,126,109 downwards.
CCAGACCGAGGGTGCCACCGCCAGCGCGGCGCTGATCGCCGAAGGCAAGGCCGACCTCGCCATCGTGCGCGGCGATCTCGATGTTCCCAAGAACGCGCAAGCCGTCGCGACGTTGCGCAAGAACGTCGTGGTGCTGTGGTCGGTACCCGGCAAGGGTAAGAAGAAGGGCGCGAAGATCACCAAGATCGCGCAACTCGCCGGCCATCGTGTCGGCGTGGTCGGCAAGACGCAGGCCAACGTCAATTTGCTCAAGGTGATCCTGCAGCAATACGGCGTCGATCCCGCAAAGGTCGAGATCGTGCAATTCCCCGCGAGCGAAGTCGCCGAAGCGATCAAGGCTCAGAAGGCCGACGTCTATCTCGCGGCCGGCCCCGTCAATAGCAAGATCACCGCCGACGCGATCGCAGCCTCCGCCAAGGATGGCGGCGCGCCGACCTTCCTCGCAATCGATTCGGCCGATGCCATCGCGCAGAATCATCCGGTCTATGAAGCCTCGGAGATTCCCGCCGGCACCTATGGCGGTTCGCCCGATCGTCCCGACGACGAGGTCAAGACCATCAGCTTCTCGCACCACGTCGTGGCGCGCAAAGGCCTGTCCGAGACCACCGTCGCGGCCTTCACCCGTCAGCTCTTCGCAGTACGCCAGCAATTGCTGGCCGACTTCCCGCAGGCTGCGAAGATCGAAACGCCCGATACCGACAAGGACGCCGTGATCCCCGTGCATCCGGGCGCGGCCGCCTTCGTCGACGGCGAGGAGAAGACCTTCCTCGACAAATACAGCGACTACATCTGGTGGAGCCTGATGGCGCTCTCGGCCACGGGCTCGCTCGGCGCATGGTTCGCGGGCTACCTGAAGAAGGACGAGCGCGACACCAACAGCCATCTGCGCGAACGCCTGCTCGACATGCTCGCCGCGGCCCGCAAGAGCGAGACGATCGACGAGCTCGACCAGATGCAGGCGGAGGCCGACGATATCTTGCGAGATACGCTACGCTGCTACGATCACGGGGCGATTGAGGAAGGTGCCTTGACTGCCTTCAACATCGCGCTCGAGCAATTCCACGCCGCAGTCGCCGACCGCAAGGCCGTGCTGTTCGCCCTGCCGCAGAGCCTGCAACGGACAGGCGCGCAATTCCGGGCTGCCGGCAACGCATAAACGCGTGCGCGCGTAATTGCCGCGTCACATTGTCTCAATATAGCGTCGACTTCATCCTCGCGACCGCCGCCTCGGCGGGCGCCTGCGCGATATCGAGAGCAATCGCCATGAAGATCAAATTCTCCCGCCGCAAATTCCTCAGCACGAGTGCCGGCGCGCTCGGCGCGATCGCGATGCCGCATCTGTCGCGCGCGGCCGACCGGCCTGCAGTCACCCATGGCGTGCAATCCGGCGACGTCACTGTCGACGGCGGCGTGGTCTGGGCGCGTGCCGACCGGCCCGCGCAGATGCTGGTCGAGGTGGCGACGACCGAGTCATTCAAGGACGCCCGCGCGCTGCCGCCGATCGCGGCGCTGCCCGAGAGCGATTTCACCGCGAAGATGCTGGTCGCGAATCTGCCGGCGAGCCAGGACATCTTCTACCGCGTCCGCTTCCGCGATCTCTCCCACACCGCGATCGAAGGCGAGCCGGTGGTCGGCCGCTTCCGCACTGCGCCCGCCGACCGCCGCGACGTCAGCTTCGTCTGGGGCGGCGACGTCGCTGGCCAAGGCTGGGGCATCAATCCCGATGACGGCGGCATGGTCACGTTCGAAGCCATGCGCAAGCACCGGCCGGATTTCCTGCTGCATTCCGGCGACACCATCTACGCCGACGGCGTGATCCCCGCCGAGGTCAAGCTTGCCGACGGCAGGATATGGAAGAACGTCACGATCCCGGAGAAGGCCAAGGTTGCGGAGACGCTGGACGAGTATCGCGCCGCGCACAAATACAATTTCACCGACGACAACGTCCGCGCCTTCAATGCCGAGGTGCCTGTTTTCGTGCAGTGGGACGATCACGAAGTGACCAACAATTGGTCGCTGTCGAAGGACCTGCCGTCGACCTACAAGGTGCGCGACATCTCGATGCTTGCGGCCCGCGCGGGGCGCGCCTTCCACGAGATGTATCCGATGCGCGAGAGCATCGTCGAGCCGGGCCGGGTCTATCGCAAGATCTCCTACGGCCCGCATCTCGACGTGTTCGTGCTCGACGAGCGCAGCTATCGCGGCCCGAACGGAGCCAATCTCGAGACCGACTACGGCCCGGCCAGCTACTTCCTCGGCCCGGAGCAGATGGCGTGGCTGAAGCGCGAACTGCTCAATTCGCGCGCGACCTGGAAGGTGATCGCCTCCGACATGCCACTCAGCCTGATCGTCTATGACGATGGCGCCAACAAAAAGGGCTCGGAAGCGTTCGCGCAAGGCGATGGCCCGGCGCGTGGCCGTGAGCTCGAGATCGCCGACATCCTGCGCTTCATCAAGATGGCGCCGATCAAGAACACGGTGTGGCTGACGGCGGACGTGCACTACGCCGCCGCGCACTACTACGATCCGAACAAGGCGCATTTCCAGGATTTCGAACCGTTCTGGGAATTCGTCTCGGGGCCGCTGCACGCCGGCACGTTCGGCCCGAACGAGCTCGACAACACGTTCGGTCCCGAGGTGCGCTTCGTCAAAGCACCGGGCAGCGACAAGCAGAACCTGCCCCCGTCCGCCGGCATGCAGTTCTTCGGCCACGTCAGGATCGACGGTGCCTCGGGCCAGATGACGGTGACGCTGCGCGACCGCGCCGACGTCGCGCTGTGGTCGACCACACTCGATCCGAAATTCGCCTGAGCTGACTTAGCGGCTGCGCGCCTGCAGCGCCATCTCCAGCGCATCGCTGGAGCACGGCTTCTGCAGCCGCGGCCGTGCGGCAAACTGCGCGGGAATGCTGGTCTCCGCGCCGTAGCCGGTGACGAAGACGAAGGGGATTTCGAGCGCCGCGAGCCGTTCGGCGATCGCAAAGCTCTTCTCCCGGATCAGCTCGACGTCGAGCAGCGCGAAATCGGGCGCGCGCGCATTGATCGCATTCAGCGCCTGCGCCACGGAGCCCACGGTCCGCACCTTTCTCACGCCGAAGCCGAGCAGACGATCCTCGAAATCGATGGCGATGATCGGATCGTCCTCGACGATCAGAACATCGACAGGGATATCGGCCGAGCCGTCCGGGGAGGCAGGTATCATGATCCTGGTTATCGAGGGCTGCATGGTGTCACCGATCAGGGTGGCCTCAGGCCGACGCCTGCGCCCAGCGCATCGGAGGGTTCCCGGAACGAAACTCACCACAGAACAGTTTTGACGTCTGTCCACATGTGCACACAGCCAACGAACGGAACTCGCTAATGTGGGGAGGAGGATGGGGAGTTCACGATGGATGCGCGGATCAGCAAGACCAACGAGATCGAGAGCCGCCCCGCCAATAATCTGCTGCGGCGGCTGAACCCGGCGGACTATGCGCTGCTCGCACCGTATGTTGCCGTCGACGACGTCGGCGCCAACCATCTGCTCTACAGTCCCGGCGACGATGTCCAGGTCGTGCATTTTCCCTGCGGGCCGTCACTCGCGACATTTCTCGTGCCCAACGAAGACGGCCGCGACGTCGAGACCATTCTGGTCGGCCGCGAAGGCGCCGTGGGTGGCATCGTCAGTGAAGGATTTCTCCCGGCCTATACCCGCATCTGCGTGAAATTCGGCGGACCGTTTGCCCGCATTCACGTCGGCAAATTGGAAACGGCCAAAGCGCGCTCGCCATCGTTGCGCAACATCTTCGCCCGCTATGCCGACTGCATGCTGGCGCAGATTTTCCAGTCGACCGCCTGCAACGCGATCCACTCGATCGAGCAACGCACGGCGAAATGGATCATCGCCGCGATGGAGCGGACCGGCGACGAACGCAGCGTGCCGCTGACGCATGAGCAACTCGCCACATTGCTCGGCGTGGGACGAAGCTATGCGAGCCGCGTGCTGCAATCGTTCAAGGCCGAAGGCGTGCTCGACACGCGGCGCGGCTCGATCCTGGTCCGCAACCATGACGGCCTGCGCCTGCGCGCCTGTCTCTGCAACGACGCCGTGAAGATGCATTTCGAGGAGGTGCTGCGCGGGGTCTATCCGACCGAGGAGCCGGACCTCAGCTCCGCTCAGGGCTAGAAGGAGCCGCTGTCCCGCGAATAAAGGGCCGGTTTGGCCCGGGATACCGCTAAGCCCCGGGGATTCCCGGGCAAAAATCAATCAACCAACCTCGAAAGAACGCATTGTTTTTTGGCGTTTTTTCCCTATATTGCGCCGCAAACGCATAGGCTACCCGGTCGAGATGGCCGGGTTTCCTTTTTGGGTGTACTAGGCCCCGTTTTCCACGTTTCAGCGTTGTCCGTGAAGAGGTCCCGGCTCGACCGGCGAGATCGCGCTTAACCCATTGTCCGACCGCAAAAGAAGCTCACCCATGAATCTTCGTAACGTCGCCATCATCGCCCACGTCGACCACGGCAAGACGACCCTCGTCGACAAGCTCCTCCAGCAGTCCGGCACGTTCCGCGAGAACCAGAAGGTGACGGATCGCGCCATGGACTCCAACGATCTGGAGCGCGAGCGCGGCATCACCATTCTGGCCAAGGCGGCCTCGGTGCAGTGGAAGGACACCCGCGTCAACATCGTCGACACCCCCGGCCACGCCGATTTCGGCGGTGAGGTCGAGCGCATCCTGAACATGGTGGACGGCGCGCTGGTGCTGGTGGACGCTGCCGAAGGCCCGCTGCCGCAGACCAAGTTCGTGGTCTCCAAGGCGCTCAAGGTCGGCCTGAAGCCGATCGTCGTCATCAACAAGGTCGACCGTCCCGACGCGCGCCCGACCGAAGTCATCAACGAAGTGTTCGACCTGTTCGCGGCGCTCGACGCCAGCGAGGAGCAACTCGACTTCCCGATCCTGTACGGGTCGGCCAAGCAGGGCTGGATGGCGGAAAGCCCCGAGGGTCCGCAGGACAAGGGCATGGAGCCGCTGTTCGACCTGATCCTGCGTCACGTCGCGCCGCCGACGGTCGAGGAAGGTCCGTTCAAGATGATCGGCACCATCCTGGAAGCCAACCCCTATCTCGGCCGCATCATCACCGGCCGCATCTCGTCCGGCGTGCTCAAGCCGAACCAGCAGGTCAAGGTGCTGCATGCCGACGGCAAGCTGGTCGAGACGGGCCGTATCACCAAGATCCTGGCGTTCCGCGGTCTCGAGCGCACCCCGCTCGATGAAGCCGAAGCCGGCGACATCGTCGCCATCGCGGGCCTGACCAAGGGCACCGTCGCCGACACCTTCTGCGATCCGACCGTCGAGGTGCCGCTGCCGGCACAGCCGATCGATCCGCCGACCGTGTCGATGTCGTTCATCGTCAACAACTCACCGCTCGCCGGCACTGAAGGCGACAAGGTGACCAGCCGCATGATCCGCGACCGTCTGCTGCGCGAAGCCGAAGGCAACGTCGCGCTGCGCGTCGTCGAAGCCGCCGACAAGGACGCGATGGAAGTGTCCGGCCGCGGTGAATTGCAGCTCGCGATCCTGATCGAGACCATGCGCCGCGAGGGCTTTGAGCTCTCGGTGTCGCGCCCGCGCGTCGTGTACCAGAAGGACGAAGCGACCGGCGCCACCATGGAGCCGATCGAGGAAGTCGTGATCGACGTCGACGAGGAGCATTCCGGCGTCGTCGTGCAGAAGATGAGCGAGCGCAAGTCCGAGCTGATCGAGATGAAGCCCTCGGGCGGCAATCGTCAGCGCCTGGTGTTCTACTCGCCGACCCGCGGCCTGATCGGCTACCAGGGCGAACTGCTGACCGACACCCGCGGCACCGCGATCATGAACCGCCTGTTCCACGGCTACGCCCCGTACAAGGGCGAGATCCAGGGCCGTCGCAACGGCGTGCTGATCTCCAACGACCAGGGCGAAGCGGTGGCGTACGCCATGTTCAAGCTGGAAGACCGCGGCCCGATGATGATCGAGCCGGGCTGGAAGGTCTACAAGGGCATGATCGTCGGCGAGCACACCCGCGACAACGATCTCGAGATCAACGTGCTCAAGGGCAAGCAGCTCACCAACATCCGCACGACGTCGAAGGACGAAGCGGTGCGCCTGACCCCGCCGATCCGCATGACCCTGGAAAAGGCGCTCGCCTATATCGAGGACGACGAGCTCGTCGAGGTCACGCCGAAGTCGATCCGCCTGCGCAAGAAGCACCTCGACCCGAACGAGCGCAAGCGCGCGGAAAAGTCCAAGGAAGCGGTGGCGTAAGGCTGCCGCACGCCACAGCGCCGTAGGGTGGGCAAAGCGCAAGCGTGCCCACCACTTTGAATTCCCAATAGACGATGGTGGGCACGGCGCAAGAGCGCCTTTGCCCACCCTACGACACTCACTTTGTGGTGCCTTTAGCGCGTATCAGAGACGTGCTAGAGCCCACCCATGTCCTTCCCCTCCTCCGTCGACGTCGCAATCATCGGTGCCGGTGCAGCCGGCCTCGGCGCGGCGCATGCGCTGGCAGGCTCCGGCCTCTCCGTGATCGTGCTGGAGGCGCGCAACCGCCTCGGCGGCCGCGCCTGGACCGTGCAGGCCTCTCCTGAAGTGACCTTCGACGTCGGCTGCGGCTGGCTGCATTCGGCGGACAAGAACTCCTTCGTCCCGATCGCGCGAAAACTCGATTTCGAGCTCAACAAGGATCTGCCGCCCTGGCGCGAACGCGCCTACGGCAATGCGTTTCCGCAGAGCGAGCGCGACGATTTCATGCGCGCGATGGACGCGTTCTATGAACGCCTGTGGCACACCGCGCAGAAGGGCAAGGACGAGCCCGCGAGCCGCAGCCTCGAGCCCGGCAATCGCTGGAATCCGATGATCGACGCGATCTCGACCTATATCAACGGCTGCGAACTCAAGGACATGTCGACGCTGGACTGGGACGCCTATGAGGACAGCGAGCTCAACTGGCGCGTCCGCCGCGGCTATGGCGCACTGGTCGCGGCCTATGGGACGGCATGTCCTGTCGCGTTGAACTGCAACGTCACGCTGATCGATCATTCAGACAAGCGCATCCGCATCGAGACATCGCGGGGCAAGCTGACCACGAACAAGGTGATCGTCACCGTGCCGACCAATCTGATCGCCGACGAAGCGATCCGCTTCTCCCCGCCGCTTCCCGCCAAGGTCGATGCCGCAGCCGGCCTGCCGCTCGGCGTCGACGACAAGGTGACGCTGGCGCTCGACGGCGCCGAAACCTTCCCGAAGGAAGGCAATCTGCGCGGTGCCACCATGCGCACCGAGATGGGCACCTACCACATCCGTCCTTTCGGCCAACCCTGCATCGAAGGCTTCTTCGGCGGCAGCTTTGCCCGCCAATTGGAAGCCGCCGGCGACGGCGCCATCGCCGCGCACAGCATCGACGAGATCGCAGGCTTCCTCGGCAACGACATCCGCCGCAAGCTGAAGCCGCTGCGTGAGTCTCGCTGGGGACAAGACCCATTTGCCCGCGGCTCCTACTCGCACGCGCTGCCGGGGCATGCAGGAGACCGCGCCGTGCTGGCAGCGCCGGTGGATGGACGGTTGTTCTTCGCCGGCGAAGCGACGTCGCCGAATTTCTTCACGACGGCGCATGGGGCGCGGGACAGCGGCGAGCGGGCGGCGAAGGAAGTGCTGGCGGTTTGGGGCAAACGATAAGCCCCATGCTCTGTCATTGCGAGCGCCGCGAAGCAATCCAGAATCTTTCCGCGGAGGTAGTCTGGATTGCTTCGTCGCTTCGCTCCTCGCAATGACGAGGAGATACTATTCAATCACCCGTGCCCGCAGATCGGCATCCGGCACGAAGCACGCATCGTACTTGCCAAAGATGCGATAGCGATTGCGCGCGATGAGGCTGTAGACCGGATCTCGCAGCGGCTTTGGTACGGCGAACAATGCGCGTACCCAGCCCCACCCCGGAAGCAGCGACAGTACGGTCAGCGCCGCATCCGACTTCATGAACACTTCCCCGCCATGGACGACAGCGTTCGTATCGGGATCATCCGGGTCGATGCCGAATGTTCGCGCCAGCCTCGCACCATAATCCGACTGGATCGGCGTGAAGCGAAACCGTTTTGCAGCGTCGCGCCGTGCGACGAACCTCACCCAGCGCGAGCAGAAGATGCAGACGCCGTCGAACAGGATCACGTCATCATCGGGCCATTTACTCATCAGCGATTGTCCAGAATCAGCAGCGCGACCAGCATCAGCACGATTGCCGGTCCCGTTTTGACCAGCGCACCGAGCGGTTCGATCCAGAGGTCGGGCGTCAGGATCGCCGCGCCGAACATGTAGCCGAGCGAGGCGACGATGCCTGCCACTAGCCCGATCGCAGCCGTGCGACGGAAGGCGATCAGCACGCCGATACTCATATCCATCAGGCTGGTGCCGATGGTGACGGGATCGACCAGCGCGGGCGGGAAGTTGTGCGCGGTCAAGATGCCGGCGGCGGCCCGGTAGGACACGACCAGGGCGATCAAGCCGGAGATGAGCCAGAATGTGACCAGGCTCGCGACAATCAGCGCCTTGATCAGGAACAGCCGGGCGAACCATTTGTCCTGGATGGTGGCGGGGTGGCGCCCGACCGTTTCCGTCAACGTCTTCGGGACGATGCCCGTGGCGGCGACCCATGCCGAGGGATCGCCTTGCACGCCGCGGCGGAGCTCGGCGATCGCGGTGGAGCGCATCGGCGGCATCCAGCCGAGATAGTTCGCGAGATCGCCGACCTTCGCGCCGAGATCGAGCATGAAAGACGGCATCGTGACACACGGCCAGCCGGCCGTGCCGAACGCGAAGCGGAACTGCTTGATGACCCCGGCCATCGTGATCGGCTCGGATTGCATGAGGTCCCAGCTCACCGCCTTCACGGACGCATCGCCGATCTCGCGCGCCGCGAGCCAAGCGATGGTCGCGGAGATATCCTCGACTGCGACGGGCTGGAATGGCGTCGCCATCTCCTTGCCCGGCAAGTCGAGCGGGAAGGCGGCGAGCGCGCGCAGCATGGCGCTGCCGCCATAAGCCGAGGGTGCGACCACAAAACCGGGTCGCAGGATCGCATGAGGAACGCCTGATTCCGCGATCAGGTGCTCGGCCTGGCGCTTGGTCATGGCGAACGCGGTGCGATCGGCTTCGGCGGCTCCGGGAATCGAGATGTGAACCAGCCGGATCGCGCGGCTGCTGGTGGCGATGGCCTGAAGCAGGCGCATGACAAAGTCGCGATGAACTGCGTTGGTGTCGCTGCCGGGGCCATCCTGGAGCACGCCGAGGCAGTTCACGACGACATCCACCGCATGCTCACTCAACAGGCGCGTCAATGCGGTCGTATCGAGCGACAAGATTGGAAGCTCGAGATCGAGTGCGCTCAGCTGCTGCGCCGGTGACAGGCTGCGCGCGAGACCGACCACGCGCAAACCGCGCGCGCGCAGATCGTCAGTCACGAAGCGGCCGATCAGACCGGAGGCGCCGAGTACCAGAATGGTTCGCTGGGTCATCGCGTCTTTCAAAACGGTTTTGCGATCATCAGCCAGAGGATGAGCATGGTGGCACCGAAGCCGGGAAAGCCGAACGCGAACCAGCGGCGGAACAGGATGAAGTAGCGCTCCGGCAGCGCGGCGTGCTGCTCGGCAGCCTTGCGCGCGAGATCGCGCATCTCGATCTGCATGACGACGACGGGAATCCAGAACAGGCCAGCGACTGCGTAAAGCGCGAGCGAGGCGAGGACCCAATGTTCGGTGATGGCCGTTGCAGAAAGCATCATCAGCAGGCCGCCCGTGACCGGCTGCAGGATCACCGCCGAGAGCGTGAAGATCGCATCCGCAATCACCACGATCGACGCCGTGCGTGCGATGAACTCCGCGTTATCGGTGCGATGCGCCATCAGCATGAAGAACGCGATGCCGGTCCCGGTGCCGAGAATGACGATGGCGCCGAGCACGTGCAGATATTTGACCACGAAATACAGCGTCATGGCTTCCTGGGCGCGGCAGGTTTCGGCAGATTCAGCGCGCGCGCGAGTTCGCTGCCTGCGGCCTGGACGCCAGCCTCGGTCTCGATCATCCAATGGCCCTCGCTGCCCACCGCCGGCAGCGTGCGCAAATCGTCCCTGCCGCCGCCGCCGCGAAACGCGTCCGCCAAAGCCTTGGAGAACGCCGGCGCAAAATAGCTGTCATTGGCCGCGACCAGCGAAGTGACGGGAATGCGCGCCGTCTTGCCGAATTCGGCAGCGGCGGCAAGAAGCGTATGTGGCGCGCAGACCTTGTTCGGTTCGTCATTGGCGTGGCCGCCGCGCCCCGGCGCAAACGCGATGATCGCGGAAATAACCTTCGGATCACCGTTCGCAAGCGCAAGTGCGCCCCAGTCGCCCGCCGAATGACCGATCACGGCGGCAGCATCCTTGCGAATAAAATCCTGCTTTTGCAGATAATCCAGAGCGCGTGAAATTTCCTCCGCGGTGGCGCGGCCAGCGCGTGCATAATCGGCTTCGTCGCAGCCGCCCTGATCCTCGACATAGCGGCCACCGGTCGCGCCATGGCCGAGCCTTTCGGGCACCAGCACGGCAAAACCGCGTGCGACGAGAAACGCGGCGAGTGCGCGATATTCCGGCTGCGGCATTTGCGTACGACGGAGCACGTTCTGCGTCGACGCATGTGCGATCACCGCAAGCCGGAATGGACCGGCGCCGACTGGACGAAACAACAGTGCGCGCGCGGCAATGTCGGTATCCGGCGACGGAACGCGCCATTCCTGGCGGCGCAACGGCTCGCCCTCCGGTCCCGATGGCCCAAACGTGACCTGCGCGCACACAGGCGACGCGGTCAGCAGGACCAGCAGAAACAGGACTGCAAGAGTGTCAGGGAGCCGCATGATTTGCCGGGGCGAGCACGGATGGCGACGGTCACACTAGTAGGAACGAATCATTTGGGGCGGACTTTCTGCGCTGCCATGACCGTTCATTCGTTGTCGCAAAGCAGTTTTGCACCGACGCATGGCATGTCGGTGCCGTCCGAAATGGCGCCTTGTCTTTTTTCGGCACAACATGGTTAAAAAACTGATGCAGAAAATCCACACGTTAACCGATAATTAACGATAGGTCTTGCCGCCGGCGCGGCGACTTGGTTTGATCGCGTTCATGAGCACAACCCTGATCGAGGTCCGGCCGGCCAAAGCTGCAGATGCAACTGCGGTGGCGTCCACCCATGACGAAGCCTGGCGCTCCGCCTATCAGGGGATCATTCCCGGTGCCGAGCTGGAGAAGCTGATCAACCGCCGCGGTCCGCAGTGGTGGGATAGCGCGATCCGCAAGGGCAGCCGTGTCAGTGTGCTCGTATTCGGCGACAAGATCGCGGGCTATGCGAATTACGGCCGCAACCGCGCCCGCAGCCTGCATTTCGACGGCGAAATCTACGAGCTCTACCTGCGTCCGGAATTCCAGGGCCTCGGCTTCGGCCGCCGCCTGTTCGCCGCCGCCCGCCGCGACCTCATGCAGAGCAATTTGAAGAGCATGGTGGTGTGGGCGCTCTCGGACAACGATCCGGCGACCGAGTTCTACCGCGCCCTGGGCGGCCGCATGGTGGCCCGCTCCTCGGAGCGCTTCGGGCCGAAGGCGCTCGACAAGGTTGCCTTCGCCTGGACGAACTAAGTTCGGACCCATTGAGCTGCTGAAACCTTAATCGGCACCGCTTCCCATCCGTCAATACCACCAGGCGCTTGCTCCGGTGGTCGCCGGATTCATTTTTTCACAAAAACACCATGGATCGGCGGCACAAGCCCGCGTATGACAGCGCCGAAAATCGCTGCCGGGCGAGAGCTAATTTCGGCAATAACGGAGCCTTTCTAATGCGTATCGATGCGATCTCGATCGGAAAAAACGTCCCCCAGGATGTCAACGTCATCATCGAAGTCCCCGTGGGCGGCGAACCGATCAAATACGAGATGGACAAGGAGGCCGGCACGCTGGTGGTCGATCGCTTCCTCTACACGCCGATGCGTTACCCCGGTAACTACGGCTTCATTCCGCACACCCTGTCCGACGACGGCGACCCCTGCGACGTGCTGATCGTGAACACCCGCGCGATCATTCCCGGCGCGGTCATGAGCGTGCGCCCGGTCGGGGTGCTGTTCATGGAAGACGAGGCCGGCGGCGACGAGAAGATTCTGGCGGTGCCGTCGTCAAAGCTGACGCAGCGCTACGACAAGGTGAGGTCGTATTCCGACCTGCCCGACATCACGCTCCAGCAGATCCAGCACTTCTTCGAGCACTACAAGGATCTCGAGAAGGGCAAGTGGGTGAAGATCACGCGCTGGGGCGGTCCCGAGGAAGCGCAGAAGCTGATCCTCGAAGGCATCGAGCGCGAGAAGAAAAAGAAGGTGTGAGGCATCCGTGTCCCGGACGCGGCGCGGCATGAAATGACGCGACGCTGAGCCGGGACCCATGCCGCGACTTGGCCGGCTCAGCCGCGCACCGCTGAAGAAGCGCTGCGCTGCGTTGCGTCCGGGGCACGGAGCGCGGCTACACCGCCGGCTTCGGCATGCCGGCGATCGCGCAAGCCGCACGCAGCGTATTCACGAGCAGGCAGGCGACCGTCATCTGGCCGACGCCTCCCGGCACCGGCGTGATCGCACCGGCAACGCCAAGCGCTTCCTGGTAGGCGACATCGCCGACGAGACGGGTCTTTCCATCGGCCTTCGGAATGCGGTTGATGCCGATGTCGATCACGGTCGCACCCGGCTTCAGCCAATCGCCGCGCACCATCTCGGGCCTGCCGACTGCGGCGTAGACGAGGTCGGCCTGCTTCACGATCCCGGGCAGGTCGCGCGAGCGCGAATGGGCGATCGTCACCGTGGCGTTCTCGTTCAGCAGCAATTGCACCAGCGGGCGCCCGACCAGATTGGAGCGGCCGATCACGACGGCGTTCATGCCCTCCAGCGAGCCGTGCACGCTCTTGGTCAGGATGATGCAGCCGAGCGGCGTGCAGGGCGACAGCGCCTCGAAGCCGCCGGCGAGCCGTCCGGCATTGTTCGGATGCAGGCCGTCGACATCCTTGGCGGGATCGATGGCGTTGATCACGGCCTCGGTGTTCAAGCCCTTGGGCAACGGCAACTGCACGAGAATGCCGTGTACGGCGGGATCGCGGTTGAGCTTCGCAACCACCGCCAGCAGGTCAGCCTGCGAGACGTCCGCGGGCAGCTTGTGCTCGAACGAGGCCATGCCCGCAGCCTGGGTCTGCGTATGCTTCGAGCGGACATAGACTTCGCTGGCCGGATCATGGCCGACCAGGACCACTGCGAGGCCAGGCACCAGACCGTGCTCGCGCTTGACACGGGCGACTTCGTCGGCGACGCGAGCGCGAAGTTCTGCGGCAATGATTTTTCCGTCGATGATCTTGGCCGTCATATCGGTTCCCTTAGTCTGTCGATTTCGCCGGTGCTAACTCGCGCAACGATTCGGCAAGTCGCGCCGGATCGCCCGCGACGGCGACCTGCTTCAACCGCGACGTCGCCCCTGAGAGGAGGCTGACGCTGGCCTTGGGCACACCGAGCGATTTGGCCAGCAACGCCAGAACCGCGCGATTGGCCTCGCCACCATCGGCAATGGCTCGCACGCGCAGCTTCAACACGCTGCGGCCGTCGGACAGTTGCTCGATCCCGTCGATGCCGTCACGCCCGCCACGCGGCGTCACCCGCAATGCAATGGTGACGCCCGTGATGGAGGTTCGCCAAGGCTCGATCAAGGCTCCGCCGCGGTTCCTCTGGCCTAAGGCACGTTCGGATAAACGTACTCGGCGAGATAAAGCTGGATCAACCAAAGCACGAAGAACGCAACGATCGGAGACATATCCAGCCCGCCCATGCTGGGCAGCCTGCGCCGGATCGGCCCCAGGACCGGCTCGGTAATTCGATAGAGGAACTCCGCGACCGCACCGACGAACTGGTTGCGGGTGTTCACGACGTTGAATGCGATCAACCAGGACAGAATTGCCGATGCGATCAGCAGGTAGATGTACAGATTGATGATCTGGATCAGGATGAAGACTATCGGGCGCATCAGCGAAACACTCTCTGAGCCTGTGTCGTGGGATGATTATCGCTAGATATCGGTTCCCCCCGGCCCAAACAAGGGAAGTCGGTGCCCGGATGGCTAAAACCCCCTTACACCCGTCCTTGACTTGACCTTGGCGGGGACTTAAATGGCGCCCGGTTGTCGGCCGCGTTTACCAGAGCGGCCAGCAAAGGGGCCATAGCTCAGCTGGGAGAGCGCGTCGTTCGCAATGACGAGGTCGGCGGTTCGATCCCGCCTGGCTCCACCACGCTTCACCCTTCGGGCTACGCGTGGCGCAGTCGCGCAGAGCCCGAAGGACGAAGCGTGGCATCCGGCGAAGCCCAGAGGGCGAAGACGGACTTAGATCCCCTACTTCCCCGTAAACCTCGGCGGCCGCTTCTCCATGAAGCTCGCGACCCCCTCCCGGAAATCACTCCCGTTGAGTGCCACCATCATTTCCCTGTTGGCCTCGATCGTGGCCTCGGCCAGCGTCTGGAACGGCACGTCGTAGAGCTGCCGCTTGATCGTGGCCATCGCGCTCGGCGAGACGAAATCGGCGAGGTCGCGCGCATAGGCGTAGGTTTCCTCGCGCAGCTTTTCAGGTGAACAAAGCCGGTTGACCAAGCCGATTCGCAGCGCCTCGTCGCTCGAAACGCGACGCGCCGAGAGCAGCAGGTCCATCGCGTTGGCGTGCCCCACGATGCGCGGCAGCATCCAGCTGATGCCGTGCTCGGCAATCAGGCCGCGTCGCGCGAAGGCCGTCGTAAATACGGTGTTGTCGGCGGCAAAGCGCAGGTCGCAATAGAGCGCGTGGACAAGACCGATGCCGGCGGTTGCGCCGTTGAGCATCGCGATGACAGGCTTGCCGATCGACGGATAGAAGCCGTAGCGCGTCTGCCAGTCCGGGCGGCGATTCATGTCGAAGGGCGGCAGGTTCGAAGCGCGCCTGACGTCGTTGGGATCGAGCCCTTTCAGTGCATCCATGTCGGCGCCGGCGCAGAAGGCGCGGCCCGCGCCGGTCAGCACGATGACGCGAACATTGTCATCGGCGCTCGACGCCTCCATCGCATGGCGCACGTCGCGCTCCATCGTCGGCGTCCACGCATTCATGCGATCGGGGCGATTGAGCGTGATGGTCGCGATCTTGTCGCTCACCTCATAGAGAATATGCTCGTAAGCCATCGCGCTCTCCCTGTTTGCCGGCACGCGTTCGCGCGCGCTCGTTGGCAGCGAGCCTAGCATATCCGGGAATGGAGCAACGACTTGCGCGAAGGCGCGATCACTCGGCGGCTTGTGCCAGCACTGGCCGGCGCGCCAGCCAGCCGCCGATGAAATGATCGAGCCAGGCGCGTTCCGCGGTGTCGTAAACGGCGCGGTCCGCAAAATGATGATGCCGCTCGCGCGCGCCGGGCGCGCTGAGGCCGTCATAGCCGCGCGTGGTCCAGCAATGCATCATGGCGTAGGTCACATCAGGATGAAACTGTACGCCGAAGGCATTGCCGGCACGGAAGGCCTGGATCGGGAAATCATCGCCTTCCGCCAGCAATTCCGCGCCGCGCGGCAACTCAAACCCTTCGCGATGCCAGTGATAGACCTGCGCCGGCCAGGACGGGCAGAGCGCATGACCCGCCGCCGTCGGGCGGACCGGGTAATAGCCGATCTGGGTCAGCGCCTCCGGATGCGGCGCGACGCGCGCGCCGAGCTGCATCGCCAGCATCTGCGCGCCGAGGCAGATGCCGAGCAACGGCCGCTGTTCGCGGAGCGGAATTTCGATCCAGTCGATCTCGCGGCGGATGTAATCGTCGGGATCATTGGCGCTCATCGGGCCACCGAAGATGACGGCACCGGCGTGCCGGTCGAGTGTATCCGGCAAGGGATCGCCGAAGCGTGGCCTGCGAATGTCGAGTCGATGGCCGAGAGCGCGCAGCGCATTGCCGACGCGGCCTGGTGTGGAGGATTCCTGGTGCAGGACGATCAGAACCGGCAGCTGAGGTTCAGGGGCGGTCGCGCTCGGCGTCCTTCCGGGGAAGGGCACCAATTTTGCGCCACCAAACCTGTTCGTCCGAAACGACATGGTCTCTGCGAGTGCTATCGGTTCAAGCCGACAGCATAGCTAAACGGTGGTTAACATCGTGTGAGTTTGCGCACACACGCGCCAATGCTGAAGCACACTCCGGGCCACTACGGATGCCGCCAGCTTTCCTCAGTGTCGCTGCCGCTGGAACCGGCTGGTGGCGGACAGGATGAAGCCGCGCGGGAAGAAACGGAGTGCGAACGGCACAATCTTGATGCCGAGACCCGGCAGCACCGCCCGCTTGTTCGCCATCAAGCCGCGATAAGCCTGCCGCGCGACGTCGGCGGCCGGGACGTTGAGCATCGCGGTATCATGCCCGGAGCCAACGCCGGCGCGCCCCTGGAATTCGGTTTGCACCGGTCCCGGGCAGAGCACGGTGACACGAACACCGCGCGGCGCGAGCTCCGCCCGCAACGCCTCGGTGAGCGAGATCACATAGGCCTTCGATGCGTAATAGACGGCCATACCGGGACCCGGCAGAAAGCCCGCGACGGAGCCGACATTGAGCAGGCCGCCCTTGTTCCTGATGAGCTGATCGGCAAAGCGCAGCGACAGGTCGGTCAGTGCCCGGACGTTGACATCGACGATGCCGACCTGTTCGTCGCGGTCGCGCTCGATCGCGTCACCGAACACGCCGAAGCCGGCATTGTTGACGAGATTGTCGAGCTCGACCTCTTCGGCAGCGAGCGCGGCGGCAATCCGCTCGCCGGCATCGGCTTGCTGGAGATCGCAGGCGATCACGATCGGCTTCTTGCCGCATCTGGAGGTGAGCTCGTCGGCGAGCGCCTCGAGCCGGTCGGCACGTCGCGCCGTCAGCGCGAGCCGGTGCCCGTTCGCGGCAAATACACGCGCCAGCTCCGTGCCAATACCCGCCGAGGCACCGGTGATCAACGTTACCCGCTCAGTCACGATCGCTATCTCTTGTATGAAGTTTTTTGCCCCGTAATGATGGAACTGGAGCATAGGCCGCTCGCGACAAGCAAGCGGCGCCGGCAGCATGGCAGCCTGAGCGGGTGACAGGGGTAAGCGGAAAAACCGCGTATTTACAGAGGAATTCGGAACCGGGAAATTTGGCAGCTACATTAAAGTTTTGTCATGTGATCGATACAACCGGCAATCATGCCGCGCCGGCGATCGCTCAACCGCCGACAGCGCTATCCTTGACCTGGCCGCCGGCGCGATCCGCGACGGCGTGCTTGAGATCAATCCGGTCGCGCTGGGAAATCCCGAGCAGGTCGGAGGCGCGCCAGACGACATTATCCTCGAACTCGGTCACCTGGCCATCGGCATAGACCAGCTCCCACATCATCTGGACGATGCGCTTGCGGCTCTCTTCGTCGAGCGAGCGCATGATGACGCTGGTGAAATGGTAGAGGTCGACCGCCTCGCCCTCGACCTGGGTCGCGTCCGCGATCAGCCGATCCGCGGTACCGGGATCGAGCTTGAAATGACTTTCGATCAGGCTGTGCAACTTGCTCCGCTCGGCTGCCGTCGGCTGCCCGTCCAGCGAAACCACGTGGACCAGCAGCGCGGTTGCCGCCAGCCGGTAATCGCTGTCGCCAAAGGCGCGGTCCTGGGCTTGGGGGGCAACCATGTCGGCGATGAATTGGCGCAGGCCGTCGAGCATAAGATCCTACCGAAATCGATGAAGCCGCAAGAAGCGCGGCCGCTACCAGCATTATATGAGTGGGAATCTCAACCGACGCAACGTGCGTCAGTTCCGCGCGCTGCATTACGTTTCGGCAATCTGCCTCGCCGTCACGGCCGGGCTTGACGACGAAGAATATGGCGGCCGTCGCGATCACTCACGGTATCTCGTACACCACCATCTTGTCGGCGATGCCGCGCAAGGCCGCCTGCTTCTGGATCGGCGTGATCTCACGCCGCTGAAGGATCTCGGCAACCGCCGGCGCATCCAGCACCGGCCCGGTGATGTGGATCTCCTGCGCGGTCGACAGGCTTTGCACGCGCGCGGCGATGTTGACGGTCTGGCCGAAATAATCCTGCCGCTCGTTGAGCATCACGGCAAGGCACGGACCTTCGTGGATGCCGATCTTGACGATCAGATCCGTGGTGCCGCGCTGCTTGTTGAGCGCGTCCATGGCCGCGCGCATCCGCAGACCCGCGACGATCGCATGCTCGGGACGGACGAAGGTCGCCATCACGGCATCGCCGATGGTCTTCACCACGGCGCCTTTCTCGGACGAGATGATCTCCAGCAGCGCGTGGAAATGCGCGCGCACGAGATCGAAGGCGGCGAGATCGCCGACGCGCTCATAGAGCGCTGTCGAGCCCTTGAGGTCCGTGAACAGGAAGGTCAGCGAGGTGATCTGGAGCCGCTGGTCGAGGCTGAGATTGTCCGCCTTGAAGACGTCGCGAAAGGTCTGGTTCGACAGCATCCGCTTGGCGGTGAGGAACGGCTTGCGCTGGCCGATCAGATGATGGAGTGCCTCGGCCGCGATGAACACCGACGGCAGCACGCGCACGCCGGCCTGGTTCTCCAGCGACAGCCGCAGCGGACCCGGCCGCAGCGTCGTGGTCCCCGTCGGCGCATGGACCTTGTTGTACATGATCGCGAGCTGCTGCCGATCCTTGGTCGGCTCGCCCTGGACGTCGATGAACTGGGCAGCGTGGGTCACCGGCTCGAAGATGATGATGAAATCGTTCGGCAACTGCAGCGACATGGTCGCCTTCTCGCCGGCCGGCAGCTCCATCGTGTCCAGCGTCACCTCGTTGGCGAGCGTTGCGAACGACTCCTTGTTGAAGTCGACGCCGGAGCTCCAGAACACTTGCTTGAAATACTCCCACACCGGAAGCGTATCGGGATCGTGGGCGGCGATGCGCCGGACGCGCGGATTGACGGTGAAGGAGACTTCGACCTGATCGTCGACCGAGGCCTTGTAGCCGCAGGCACAGAGCGCGCAGTGATAATCGTCCGGCTTGAGCGCCTTCAGCGTCGTATGAGCGCCGAGCACGCCGCCGCAGCCCGGGCACAGCACGTTCCAGCCGAGATCGAACAGCCCGAGCCGCGCCGAATGCAGGAAGGCCGAGATGGCGCGCTCTTCATCGACCCCATTCCGCGTCGCGAAGTCGAGGACATTGACGCGGTTGAGCTCGTGATCCTCACCATCCCTGATGAGACGCGCGATCGCATCGACCACTTTCGCATCGGCGGTCTGCTTCAGAACGGAAAACTGGGCCTGGATATCGCTCATGGCGCAACTCTATGTGGGGTGGATCACGCCGAAGGCCAGACGACCGTCCGTCACCGGCGCGTGATACGGAACATGGGTGAGTGGTCCGGCTGGGTCGTGACGACGCCATACGGGATGACAGGTGTTGTCTCCGCCAGCTCGACGCGGAACGCGCCGATCAGCCGCGCCAGCGCCAGAACGGATTCGGCCTGCGCGAATGGCGCGCCGATGCACACGCGCGGGCCTGCGCCGAACGGCAGATAGGCGAAGCGATCGGGCGGCTCCTTCGACATGAAGCGTTTTGGAATGAATGCGTTCGGCTGGTCCCACAGCTTCTCGTGCCGGTGCAGCAGCCAGGGCGCGATCATGATGACATCGCCCTTGCTGATCTCGGCGCCGCCTGCATTGTCCTTGTCGCGCGCGGCCCGGGCAATCAGGAAGGCCGGCGGATAAAGCCGCATGGTCTCGTCGATCACCGCACGGGTGAATTTCTGCCGGTCGATATCGGCCATGCTGTCGAGATGCTCGCCGCGAGTCTCGGACGCCACCTCCTCCTGCGTGTCGGGGTCGAGCGCAAGCAGATACAGCGCCCAGAACAGCGCAGTCGCAGTGGTCTCGTGACCCGCCAGGATCATGGTTGCGACCTCGTCGACGAGTTGCTCGTCCGAGAAGCCCTTGCCAGTCTCGGGGTCGCGCGCCTCGTCCATGAGATCGAACAGATCGCGCGGCGGCGCACCGTCCTTCTTGCCAGCCGCACGGCGTTCGGCGATCAGCATCGCGACGAATTCGACCCAGCGCGTGCGGAAGCGGGCGCGGGCCCGATCGAGGGGCGTCGACCACGACACCGGCAGCACCATGTCGAGGAAGTGGGGCCGCGCAAGCCGCTCGCCATACTCCATGACGAAGTTGCGCAGGGTTGCACCGTGCCGGTCCATGCCGAACGAGAACATGGTGCGCCCGGCGATCTCCAGCGTCATGCGCTGCATGATCTCGCGCAGATCGATCGGCTCGTTGGCGCGCGCATCCAGCTTCGCGATGGTCTCGTCGAGCACCGCCGTCATGTGCGGCACGAGATTGGCGGTCGCGCGCGGCGTAAAGGCCGGCGCGAGCGTACGGCGTTGAAATGTCCAGTCATGGCCTTCGGCGAGCAGGAGGCCTTTGCCGAGCACTGGGCGCAGCATGCGGATGCCCGCCGGCGTCCGCGTGTAATTCTCGTAGTTGCTGAGCAGCACGTGCCTGATCGCATCCGGCTGGTTCAGGATGAAGCTCTTGTGCAGGAAGAAGCGTCCCTTGAGGATCTCTTCTTCATAGGCGCGCTGACCCCAGGTCGCGATCATGTTCTGCCTGATCGCCGCGATCCGGCCGAAGAACGACAAATTGTCCGGCGCACGCGGCGGGGTCGGGGGGATGATGGGCCGACGCACGCTGGCGATGTTCATGGCTCTCTCCCGCAGATCTCATCGCAGTAGGGACTTGCGCAAGCAAATAGCTAGTAAGTCAGTTCGGCAACCGCAATCCTGTTCTCGGACGCGGGCCAGGCGCGTGCCACAATTCGTTCTTCGTTGAATTGGGCCACGATGTTACGCCCGACCTCGCTGGGCGGAAGCCGCAAGGTTGCCGTCGCATCCGTGGGCACGCCCGGATGGACGTCGGCGGGCTGCTGGCCGTCGAACAGGACGATGTCGCGCGGCAGCCCGAAATAACCGCGCGGACGCGACATGATCACGACAGCGCCGGCATCCTTCTCCGCGGGAGCGAATGGGCGCGCGGCGCGCAAATGCACGACGTCGGAGGAGCGCGGGAAGGGCGAGCGGTAGAAATGTGTGATCGGAGCGTCGGGCGAGGTCAGGATGATTTCGAGCGGCATGGACGGATCGACCGTGGCCGGTCCCCAGCGGCCGTCAGCGCCCGTCGTCGAGCGGTGCACCACATCGCCTCGGCGCTCCCCGCTCTCGCGATCGACATGATGGATCTCGACCCCCGCCCCGGCCACAGGGCGGTTGGTCGGCGCGCCGTCGGCAGCGCCCGTGACCAATCCGCTGAGGCGGACGGTCCGTTCCGGCGTGACCGCAATACGCGCGGGCTCGCGGCCGGCGATGAATTTGTAGATCTCGCGGAACGCTCGCGGGTGATAGGCCGTTTCGCGATGGTCGATCGTGCCGAGCACGAGATTGGTCGCGCCCTTCAGCTCCGGTCCCTCGAAGGTGACGTTGGTCGGCACGCCGGGCTTGCCCATGAAGCGGCCGTCGGGTTGCGCATATTTGTCCATGCCGTCGCTGCGCAACGTGAGGAACGCGACGCCTGCTGTCACCTCGCTGTCGCCCTCGTTCAAGCCACGCAGGAAGGCGCCGCGTCCGTTGAACTCGCTGCCGAGCAGATCATCGAGCGCAAACACACCATGGTTGGGCGTACCGCACAGAACGGCGTGGCTGACGTCGCCGGCGCCGCCATTCTTGATGACGTTGCGGATGGAATTGCCGCCGCGCGAGTTACCGACCAGCGCCACACGTGCCGCACCGGTGCGGCGCTTCAGCTCCGCGATGGCCGCGGCAAGCTCGCGGCGCTGATCCTCGGTCGAGGAGCGGTTGGCCTGCTCGACCCCGTCGTCGGCGCGCGCCGTGGGACTGGTGAAATTGATCGCCATCATGCGGTCGCGGGCGATGCCGTTGGATTCCATCCGCCACAACGTCGTGATCCAGAGCGCGTCGTAATCGCCATTGCCGTGGACGAACAGGATCGGCGGCACCTCGGTGCTTTGGGCCGCCGCGGGCGTTTGCGCCAGCGCATCCATCCGGAAGTTCGCAACCGCGAAAGCCAGGCCACCCGCACCTTGCAGGATCGTCCGTCGTGACAACTTCATCTGTTCCTCCCCGGCAAACCATGTCTTTGCACCGCTTATAGCGGCCTAACCTCTGGACAGCGAAGGACTTTCGCAGGCATCACTGAAGACGCCGGAATCATTGAAGCCATTTCTGCCAGACGACTTGGAAGAGGATATGACCGAGCAGACCGACCGCCAGCAACGTTCCGCCGACGGCATCACGGCGCCATTGCAGTACACCATATTCCGGCGCATCTGGCTCGCCAGCCTGCTCTCCAATCTCGGCCTCCTGATCCAGGGCGTCGGCGCGGCCTGGGCGATGACGCAGATGGCGGCCTCGGCCGACAAGGTGGCTCTGGTGCAGACCGCCCTGATGCTGCCGATCATGCTGATCTCGATGCCGGCCGGCGCCATCGCCGACATGTATGACCGTCGCATCGTGACGCTGGTCGCACTCATGATCGCGCTGATCGGCGCGTCCGCGCTCACCATCCTCGCCGGGCTCAAGCTCATCGCCCCGGAATCGCTGCTGGCCTTCTGCTTCGTGGTCGGTAGCGGCAATGCGCTGTTCGGCCCCGCCTGGCAGTCCTCTGTCAGCGAGCAGGTGCCACCCGAAGCCCTGCCATCCGCGGTAGCCCTCAACGGCATCAGCTACAACATCGCACGCAGCTTTGGTCCCGCAGTGGGCGGTGTGATCGTCGCCGCGCTCGGCGCGGTGGCGGCGTTCGCCTGCAACGCGATCCTCTATCTGCCGCTGCTGGTGGTGCTGCTGCTCTGGCGGCGGACCACCGAACCGTCCCGCTTGCCGCGGGAGAAGCTCAACCGTGCCATGGTGTCGGGCTTCCGCTACATCACCAATTCGCCGCCGATCAAGATCGTGCTGCTGCGCACTCTGGTGATGGGCCTGATCGGCGGCGCGATCATGGCGCTGATGCCGCTGGTCGCGCGCGACCTCCTGCATGGCGGCGCGCAGACCTACGGCATCATGCTGGGTGCCTTCGGCATGGGCGCCGTGATCGGCGCGCTCAACATCCACGAGCTGCGCAAGCGCATGAGCGGCGAAGCGGCGATCCGCGCCTGCACCATCTCGATGGCTTTTGCGATGGCGGCGATTGGCCTGAGCACCGAGCCGGTGCTCACCGCGGCCGCGCTGGTGCTGGCCGGCGCGGTCTGGATGGCCGCGGTGGCGCTGTTCAACATCGGCGTGCAGCTCTCGGCGCCGCGTTGGGTCGCGGGACGCTCGCTCGCGGCATTCCAGGCCTCGATCTCCGGCGGTATCGCGGTCGGCGCGTGGGGCTGGGGTCACCTCACCGACTCTGCCGGCGTCGAGGTCGCGCTACTGACCGCGGCAGGCCTGATGCTGGTCTCGCCGGTGCTCGGCATCTGGCTGACGATGCCGCGCGTCGGCGCCCGCAATGAAGACGCGGATGTGCTGGCCGACCCCGAGGTCAAGCTCTCGCTCACCGCGCGCAGCGGCCCGCTCGTGGTCGAGATCGAATACCGCGTCGCGCAGGAAAACGCCCGCGCCTTCCATAACATCATGCAGGACGTGCAGTTGTCGCGACAGCGTAACGGTGCCTATGGCTGGTCGATCGCGCGCGACATTGCCGAACCGGAATTGTGGACCGAACGCTATCACTGTCCGACCTGGCTCGACTATCTGCGTCAGCGCAACCGTGCGACCCAATCCGAACGCGCGCTGTACCAGCGCGCGAACGAGCTCCATATCGGCATCGAGCCGGTGCGGATCCGCCGCATGCTGGAGCGGCCGTTCGGCTCGGTACGCTGGAAGGAAGAGACGCCGGACCGCGCGGCAAGCGAGGTGCTGCCTGTCGTCGCGACCGCAGCGGGCAGCAGTATCAGTCGCTAGCTCTTATCCTTACTGTCCGTGATCGGTCAGCACCTTGTCGCAGGCCTTGCTCAGCTTGGCGCGATTCTGCTTCAGGCAGGCGAGCACCGCGCCATCGCCATTATTCATCACGGCGCGGCAATGACGCGAGACGTCGCGCGCACATGCGTCTTGGCCGGGCTGCTGCTGCGCGGACGCAGCGGATGCGCACAGAATCAAGGAAACAATGAAGAGAAATCTGGTCATCGCATAAGGCCTCGTACCCGAAAAATGTGAGCGCGAAGCTAGAGGGACGCTGCCAACGCCGCAACGGCTATGTTGACAGGGAGACTATTGCCGCCGCGTGGCCCCGGCTACACGCCGGGGGGCATCATGCGGGGAGCTTGAGTGAGACGGCGCCGGTTTTGCGGCGTGCGCTCTTATTGGTTGTTCGAGGCGTCAACGACCTTGTTTGCGGCGCCGCCACCCAGCTCCTTTTCGACCGCAGTGCGACAGCCCGCGCTCAGTTGGGATTTACGCTGCATCATGCACGCCGTGGTCTTCTGGATGTTGGGAATCTCCGACGCGCAGAGGCGGAAGGCGTCGCTATAGCAGGCCTGCTTCGTGGCCTCGGAGAAGGCGAAGCTCGAACTGGTCGAGATGATCGAGACGATGGCGGCAAAGCCCAGAGCCAGGCCGGTGTCGCGGATTTTGGCAGAGAAAGACTTGGTCATTTGAAGCTCCCATTGGCGCCGCGGGATGCGGGCCCGTTGTTGACGGGAGCGACCATGCCCCAACAAAACTGGGTCAACTGTGATGACCGTCACAAGCGACCCACCCTCCGTGACATCGGTCACTTTGGCGCACCTGCCTGAAATTCCTCCGCAACCGCTGTCGCGTTGGTGTCACGTTAACTGTTCCTTCGCATTAATGGCCGGGCGCGCGGGACATTCCGCTGGTTTGGTTGCGTATTTGGAAAGAGTAGCGATGCGTAATGCGTTAGGCCTGATGCTGGCCAGTGTCCTTGCGGCGGTCGTGATCGCCGGAGGTTGGTACTTTTATTCCTCGCGCGCCGACCAGGGCGCCCCTAAGACAACAGCCGCCCGCGCTGCCGATCCTCTGCCGGCGCCGGCCAAGCTCGCCGCCAAGGACGACGTCGAGACTACCGCGGCGATCGCGGGCAAACCCGCGGCTCTGGCCGCAGCTCCCGCGCCTGCGCCCGTACCGGCAGTGGCACCGGTTCAGCAGACGTCGACCTGCACCAATCCGAATGCGTTGGGCGTGTCGCGCGTGGTCGAGATCGACACCACCGGCGGTCCGGGCTTCGGCTTCGAGCAGTACAAGCAGTTTGATTTCCTTGCCGACAAGGAGGTCGTGCTGACCTTCGACGACAGTCCCTGGCCGCACAACACGCCGGCTGTCCTGAAGGCGCTGGCTGATGAATGCACCAAGGGCCTGTTCTTCTCGGTCGGCAAGCACGCCACCTGGCATCCGGAGATCCTGCGCCAGGTTCTGGCCCAGGGCCACACGGTAGGCACGCACACCTGGTCGCACCTCAATCTCAACGGCAAGAAGATGACGGAGCAGCAGGCCAAGGACGAGATCGAGAAGGGCTTTAGCGCCGTGAAATGGGCGCTGGGCACCAATCCCTCGCCGTTCTTTCGCTTCCCGCAACTTCAGCAGAATCCGGCGCTGGTGAGCTATCTCGGCAGCCGCAACGTCGGAATTTTCTCGACCGACCTCGACTCCTTCGATTTCCGCAAGGAGAGCACGCCGGACAAGATCATCAGCAACGTGATGACCAAGCTCGACAAGCTCGGCAAGGGTATCATCCTGATGCATGACTTCCAGAAGCGCACCGGCGAAGCGCTGCCGACGCTGCTCGCACGTCTCAAGGCCGGCGGCTACAAGGTCGTGCAGATCAAGGCCAAGACGACGTTCGACTCGCTGCCCGAATATGACGAAGCGGTGCTCAAGGAGTTGAAGGTGCCGGCGTCCAGCAGTGCGACGAATGCGCGCCCGGTCTCGAGCGTGGTGCAGACAATCTCGCAGCGCTAAGCGCGTCACCGCGACGATACAATGATGGCCGGGCTCACGCCCGGCCATTTTGTTTTCTAACCGAATAACGGCTTACCAATAAATGCCGTAGCGATGCAGCTCGGCGACGATGCGGCGCTCGCTCCAATACGGCTTGTGCCTCGGCTTACTTGCCCTTGCGGTCCTGGCAGGCTTGGCGGGCTTTATCGTCGACACGCGTGTCGCCGTTGTGGGGGCCGTCGACGCAACAGGCGCGAGAGTCGAGACAACAGGCGGACGATTCGAAGCTTGGTTGCTCGGAACGGCTTCGCTGGTCTGCGTGACGGGAGCGGCAATCGTGGTGGCTTGCGGAGCAGAGGTCGGCTCCGTCACGGGCGACATCGACAGGCTGCGCTCGCCGGCATGGGCAGATGCGGAGGCCAGGACCATGGCGGCAACCAGAATCATCTTGCGCATGTAAAATCTCCCCTTGTTTGCGTGACCGGGAAGCTACGCGAGAGTCGCGCGCGGCTATGTGAGAGAGATCACGGTCTCCAACTTCAACAACGCATCGCGACGACACCTGCGGAGCGTCAGACGCGCGCCGGTCGGATGCGACAAGAATTCAAGCTGTGACGATGGAATCAATGGAGGAGCTGGTGCCGCAAGAGGGATTCGAACCCCCGACCCCGTCATTACGAATGACGTGCTCTACCAACTGAGCTATTGCGGCGAACCCTGCCGGGAGCCGGCGATGCCGGCCCCGATACGCGCGCTCCTGATATCGGGCATGGCCCGAATTGGCAAGAACAAGCGGCAGGCGAAATGCGCCTCACGCGCCCCAGCGGGACCAGAATCCGCGCCAGCCGCCGGCCTGGGCCTTTGCATGGGCCTTGGACGTGCCGATTTGTTCCGTAAATTCATCGCTCGGGCCGTCGTCATCGATACCGGGATCATCGGGTGCGCGGACGATCGGGATGACAGCCTGGATCGGCACCTGCGCGGGCTTGCCGAGGTCGGCGCGGGTCCGGAACACCGGGGTTTCAGCCACGGGCGATGATTCGGCGGCTTCAGGGGCCGGCTGGGCCGGCTCAGGCGCCATCGCCGGCTCTTCCTTGGCCTCGGGAGGCGCGTTGTCCTGCGCGGCCGGAGCCGGGGTTGGCGTTGGGGCCGGGGCCGGCGCGATCACGACCGGTTCCGCCGGCACCTCATTGGCCACCGCCACCTGCTTCGGCGGCGGAGCGGCGAGCATGGCTTCCTCGAACGCCGAGGATTCGATCGTCGTGCCCTTGTCCGAGGGCAGGCTCGCCACCGGCGTCTGCCACTGAAATGCATCGAGCCGGCCGGTGACTGGAGAGACCGGACGCCAGCGCTCGCTGACATAGCCGTCCGCGGTCCAGGCCGGGTCGTGACGGGCGCGCACCGCACGCAGGGTCCAGGCGCGGGCACGGCCGCTGTCGCCGTGCTCGGCGCGCTCGAGCTCGGCCATCAGCAGCGCCACGCGCTGGGTCGGATCGTTGACGTAAGGCGCGAGCACCTCGCGCGCACGGGCGAACTCGGATGCATCGATCGCGGCGCGCGCAATCGCAAGCTGACCCTCGACATGGCCGGCCTTGTCTGCCGACGTTTTCGCCGCGAGCGTCTCCACCCGCTGCAAACGCTGCCGGGCGGCATCGCCGAGTTTCACATGCGCATAGGCGTCGGCGAGATCGGGATGCGGGTTGGCAAGCCAGGCGGCTTCGACAAGCTTCATGGCGCGGCGTACCTGATGCGCCTCGCTCTCGAATTTCGCAGCAAGCACGGCGGCAGGCACCAGGGTCGGCGCGAGCTTGACGGCTTCCATCACGTTCTCGCGCGCGACGTCGCGGTCCATCGTCTCCAGTTCCAGCGCGCGCGCCGTCAGCAGCACGCCGCGCTGCCGACGATAGGCCTGCTTGTCGATCAGGCCCGCGGACAGATTCGAATCGAGGATCGCGAGCGCGCCGCTCCAGTCGCCCCGCGCACAGCGGAAGCCGAGCACCGCATGCGAGGCCCAGGTGGAGGACGGAGACAGCCTGATCGCCTCCTCCGCGATCATGACCGCGCCGACTGCATCGTCGGCCCGCTGCGCCTCGATGAACAGGCCGCGCAGGCCGAGCAGGCGCGTGTCCTCGCGCTCGGCCATGGCGCGGAATGCGCGCTGGGCCTCATCGCGATTGCCGTCGAGCTGGGCCGATTGCGCATGCAACAGCAGCGCCAGCGGATCATCGGGCGCATGCCGTCGCGCCGCTTCGGCGTGACGGCGGGCAAGCCCCGTGTCGCCATGACCGATCGCGAGCAAGCCGTGGGTAATGGCGTGGCGCCCGCGCGCGTGACGCTTGTCGTGACGGCGGCGGCGGATCCGTCCGGGCATCCGCCAGATCACGGTCAAGATGCTCCAGAGGAACACGATCAGGACGGCGAATATGCCGAGGCAGAGCACGAACACCGGAATGCTAGGTGAAGCCTTGTACGCGCCCCAGGTCAGCACGACATTGCCGGGCTGATCGGCAACCCAGGCCGCGCCGGCACCTGCGAGCGCAATCAGAACAAGGAAGAGGACGATGCGAAGCATGACTATCCCTATACGCGCGGATTGTTGCGCGAATCTTATTGAGCCGGCTTGGTGAGACCAGCCAGAGCGTCGTCGGCGAATTTGCGGGAGGCCGCGAGCGCAGCGTCGCGGGCATCGGCCTTGTCGAGCCACGCCCGCGCCGGCGCACGATCGGCCTCGGGCAGCGCCTTCAACTCGCGCCGCGCCTCGACGAAATCGTTGCGCAGCGCCGCTGCGGTGATGCGCGCGACGATGGCGCCGCGGTCGGTGCCGACGCCATCGGTGCGCTCGATCCGAACGAGCTTTGAAGCGCCCGCCTGAAGCCGTTCGACAATGCCGGCGCCGGCGGGGGGAGCCTCAGGCGGCGGCGACAATTTCGGCACGATGTTGAGGAGCTCGCGGGTCAGCGCGACCGGCGTCGGAATTCCCGACGATGCAAATGCATCGAGCGGCTTCAGCATCTCGGGCTTGGCTGCGAACGACCGCGCCGTGACGAGCTGCGCCTCATAGGGGTCGTTATGGCGAACGGCGACGTCGAGCAGGGTGGCGGCGACCACATAGCGCAACGGCCGGTCGTCCATCGGCTTGGCGTCGGCGATCTTTTCGCCCTGCTGCGCGAGCTCGGCGCGCGCGGTCGTGCTGGCGCGCTCGAGCTGGGCAATGCGGTCGCCGAGAGCCGCGAGGCCGGACGAGGCCGACGCATCACGCGGCGCGGATTTGGCATCGTTCAATGCGCTTGCAGTCTTGTCGGACTGCGCACGCAAATTGGCGAAGTCGCTGCGCAGCGTTCCGACGGATTTCTCCAGCGCGTCGAGTCGCGCGGCCATCGCGGGATCGGGGGCGGGCTTACCCACCTTGGCTTCGACTGCAGCGACGCGACCGCTCAGCGCATCGACGGTGGCACTCGTCACTTGCGGCGCGGCCGGCGGGGCCTGCACCGCGGGCCAGCCCAGCGCCCAGCCGACCGCAATCACGACGGCAGCCGCAACGGCGCCAGAAAATGGCGCGATCACCCAGGGAGAAATGGCGCTCGATGCAGCGGCGGCCTGCGTCTCCTCGCGCTGCGGCTCAGACTGGACGGTCTCGACCTTGGCGTCTTCAGCGGCGGCCGGCCCGGAGCTTGCCTGTTCGGCCGATGGCTGCGCCTCCGGCTTGCCCGCCGCGTCCTGCGGCTGGGTGGAGACTTCGGTCGCTTCGAGGTCGATGGTGGGCGGGGTGCGCTTGGCACGGCCGGATTCGGGGGGCATTCCAGCGTCTTCAGGCTTGCCTGCGTCTTCAGGCTTGTCGTCGGCCATCGTGACGGTTCCTCACACTTGCATACCAGAGACGAGCCCGATTGCGTCGGATTCGGCCCGTCCTCTTACGCCAAACGGGTCCGCAAAGCACGCTCCAAGGCGTTGAAGAGGGCATTTTCGTCCGGGTCCGCGGCCACCAGAACCTGCGACGCACCGGCATCGCGCAACACGCTGGCGACCGTCTCGGACAGGCAGCATTGCGGGATCGCCAGCGCCGAGATTTCGACGCCTTCGTCCCGCGCCGCATCCAGGAAGGCGCGCGCGCTGCGCCGGGAGTAATGCAGCACCGCCTCGATGCCGTGCGCGGCAAAGCCTTCGCAGACCTCGCGCGGGAGCACCTTGACCGGAGCCATGCGGTAAGTCGTCTGCGTGACCACGCTGAACCCTTCCGCGCCCAGATCGCCGCCGAGATCCCGCGACAGGTCGGCGCCCGCGAGATAAAGCAGCGTGCTTTTCTTCTTCACCAGCTTGTTGCGCCCGCCCTGCATCACCTTGTCGCGCAAGGAAGCGGCATCGCCACCGGCGACGATCACCTCGGTGAAGCCGATGTCACGTGCCACGGAAGCGGTGTGCTCGCCCACCGCGAACAGCGGCAGCTCCACGAGGCCGAGGTCGCGCAATTGCGGCGCGACGGCGCGGATCGCATTGGCCGACGTGACGATGACAGCGCTGTAGCCCGCCTCGCTCTCGTCACGGAAAGCGACCGGCTCGAACTTGAGCACCGGCGCGAGCAGCACCACATGACCCCGCGCGCGCAAATTTTCCGCCGTCGCCTCATTATCGGGATGCGGCCGTGTGACGAGAATGGACATCGCTTGTGTTCCCGGACCGCGTGGCGGTGACGCATTCGAGGGATGACCGCGCGTGACGATTGCGCAAGCCGACCCCGGAATGCTACCGCGTTACCAGAACGCTGCTTTATGGATGAGCGCAAGGGCGCAAATTGGATAACAATTCGCCAATGCTGGTACTGGGCATCGAGACCACCTGCGACGAGACCGCGGCGGCCGTGATCGAGCGCGCGCCGAGCGGAAGCGGCAGGATCCTGTCGAATGTCGTGCGGTCGCAAGTCGAGGAGCATGCCCGCTTCGGGGGCGTCGTTCCCGAGATCGCCGCACGCGCCCATATCGACCTGCTCGACGGCATCATCGACCGCGCCATGAGCGAGGCCGGCATCGGATTCGCCCAGCTCAACGGTGTCGCGGCCGCCGCGGGACCGGGACTGATCGGCGGCGTCATCGTCGGGCTCACCACCGCGAAGGCGATTGCGATGGTGCATGACACGCCACTGGTCGCGGTCAACCATCTCGAGGCGCATGCGCTGACGCCGCGCCTGACCGATGGCGTGGAGTTTCCATATTGCCTGTTCCTCGCTTCCGGCGGCCATACCCAGATCGTCGCGGTCACCGGCGTCGGCCAATATGTGCGGCTCGGCACCACCGTCGACGATGCGATCGGCGAGGCCTTCGACAAGGTCGCGAAGATGCTGGGTCTGCCCTATCCGGGCGGTCCGCAGGTCGAGCGCGCGGCGGCCAACGGCGATGCGACGCGCTTTGCGTTTCCAAGGCCGATGCAGGGGCGTCCCGACGCCAATTTCTCGCTGTCAGGGTTGAAGACGGCGGTTCGCACCGAAGCGAGCCGGCTGACCGAGATCGCGCCGCAGGACATCAACGATCTCTGCGCGAGCTTTCAGGCCGCCGTGCTGGATTCGACGGCCGACCGGCTGCGGGTCGGCCTCAGGCTGTTTCGCGAACAGTTCGGCGCGCCGCGCGCGCTGGTCGCGGCCGGCGGTGTCGCCGCCAATCAGGCGATCCGTGGCGCACTTTTTGACGTTGCCAGGGACGCTCAAACGCAGCTGATCATGCCGCCGCCCGCGCTCTGCACCGACAATGGCGCGATGATCGCCTGGGCCGGTGCCGAACGACTCGCACTCGGCATCACCGACACGATGGAGGCGCAGCCGCGCGCGCGCTGGCTGCTCGACGCCAACGCCACCGCGCCTGATGGCTACGGCAAGACGCGGGCGGGGTATTGACCATGACCGCGTTCCGCTCCGTCGCGGTGATCGGCGCGGGCGCCTGGGGCACGGCGCTGGCAACGGTCGCCGCACGTGCTGGGCGGAACGTCACGCTGTGGGCCCGCAACGCAGAACACGCGACGCGGATCGCATCGAGCCGTGACAATCCGCGACTGCCCGGCGTACGCCTCGCACCTGATATCATAGTGACGAGCGAGCTGGCGCTCGCCGCGCGTGCCGACATGCTGCTGATCGCGACCCCGGCGCAGCATCTGCGCGGCGCGGTCAACATGCTGGCCTCGCACGTCACAGCGCCTGTTCCGATCATCGCCTGCGCCAAGGGCATCGAGCACGGCACCCACAAATTCATGACCGACGTGATCGCCGAGGCCGCGCCGCATGCGCAGCCCGCGATCTTGTCGGGCCCGAGCTTTGCCGACGACGTCGCGCGCGGCCTGCCGACGGCGGTGACGCTGGCGGCAAAGGATGAAGCGCTGGCGAGCCGGATGGTGCAGGCGCTGGGATCGGCGACCTTCCGGCCCTATCACACCACTGATGTCCGCGGTGTCGAGATCGGCGGCGCCGCCAAGAACGTTCTCGCGATTGCGGTCGGGATCTCGGTCGGACGCAAACTCGGCGCCTCCGCCCAGGCCGCGCTCACGACGCGCGGTTTCGCCGAGCTGACCCGTCTGGGTCGCGCGCTCGGCGCGCGCGGTGAGACGCTCACCGGCTTGTCCGGTCTCGGCGATCTGATCCTGACCTGTTCGAGCCCGCAGTCGCGCAATTTCGCACTCGGGCTGGCACTCGGACGCGGCGAGCAGCCGCCGGCCGGCAAGCTGGCCGAAGGCGAATCCACCGCACCGGTGCTGATCGAGCTCGCCGCTTCGCAAAACGTCGAGATGCCTGTATCAGAAGCCGTCGCTTCGATCCTGAGCGGCAGGAGCACGATCGACGCCGCGATCTCGGGATTGTTGACGCGCCCCTTCAAGGCAGAGGAATGAACATGGCGTACTGGCTGGTGAAATCCGAACCATCGGTGTGGTCCTGGGATCAGCAGGTCGCGAAGGGCGCCAAGGGCGAGGCCTGGACCGGCGTGCGCAATTACACCGCACGCATCAATCTGGTGAACATGAAGAAGGGCGACAAGGCGTTCTTCTATCATTCCAACGAGGGCAAGGAGATCGTCGGCATCGCTGAGATCATCAAGGAGGCCTACCCCGATCCGACCGACAAAACTGAAAAGTTCGTCTGCGTCGACATCAAGGCCGACAAGCCGCTGAAGACACCGGTGACGATGGCGGCGATCAAGACCGAGAAGAAACTCGCCGAGATGGCGCTGGTGAAATATTCGCGCCTGTCGGTGCAGCCGGTCACGGCCGAGGAATGGAAGCTCGTCTGCAAGATGGGCGGAATTTAAGGGCTACGGCGTCCGGGCCTGCGTCTCCGGCAACGCGAGCACCTCGCACGGCGAAGCAATGCCGCGCAGCTTGTGCAGTCCGAGCGCGACCAAAGGCATTTCCGTCTCGGCGGCGAGCGCGCCCGAGACCAGCACGGTCCTGCCGAGCGGCTTGCACAGGCCTTCGAGCCGGCTGGCGAGGTTGACGGCGGGACCGATCGCGGTGAAATCCAGCCGATTGGCGGCGCCGATATTGCCCCAGAGCATCTCGCCGAGATGAAGCGCGGCGCCGAACGCGAGTGGCGGCAAGCCTTGCGCAGCGCGCTCCGCGTTGAGATACGCCATCCCGGCTTCGGCCGCGCCGGCGGCACGCAAAGCCGCCTCGCAGGCGCGGCGCGGTGAGGCCTCGACCACCGGAAAGATCGCAAGCACGCCGTCGCCGATGAATTTCAGCACTTCTCCGCCGAAGGCGTGAACGGCGCCGGCGATGCGGTCGAACCAGGCATCGAGCGCGGCGATGACATCGGCCGGCCGACTGGTTTCCGACAGGGTGGTGAAGCCGCGCAGATCGGCATAGAGCAGCGCCGCCTGAATGGTCTCGCCGAGATCGCGCCGCAGAGGCGCCGCCAACACCCGCTCGGCGCTACGCCTTCCGAGATAGGCTTCCAGCGTCGCCCGCAACGTGGCGCGTGCAGCGAGCACGGCGAGCGGTGTCGCGGCAAAGCGCGCGGCCTGGTGCAGTTGCTCGACTTGGTCTGATGTGAATGGGCGCGGCCCGATCCAGCCCAGCAGCGGCCCATCACGCCCGACAACGTCTTCATGCACTTCGCCGCCTGCGATGTCGCGCAGCCAGCGGCGGCCCGCATCATCGGGTAAATCGGGCGCCAATCCGGCCGGTGCAAAGCCCAGCGCCTCGATCACCCGGCCGTTGTCCGCCCGCCACAGCCACGTCCGCTTCGCGATCAGCGGATGCGGCACCTCCAGCGTCAGGCTGCCTGCCGCAAGCGGCACGCCGTCGGCGAGCAGATGCGCGCCGAGTTCCGCGAGCAGGCGGTCGGCGCCGGGACAATCCGAGGCGGCATCGACGAGCCAGGCGAGAGTCGGAGAGAATTGCATGATCCCAATGATGACGAAGGAGAGCGGTCTTTGTCACGGGCAATCCTTGACGGGCTGCTTTGGCGCCGCCATGTGCTGATATCACCGCAGGGATGATCGCCGATGACCGAGCCGTTCGTATTGCGACGCGAGACCCAGATCGCGGCCCCGCGCGCCACCGTGTTCGCCTATTTGACCGACCCTGAGAAAATCCTGAGCTGGATGGGCTCGGATGCGACCACCGAGCCGCATCCCGGCGGGCTCTATCTGCTCAAGGGAATCGGCCCGCGCGGCGGTGCCGCTCGCGGCGCCTTCCGCGAGGTCGTGCCCGTGCATCGCCTGGCCTACACGTTCGGCTGGGAGGGCGGCCAGGAAGTGCCGCCGGGGTCGAGCCTGATCGAGATCGACCTGATCGAACGCGACGGCGGCACGCTGCTGCGCATGACCCATAGCGGGCTGCCGACCGAGGAACAGATGGCCGCGCACGCAAGAGGATGGGCGCATTATCTGGAACGGCTCACGAGCGCGGCGGCGGGCCGCGATCCCGGTCCGGACAAGGGTGTTTCGGACAAGACGTAGCGAGGCGGACTATACTGCCGCAGTCGCCACCACCTGCTGCAGAAGCTGCTCACGTCGAGCCTGCGAGCGCTGGCCCTTCATGGTCGCGGCGAAGCGCTCGAGGATGCCGTCCTCAAACGCCGTGACGATGGTGTCGTGGACGTAGCTCTTGCGGCAGATCGCCGGCGTGTTGGAGAGCTTGTCCGCCGCGGCGCGGATCGCGTCCAGCACCTGCTTCTTGCGGCCGCGCTGGCTGGTCGCCGGCGTGATCCGCGACAGCGATTCGACGACGACAGCCGAGGCCATCAGCGTGCGGAAATCCTTCAGCGAAATCTTGATGCCGGCGATCTCGCGCAGGAACGCATTGACCTGCGTGGTGCTGACAGCGCGCACGATGCCGTAAGCATCGCGATACTGGAACATGCGCTTGCCGGGCACGCTCTGCAGAATGCCGATGGCGCGCACCAGCTTGGCCGCGTCGCACTCTTTCCGTACCGCCTTGCCGCCCTTCGCCTTGAAGGTCAGCACGAAACTATCGCCTTCGAGCGTGACGTTGGACTTCAGCAGCGTGGTGGCGCCGCGCGTGCCGTTGAGGCGCGCATAGGATTCGTTGCCGGGGCGAATCGCGGTGCGCGCGATCAGTTCGATCACGGCCGAGAGCGCGAATTCGCGCGTCGGCTCCTCGCCCGACAGGAACGCCGAGACCTTGCGTCGAATTTTCGGCAGGGCACCGACGAGCTTTTCAAGGCGATGCGCCTTGCGGTGCTCGCGGACCTTCTCCCAGTCGGCGTGATAGCGATATTGCAGACGGCCCGCGGCATCGCGTCCCACCGCCTGGAGATGCGAGCTCGGATCGGCCGAATAGCGCACCTCGCGATAGGCCGGCGGCACCGCCATGGCGTGCAACCGGCGAATGGTGCGGGCGTCGCGGATATGGGCGCCGTTGGGGCGGACAAAGGAATAGCCCTTGCCGCGCCTGACACGGCGGATTTTCAGCTCGTTCTGGTCGCCGAGCCGCAGGCCGAGCTCCTTGGCGAGCGCTTCGACCGTCGCCGCAGGCGCCGCATCGAACACCTTTTTCGGGCTGGCGCGGGTGGAACCCGACGGTTTCGGCCATTGTCCGAGGGCCTTGGCTAGCGCAATGGCAGCAGGATCGGCCGAAGCAGGCCGCATCGTCCCGAGATTCTGCTGATCCATCATAGTCTTAAGCCTTGGCCCTGTTTGCTACCGTTCAATGCCGCTGTTCTGTTTTTTGTTCCAAGCCTTGCCTGGAGGTCTCTTGGGACCCGGGTTAGCCACTTAGGGTGTTCCGAACCGCATTGCGAGTCCCGAATCAGTGAAAGGCGGTCTCTAAATACCTCCTGCGGCGCATGGGCGCCCTGCACGGGCCTGTTCCGGAGATTTGGGTAAAGAGCCAAACGCCGGCGCCCGGCCTGTTTCAGATTCACGACAATTGGCCGTCGAGGCTGGATTCTCCGCATGTCCGGCCGCTCATCGAAGGTCCAGCTTGTGCTCCTTGTCGGGGCCGGTTAGCCCGACGCATAATCGTTCAACGATGAAGTCGGCTCGCCAGTCTGCGATCCCCGGCTTGCCGTATGTGGAGGGAAGCATGTCCGAGAAGATTTACGACGTCCCCGCGGAATGGGCCAAGCGCGCCTGGGTCGACCAGGCCAAGTACAAGGACATGTACGCCCGCTCGATCGCAGACCCCAACGCCTTCTGGGCCGAGCAGGCCAAGCGCGTCGACTGGATGCACGCGCCGACCAAAATCGAGAACGTCTCCTTCGCGCCCGGCAACATCTCGATCAAATGGTTCGAGGACGGAATCCTCAACGTCGCCCATAACTGCATCGACCGCCATCTCGCCAAGCGCGGCAACCAAACCGCGATCATCTGGGAAGGGGACGATCCCTCGCAGTCGAAGCACATCACCTACAAGGAGCTGCACGACGAGGTCTGCCGGATGGCCAACATCCTGCGCACCCGCAACGTCAAGAAGGGCGATCGCGTCACCATCTATCTGCCGATGATTCCCGAAGCGGCCTACGCGATGCTGGCCTGCGCGCGGATCGGCGCTGTTCACTCGGTGGTGTTCGCGGGCTTCTCGCCCGACAGCCTCGCCCAGCGCATCAACGACTGCCAGTCCAAGATCGTCATCACCGCGGACGAAGGCCTGCGCGGCGGCAAGAAGGTGGCGCTGAAGGCCAATGTCGATGCGGCAATCGCCAAAGCAGACGGCGTCGACTGGGTCGTCGTCGTCAAGCGCACCGGCGGCAAGATCGACATGAACCCGACGCGCGACCTCTGGTATCACGAGGCGGCCGCAATGGTGACGACGGAATGCCCGGTCGAGCACATGCACGCCGAGGATCCGCTGTTCATCCTCTACACCTCGGGCTCCACCGGCCAGCCCAAGGGCGTGCTGCACACCTCGGGCGGATATCTCGTGTTCGCCTCGATGACCCATCAATATGTGTTCGATTATCACGACGGCGATATCTACTGGTGCACCGCCGACGTCGGCTGGGTCACCGGCCACAGCTACATTCTCTACGGGCCGCTCGCCAATGGCGCGACCACGCTGATGTTCGAAGGCGTGCCGAATTACCCTGATAATTCGCGATTCTGGAACGTCATCGACAAGCACAAGGTCAACATCTTCTACACTGCACCGACCGCGATCCGCGCGCTGATGCAGTCGGGCGACGAGCCCGTGAAGAAGACCTCGCGCGCTTCGCTCCGCCTGCTCGGCTCGGTCGGCGAGCCCATCAATCCCGAAGCCTGGGAATGGTATCACCGCGTCGTCGGCGACGACCGCTGCCCGATCGTCGACACCTGGTGGCAGACGGAGACCGGCGGCATTTTGATCACGCCGCTGCCCGGCGCGACCAAGCTGAAGCCGGGCTCGGCGACGCAGCCTTTCTTCGGCGTGGCGCCGGAGATCGTCGATGCCGACGGCAAGGTGCTGGAGGGTGAGACGTCAGGCAACCTCTGCCTGACGCGATCCTGGCCGGGCCAGATGCGCACCGTCTATGGCGATCACGCCCGCTTCGAGCAGACCTATTTCTCGACCTACAAGGGCAAGTACTTCACCGGCGACGGCTGCCGCCGCGACGCCGACGGCTATTACTGGATCACCGGCCGCGTCGACGACGTCATCAACGTCTCCGGCCACCGCATGGGCACCGCGGAAGTCGAAAGCGCGCTGGTCGCGCATGAGAAGGTGTCGGAAGCCGCCGTAGTCGGTTACCCGCACGACATCAAGGGCCAGGGCATCTACGCCTATGTCACCCTGATGGCCGGCGTCGAGCCGAGCGACGAACTGCGCAAGGAGCTCGTCACCTGGGTGCGCAAGGAGATCGGCCCGATCGCCGCGCCCGACCAGATCCAGTTCTCGCCCGGCCTGCCCAAGACCCGCTCCGGCAAGATCATGCGCCGCATCCTGCGCAAGATCGCCGAGGACGAGCCGGGGAGCCTCGGCGACACCTCGACCTTGGCCGATCCAGCCGTGGTCGATGATCTCGTCAAGAACCGGCAGAACAAGAAGTCGGCGTAATACAAGGCCGTGTGCCCCGGACGCAGCGCAGCGCGCATTTGGCGGTGCGCTGCAAAGCCGGGGCCCATCTATCCACGTGGAAAAGAAGTGCTTGGTGCCGGCTCCGCGTCGCACCCGCTTCGCGCTGCGTCGCGTCCGGGACACGAGCCGGGCCATAGCTCCCCCACAACAACCGCCGTGCACACTTTCACGCACTTGTCAGAGCGCGCGCCAGCGCGGCGGTATCTTTGCCGCCGAGTGTTGTTTTCAAGTCATTTACTTTGTTTCGAACATTTCCTTTGTTCCCCCTGCTGGCTCGCCCTTGGCAGCCGTGCGTGGAAACCATCCGGTTAACAGGCGCGGTTAAGAATATCTGGGCGAGCCGG
This sequence comes from Bradyrhizobium manausense, assembly GCF_018131105.1. Classification (NCBI taxonomy): domain Bacteria; kingdom Pseudomonadati; phylum Pseudomonadota; class Alphaproteobacteria; order Hyphomicrobiales; family Nitrobacteraceae; genus Bradyrhizobium; species Bradyrhizobium manausense. The sequence goes on along the minus strand of NZ_JAFCJI010000001.1, from coordinate 4,087,247 downwards.
CGATTGCCGGGTTCTGCGTCATTTTTGGACGATCTGTTCGGGCTAGGGGAAAATCGATGTCGATGAGGATTGCCGTGGCGCTGGCCGCCACCATCGGGGCAGGGGTCGTGATGTCGACGGCGGCAGAGGCGCGGCCGGAAATGGTGGGCGCCCACCTGGCCGACTATTCCCCCGGCACCATCGTGGTCAAGACCAACGAACGCCGGCTCTATCTCATCCTCGATGACGGCCACGCCATGCGCTATCCGGTCGGCGTCGGCAAATCCGGCAAGCAGTGGGCCGGCACCACCCGCATCGACGGCAAATATCGCAACCCGGCCTGGTCGCCGCCCGCCGAAGTAAAGCGTGACAAGCCGAGCATCCCCGACGTCATTCCTGGCGGCTCGCCGCGCAACCCGATGGGCGTTGCAGCGATGACGCTGGCCGGCGGCGAATACGCCATCCACGGCACCAACGTGCCGGGCTCCGTTGGCGGCTTCGTCTCCTATGGCTGCATTCGCATGCTCAACGACGACATCACCGATCTCTACAGCCGCGTCTCGGTCGGCACGACGGTGGTCGTGACGCGCTGATCGAAAGATCAAGCAGGAATAACGAAAGCCGCGTCACCAGACGCGGCTTTTTTGTCACCAGAAGCGCCAGCCTCGCGCACACCAGCCGTCGCGATGGCCGCCATTGTAGCTGCGCGCGTAACCGCCCGCGAGCATCGCGGCCGACACGTTGGTGGTGCGCCTGGTCGCGACATCGGCAAGAACGCGCCCGTATTTTTCCGAGCCGAGATTGTAGATGGTGACGCCGCCCTGGCCGAGCAGATTGCGCAGCGCCTCGGTGGCGGCTTCCGCCCTGTCCAGCTCGTTCCGACAAGACGCCTTCATCTCGGGTGCATCGATGCCGCGCAGGCGAATCCGCGCGACGAGATCGCGTCCGTCGCGTTGATGCACGCGCGCAAGGAAAGTGTCGCCATCGATGGTGCGGACAACATCGATCGGCAGGCGAATATCGGAACTGCCGGATTGCTGCAGGATGATCTCGGCATCCTGTGCGCGTTCATCGGCCCGATACGGAACCGGCCAGTTGGTCCCGTGCCTGAACGTGAGCACGATCGCCGTTACAATGCCGACCACAAACATCCACGGCAAAAGTCCGGAGAAGCGACGGCCAAACGGCGAGCCGCCGTACTGAGGCCGATAGAAGTTGCCTGGGTCGAAGCGCGACATCCGCGCACGCTATGGCTGAGTCGGCCGGACCGGCAAGTGACCTGAAAAGGCGGATCTCAGAAATCCGAGGCGATGCCCTTGCGCTCCCAATCGCCGTAGCGCGTGGGCTCGGGCCCCTTCGGCCCCTGCAATTCCTTCGGCGCGGCCGCCGCATGCGCCGCGGCGGCTTGCCGGCGTGCCTGGGCTTCGGCCAGCGCGCGCTGGGCCGCCGGTGGCAAGGGCTTGCGGTTCGAAGCAGGAGGTTGGTCATTCATCGTTCGGGGTCCTAGCGCAGGATCGTCATGCGCGCGACGTCCAATAACGCATTGCTGAAATGGCGGCTGAGGGCTGAAATCGCCAGATGCCATTCTTACATTTGGCATATTCGCATGTCACAGAAGGTGATCTCAAGGCATGCGCCCATTTCGGCGGAACTGCCGCTCGCTCAGAACCTTACGTCCGCATGCCATCTCAACGTTTTGCCCCTCCATCCGAAGTGCCTGGTCTCGCGGCGCGGCGGATTGCTGCCGACATCGTCGACGGCGTCCTGCACAAGCACCGCACACTTGACGACCAGCTCGACGGCTCCGGCGCCCATCCTGGACTGAAGACGCTCGCGGATCGAGACCGCGCACTGATGCGGCGCCTGGTCGCGACCATCCTGCGGCGCCTCGGCACGCTCGGCCACGTGCTGTCGCGCCTGCTCGACAAGGGCATCCCATCCGACGCGCCGCGGGCGCAGAGCGCGCTTCTGATCGGCGCCGCCCAGATCCTCTGGATGGACGTGCCCGATCACGCCGCCGTCGATCTCTCCGTGCGCCTGGTGCAATCCGACCGGCGCGCCGCGCGCTATGCCGGCCTCGTCAATGCCGTGCTGCGCCGCTGCGCGCGCGAGGGCCAGGCGCTGGTCGAGGAGGTCGCCGCGCAATCGCTGGATCTGCCGCCCTGGCTGCTGGCGCGCTGGAGCGCGCATTACGGCGAGGCGACCGCACGCGACATGGCCCTTGCGCTCGGCCACGAGCCGTCACTCGATCTCACGGTGAAGTCCGACGCCGCGCAATGGGCGAGCCGGCTGCACGGCGAAGTGCTGTCGACCGGATCGGTTCGCACACTGCTGCACGGCTCGGTGACCATGCTGCCCGGCTTTGCCGAAGGACAATGGTGGGTGCAGGACGCCGCCGCCGCGCTGCCGGTCCGGCTGTTCGGCGACATCTCAGGAAAGTCCATCGCCGATCTCTGTGCCGCCCCCGGCGGCAAGACCGCGCAATTGGCGCAGGCCGGCGCGCGCGTCACGGCGATCGACCGATCGCCCGCCCGCGTGGCGCGCCTGCGCGAAAATTTGAACCGGCTGTCGCTTCAGGCCGAGACTGTCGTAGCCGACGCCGTCGAATGGGCGGGACCGGCTGAAGGCTTCGACGGAATCCTGATCGATGCGCCCTGCACCTCGACCGGAACGATCCGTCGGCACCCCGATGTCGCGTGGTTGAGACAGGAGTCCGACGTCGCCGCGATGACCGTTCTCCAGCAGCGACTGCTCAAGAAATCCGTCTCGCTGCTCAAATCGGGCGGGACGCTGGTCTACTGCACCTGTTCGCTGGAACCCGAAGAAGGCGAGCAGGCCGTCGCTACACTCCTGGCGGCCGAGCCTGCGCTTCGCCGCATGCCGATCGAGACCGGCGAGGTCTCCGGGCTCAGTGAGACCATCACGGCCGACGGCGATCTCCGGACCCTGCCGAGCCACCTGCCGCACGCCGACCCGAAGCTCGGCGGGCTCGACGGGTTTTTCGCGGCCCGGCTCGTTAAATCCTGATTTTGCACCGGATTTTGCTACCACTCCCCTGATTCGAGGGCTTTCAAGGTGGTGTCGGCCGCCCGATTTTGGGATTAATAAGGATTCGTCGGAATCCTCTCCCCCTTCAAGGCAAGGCGTGTCGGTCGCTCAACGCAGACGTATCTCGACGCTGGTCATGAACCGCTTCGCGCGGAACATGCTCGCGCGTGCGAGCGGCGGTTCCGTTGCGCTCTCGCGGGTCTGGCCCGGCCGGACCGACCGGCTGATCATCGCACCACATGATTTGCGCACCGCCGATGCGACCCGCGCCGCCGAGATCTATGCCGGGCGCTTCGTCTTCGCCGGCAAGATCGTCAACTGCCACGGCCGCTCGATCTTCGATCTCGATCCACCCTCGGAGGATTGGGAGGTCGCGCTGCTCGGCTTCGGCTGGCTGCGGCACCTGCGTGCCGCCGACACCGCGCTGACCCGGGCGAATGCGCGCGCGCTGGTCGAGGACTGGATCAGCAATCCCGCCAACAAGCGCCGGCCCGTTGCCCGCCGTGCCGATGTGCTGGCACGGCGCGTGATCTCGCTGCTGTCGCAGGCGCCGCTGGTGCTCAACGACACCGACAACAAATTCTACCGCCGTTACCTGCGCGCGCTCGCACGCGAGATCCGCTTCCTGCGCTACACCATGGTCAACATCCCGGACGGGGTGCCGAAGCTCCAGGTGTTGATCGCGCTATGTTACACGACGCTCTGCCTCGCCAACCAGGCCAGCCATATCCGCAGCGCGTCGAAGAAGCTCTCCGACGAATTGCAGCGGCAGATTCTCCCTGATGGCGGCCACATCTCGCGCAATCCGGGCGCGCTGATCGAATTACTGATCGACCTGTTGCCGCTGCGGCAGACCTTTGCCGCGCGCAACATCGCGCCGCCGCCGGCGCTGCTCAACGCGATCGACCGCATGATGCCGATGCTGCGTTTCTTCCGGCACGGCGACGGCAATTTCGCGTTATTCAACGGCATGAGCGCGACGTCGTCGGACCTGCTCGCCACGCTGCTCGCCTATGATGACGCCCATGGCGCGCCGATGGCGAATATGCCGCACACCGGCTTCCAGCGGCTCGATGCCGGCCCGACGACGCTCATCATCGACACTGGACCGCCGCCGCCGCCTGGCGTCAGCCACGACGCACACGCCGGTTGCCTGTCGTTCGAACTGTCCTCCGGCATCAGCCGCATCGTGACCAATTGCGGCATGCCGACCACGGGCCGCGATAATTGGCGGCCGTTCGCGCGCAGCACCGCGGCGCATTCGACGCTGACCTATCACGACACCTCGTCCTGCCAGTTCGTCGAGATGTCGGCGATGAAGCGGCTGCTGCACGGCGCGCCGATCACCAGCGGCCCCCATGAGGTGGAGAGCTATCGAGAAATCGTGCAGGACGGCACGCTGCTGACGACCTCGCATGACGGCTATCTCGCCAAGTTCGGCGTGATCCACCGTCGCGTGCTGATGATCGCCAATGACGGCGCGCGGATCGACGGCGAAGACACGCTCTCGCCGCCGCAAGGCGCGCGACTGAAAGGTGCCGACGCCGATTTCGCGCTGCGCTTCCATCTGCATCCCGCGGTGAAGGCAAGCCGGCTCTCGGACGCCCGCGGCGTGATGCTGGTGCTGCCGAACCGCGACGTCTGGACATTCGAAGCGCTCGACGACAAGGTCGATCTCGAGGATAGCGTATTCCTGGCCGGCAATGACGGTCCGCGCCGCACGGCCCAGATCGTGATCCGGCAGGATGCTCGCCAGGCGCCCTCGATCCGCTGGAGTTTTGTGCGCTCTACCGCATCGCCGGCGATCACCAATGCCCGCCGCAACGCCCGGCGCGAACCGGAACTGCCGCTGTAAAGAGCCGCGATTCGGCCCTATCTGATCGTTGTGAAGGGCCTCGAAAACTGCTATCGAGCGCTCGTTCGCGCGACTGGCGACCTTGGATGGAGCACCATCGGGAAGCGCGACACATATCCGCCGCGCGCCTGGGCATAGACACTCCCTGAACAGAGGATCTTGCTCATGACTGACCACCCCCGCCGCGTCACCCGCGCCCTGCTCTCCGTCTCCGACAAATCAGGCCTGATCGAGTTCGCGAAGGCGCTTGCCGCGCATGATGTCGAGCTGGTCTCGACCGGCGGTACCGCAAAAGCGATTGCGGCTGCCGGCCTGAAGGTGAAGGACGTGTCCGACCTCACCGGCTTCCCCGAGATGATGGACGGCCGCGTCAAGACCCTGCATCCGAAGGTGCATGGCGGCCTGCTCGCGATCCGCGACAACAGGGAGCACGCCGAGGCGATGAAGGCGCATGGCATCGCGCCGATCGACCTGCTCGTCGTCAACCTCTATCCGTTCGAAGCGACTGTCGACAAAGGCGCGGGCTTCGAGGATTGCATCGAGAATATCGACATCGGCGGCCCTGCGATGATCCGCGCCGCCGCCAAGAACCATGATGACGTAGCCGTCGTGGTCGAAGCTGACGACTACAAGGCCGTGCTCGACGAACTCGCCGCCAACAACGGCGCGACCACACTCAAGCTGCGTCGCCGCCTTGCGGCAAAGGCCTATGCACGCACCGGCGCCTACGACGCCGCGATCTCGAACTGGTTCAACCGCCAGCTCGAGATCGACGCGCCCGATTTCCGCGCCTTCGGCGGCAAGCTGATCCAGTCGCTGCGCTACGGCGAGAACCCGCACCAGACTGCGGCGTTTTACGCCACCCCCGACAAGCGCCCGGGCGTTTCGACCGCGCGGCAGCTTCAGGGCAAGGAGCTCTCCTACAACAACATCAACGACACCGATGCGGCCTATGAATGCATCGGCGAGTTCGACGCCAAGCGCACCGCCGCCTGCGTCATCGTCAAACACGCCAACCCGTGCGGTGTTGCCGAAGGCGCGAACCTCGTCGACGCCTATCGCAAGGCGCTCGCCTGCGATTCCACCTCGGCCTTCGGCGGCATCATCGCGATGAACCGTGCGCTCGACGCCGACACTGCGCGCGAGATCACAAAAATCTTCACCGAGGTGATCATCGCGCCCGACGCCAGCGAAGAGGCGATCTCGATCATCGGCGCGCGCAAGAATCTGCGCCTTCTCCTCGCCGGCAGCCTGCCTGATCCGCGGGCGCCCGGCCTCACCGCCAAGACGGTGGCCGGTGGCCTGCTCGTGCAGAGCCGCGACAACGCCGTGGTCGACGACATGACCTTCAAGGTCGTGACCAGGCGCGCGCCGACCGACGCCGAAATGCGCGACCTCAAATTCGCGTTCCGGGTGGCCAAGCACGTCAAGTCCAACACCATCATCTACGCCAAGGATCTCGCCACCGTCGGCATCGGCGCGGGCCAGATGAGCCGGGTGGATTCAGCGCGGATCGCGGCGCGCAAGGCGCAGGATGCAGCCAATGAACTGAAGTTTGCCGAGCCGCTCACCAAGGGTTCGGTCGTGGCGTCGGATGCGTTCTTCCCGTTTGCCGACGGCATGCTCGCCTGCATCGAGGCCGGCGCCACTGCCGTGGTGCAGCCCGGCGGCTCGATGCGCGATGAGGAGGTGATCAAGGCGGCCGACGAGCACGGCATCGCCATGGTGTTCACAGGCACGCGGCACTTCAGGCACTGAGTTAGTTGTCGTCCCGGCGTAGGCCGGGACCCATACCGCGTGATTTATCGATGGGTCCCGGTCTCAATACCGCGGAACGACCAGCCTTCGCCAAATCACGATTCGGGATTATGGGTCCCGGCCTTCGCCGGGACGACGATGAAATTTATTCTTCCCGCACCCGCATCAGCAGCGCGAACCCCGTCACGAAGAACACCACCAGCACGGCCATGCCGGCCTTTTGACTCGCGGTTGCCGCAGTGACCACGCCGATCATCAGCGGACCGATGAACGACGTTACCTTTCCGGTCAGTGCGAACAGGCCAAAATACTGCGCGATGCGATCCTTCGGCGCGAGGCGGATCAGCAGAGTGCGCGACGCAGCCTGAAGCGGGCCACCGGCCGCGCCGATCAGGCAGCCCAACACGATATAGGCACGCTCGGCGGCGGCAGCGAACATCGGACCGCCCGGCACCGGCGGCGCGACCTTGACGAACAGCACGCTGTCCTTGTCGACCAAGAGGATCGCCGCCACCGAAAGCAGCAGGATCAGCATACTGCCGGCAATGACGCGCTTCGGGCCGAGGGAATCATCGAGCTTGCCGCCAAGCCACGCGCCAAACGTGCCGGCGATGGCGAGGATGATGCCGAACGTGCCGATCTGGATCGTGTGCCAGCCGAAAGTGCCGGCAGCATAGATGCCACCGAACGCGAACAGCGACACCAGACCGTCGGTGTAGATCATGTTCGCAAGGAGAAACGCGGCGAGCGATTTCTGCCGCGGCAAATCCTTCAGCGATTGCTTCAGGTCCGCCAGGCCTTCGTGCAACGCCTCACGCAGCGGGCGCTTCGCCGGATAATCCGGCGTGAACAAGAACATCGGCGTCACGAAGATGATGAACCAGAGCCCGGTCAGCGGTCCGGCGGCACGGTCGCCTTCGTGGGTGACGGGATCGAGACCGAACAGCGGGGTGAAGCCGAGCAGCGTGTGTCCGGTCTCGGGATTGGCGGCGAGGAAGCCGAGCACGATGATCAGGCTGACGATGCCGCCGACGTAACCCGTGGCCCAGCCGGTGCCGGAGAGCCGGCCGATGCGCTCTGGCGGCACCAGGGTCGGCATCATCGCGTTGTTGAAGACGGTGGCGAACTCCGCGCCGACGCTGGCCAGCGCGACCGCGATCAGGAGCGGCGGAATGATTGCGTGATCGCCGGGCTTGCCGATCCATAGCGTACAGGAGGCCAGCACCAGCACCGCGCCGAACGCCGCGATCCACGGCTTTCTGCGGCCCGAGGCATCCGCAATGGCGCCAAGCACGGGCGACAGCAGCGCGATTGCCATGCCAGCTGCTGCCATCGCAAAACCCCAGAGCGATTGGCCGGTGGCCGGATCCGGCGCGATGCTGGTGGCGAAATAGGGCGCGAACACGAAGGTCGTGATCAGTGTGAAATAAGGCTGCGCGGCCCAATCGAAGAAGATCCAGCTGACGACGGCAGCGCGCGGCGGATAGGTCCGCGGGGCGCCGGCGATGGGCGCAGCCGGGGCGATCGTCGTCATCACGCGGTCCTCATCACGAACAGTTTTGCCTCTCATAGCGCAAACCGTATAGCATTGCAGCGACGCGTTTGAATTGGCCCGGGGGCTCGGCGGAAAATTTGACGATGGCGTCATTTGCGACACGGCGGACTTTTTTAGCACTCATCGCCACTCTGGGGTTTGGTCTTGCATCGGCAACCGCGCAGGATGCGCGGCGGGCCTATGTCCCACCCGCACTCGACACGGTACACGCCATCCCGGCCGAACACGGCATGGTGGTGGCCCAGGAGAAGATATCGGCGCAAGTCGGAGCCGACATCTTGCGTCGCGGCGGCAATGCCGTCGACGCCGCCGTCGCGACAGGGTTTGCGATGGCCGTGACCTATCCGCGCGCCGGCAATATCGGCGGTGGTGGCTTCATGGTGATCCATTCCGCCGAACGCAACGAGGACATCGCGATCGATTATCGCGAAACCGCGCCGGCGGCGACCACTGCTCAAGTTTTCCTCGGACCCGACGGCAAACCAGATCCGGCCAAGTCGCGCGATTCCGGGCTCGGCATCGGCGTGCCCGGCACGGTCGCAGGACTGGCGCTGGCGCTCGAGAAATATGGCTCGGGCAAGTTCTCGCTGGCGCAATTGCTCGAACCTGCGATCGCACTCGCCCGCGACGGATTTATCGTCACCGACGACATCGCCGATACTCTGCCAGGTTGGTACCCGCGACTCGCACGCTGGCCATCCTCGGCCAAAATTTTCGCGAAGCCCGATGGCACGCCGTTTCGCGAAGGCGAGCGGCTGGTGCAGAGCGATCTCGCCGACACGCTGGCGAGAATCGCAGCGCAGGGACCACAGGGTTTCTATGAAGGCGCGGTCGCCGAGAAGGTTGCAAAGGCTGTCTCCGACGCCGGCGGCATCATGACGCCGGCCGACCTGAAAGCCTATCGGGCGGTGATCCGTTCGCCGGTCCGCGGTACCTATCGCGGCTACGATATCGTCTCGATGCCGCTGCCCTCCTCCGGCGGCGTCGTGCTGGTCGAGACGCTCAACATCCTCGAAGGTTTTCAGCTCGGTGATTTGAAGCAGGGCTCACCGGCATCGCTGCATCTGCTGATCGAGGCCATGAAGCGCGCCTACGCGGATCGTGCGCGCTATCTCGGCGATCCCGCCTTCGTCAACGCGCCGATCGACAGGCTCACGGCCAAGGACTATGCGGCCAGGCTGCGCGCGAGCATATCCACCGAACGCGCCACGCCGTCGAAAGAGATCACTTCGGCCCCGCCTGCCCCGCGCGAAGGCAGCAACACCACGCATTTCTCGGTCGTCGACAGCAGCGGCAACGCCGTCAGCAACACCTACACGCTGAACTTCAGCTATGGCGTCGGCCTGGTCGCCGACGGCACCGGCGTGCTGCTCAACAATGAGCTCGACGATTTCACCGCGGCCGTAGGCGCCTCCAATGCCTATGGCCTGGTCGGTTACGAGGCCAATTTGCCTGGGCCCGGCAAGCGGCCGCTGTCGTCGATGTCGCCGACCATCGTGCTGAAGGACGGCAAGCCCGTGCTGGTGACGGGTTCGCCCGGCGGCAGCCGCATCATCTCGACCGTGCTCCAGGTGATCGTCAATGTGCTCGACTACAAAATGGACGTCGCCGCCGCAGTAGACGCACCGCGGCTGCATCATCAGTGGCTGCCGGATGAGGTGCGCGTCGAGCACGGTTTTCCTGATGCCGTGCTGTCCGGGCTGAAGGCGATGGACCACCTCATCGTCGAGCCGATGGGACAGACGTCGGCGAATTCGATTCTGGTGACGCCGAACGGGCCCCTCGGCGCGCCTGACCCGCGCACGCGCGGTGCGGAAGCCGCGGGACAGTAGTCCTGACGCTGCATGGCACGAGGGCGCACACCGGCTTGCGCCGGCCGCCGTGCGTGCTACCACCGCCCTGCCAGAAGAATTTGCCGGGGAAACGCACATGACTGCAGCCGATCCGACCGGGCGCATTGAACGCGCCGAGATCGACGACACCAGCCTTCTCGCCTTCTATCGCGACATGAACGTCGCCGAGCGCCGGACCTTCTGGGCCTGCGCGGCAGGCTGGGCGCTCGACGGCATGGACTTCATGATCTACCCCCTCGTGATCGGTACCATCATCGCGCTGTGGAAGGTCTCGCCAGCCTCCGCCGGCCTCGCCGGCACGGTGACACTGCTTGCGTCGGCGGTCGGTGGCTGGCTCGGCGGCTATCTCGCCGATCAGATCGGCCGGGTCAAAACACTCCAGATCACCATCATCTGGTTCTCGTTCTTCTCGCTGGTCTGCGCCCTCGTGCAGAATTTTGACCAGCTCCTGATCGCGCGCGCCGTGCTGGGCTTCGGCTTCGGCGGCGAATGGGCCGCGGGCGCCGTGCTGATGGGCGAAGCAATCCGGCCGCAATATCGCGGCCGCGCGGTCGGCTCGGTGCAATCGGGCTGGGCCGTCGGCTGGGGCCTTGCAGTGCTGTCGCAAGCGATCTTGTTTTCACTGATGCCGGCGGAGACGGCGTGGCGCTGGATGTTCGTAATCGGCGCGCTGCCGGCACTGCTGGTATTCTACATCCGCCGCTCCGTCACCGAGCCTGAGATCGCGGCAGAGGCGCGCGCCAGGCAGGCCGCAAGCGGCGATCGTCCAGCGCTCTGGGAAATCTTCTCCGGTCCAATTCTGAAGACCACGATCCTTGCGTCGCTCGCCGCGACCGGCTGTCAGGGCGGCTATTACGCCATCACCTTCTGGGTGCCGCAGTTCCTGACCAAGGAGCGGCACCTGTCGGTCGTCGGCTCGACTGGATATCTCTCGACACTGATCATCGGCTCCTTCGTCGGCTATCTCGTCGGCGCCTGGCTTGCCGACCGGATCGGCCGGCGCAATCTGTTCCTGATCTTCTCGATCGGCGCCATAGCCATCGTATTGCTCTACACGCAGCTACCGCTCACCAACGAGATCCTGTGGGTGCTCGGTTTCCCGCTCGGCTTCTTTGCCTCGGGCTATTTCTCGGGGGTCGGTGCATTCCTGACCGAGCTCTATCCGACGCGGCTGCGCGGCTCGGGACAGGGCTTCTGCTACAACTTCGGCCGTGGCATCGGCGCGCTGTTTCCATTCCTCGTCGGCGCGCTGTCGGCCTCGACGTCGCTTGCCAATGCGATCGCGATCTTCGCAGTGGCGGCCTACGCGCTGTTCTTCATCGCCGCCTTCGCGCTGCCGGAGACGCGCGGGCGCGTGCTGCATGCGGACTAGCTGGTGGCGTTACCCCGAGGGCGGTGAGAAGCTTACCGCCCCACCTGATACGGCCCGCCCTTCTCCAGCGCACGCGCATAGGCCGGCCGCGCGTGGATGCGCTCCAGGAACGCCATCGCCTTGGGATGGCCTTGCTCGAGTCCGCCGCGCGCCTGGGCCGCTTCCAGCGGAAAGCTCATCTGGATGTCGGCCGCGGTGAACTCGCTGCCGGCGAACCACTCGCTCTTGCCGAGCTCGCCTTCCCAATAATCCATGTGCTGCTTGAGCTGCGGATTGACCAGGGCGGTGAGCGCCTGGTTCGAAACCTTGCGCACCAGTGGACGAAGCAGCGCCGGCGCGCGCTTCGGCATCAGCGTGAACAGCAGCTTCAAGAGGAGCGGCGACATCGCGGACCCCTCCGCGTAGTGCAGCCAATAAGTGAAGCGCAGCCGCTCCGGCGTGTTCGTCGCCGGGATGAGCCGGCCATTGCCATAAGTCGCGATGACATATTCGATGATCGCACCCGACTCGGCGATGGTGTTGCCGTTGTCGGTGATGACGGGCGACTTGCCGAGCGGATGGATCGCGCGCAGCTCTTTCGGCGCGCGCATGTCAGGCTGACGCTGGTAGCGCACGATCTCATAGGGCACGCCCAACTCCTCGAGCAGCCACAGCACCCGCTGCGAACGCGAATTGTTGAGGTGGTGGACGGTCAGCATCGCAAGATCCCCAGGGTAGGCGTGGTCAGGTCGGCCGCGTACCTGCCAGCCCGGGGACGCAATGTCGAGCCATCAGGATGGATATTTTCACCCGGGTGTATTGACGGCGGTTATTTACCCGGATATTAAAGGCGCCAACGTCGTCAATTTGGCAATGATTTCAATGCAGAAGAATTTCACCGCCTTCCAGGGTCAGCGTCGCCTGGTGTCCGGGCCGGCTGGAGAGGTCGCGCTGGTCGTCAAGCGCGTGGCACCGCGGCCGGACGAGGCGATCATCATCTTCGAGGATGCCACCGGCCGGTCGATCGACTTCGATCTGCGCGGCGGCGATCGCGAGGTGTTGGCGCGTCTGGCGAAACTGATCCCGCCGCCGGTTGATGAGGAGGCTGCACCGTCGGCCGAGCCGCGCGGCCGCGGTCGACCGAAACTCGGCGTCGTCGCGCGCGAGGTGACGCTGCTGCCGCGGCATTGGGAGTGGCTCGGCGCGCAGCCCGGCGGCGCCTCGGTCGCCTTGCGAAAGCTCGTCGATGAGGCTCGGCGCGCAAGCGGCGACAAGGACCGCGAACGACAGGCGCGCGATGCGGCCTATCACTTCATGTCGACCATGGCCGGCAATCTGGCGCAGTTCGAGGAAGCCTCGCGCGCGCTGTTCGCGGATGACCGGCGCCGTTTCACCGGGCTGATCGCCGACTGGCCGGCCGATATCCGCGACCACATCGTCAAGCTCGCCTACAGCGACCGCGCCTAGGCGCGATCTCCAACAACCCCATCGACGGCCGAGCCGCGCATTGCGCGGCAACGGCTTCGCTCGCCCTGATGAAAGGCAAACCCATGTCCGCTCCAAAACCGCTCTGGCAAACTTTCCTGCGCTTCCTCGCACCGTTGATGCTGAGCAACGCGCTGCAATCGTTGTTCGGCACCGTCAGCAACGTCTATCTCGGCCACATGATCGGCGTCGACGCGCTCGCGGCGGTCTCGACCTTCTTCCCGGTGTTCTTCTTCCTGTTTGCCTTCGTCATGGGCCTGAGCACAGGCGCCACCGTGCTGATCGGTCAGGCCTTTGGCGCGGGCAAGCTCGACAGAATCAAGACCATCGTCGGCACGACACTCGCAGTCGGCCTGCTGCTCGCGATATCTGTCGGATTGCTCGGCGGCCTGTTCAGCCGGCAACTGATGATGGTGCTCGCAACGCCCGCGGACATTCTCGAGCAGGCCAGCCGCTACGCGCGCATCATGCTGCTGACGATGCCGCTCGGCTTCGTCTTCCTATTGATGACCGCGATGATCCGCGGTGTCGGCGACGCAGTAACGCCGCTGTTGGCACTGGCATTGTCAACAGCTATCGGACTGACGTTGACACCGATACTGATCCGCAGCGAGGTCGGCATCACCAGTCCCGCCTGGGCAGCCGCGATCTCCAACGCCGTGACGCTGATCGTTCTCGCAGTCTACTTGCTGCGAAGGAAGCACGCGATCGCGCCGGACATCGCGCTGCTGCGCCATGTGCGGCTCAATCGCGCGGTGCTCGGACAAATCCTCAGCATTGGCCTGCCGAGTGCGGTGGGCATGGTGGTGATGGCGATTGCCGAGCTCGTGCTGCTTGGCCTCGTCAACGGCTATGGCTCCGACGCTACGGCGGCTTATGGCGCCGTCAATCAAGTGATGGGCTACACGCAGTTCACGGCGATGTCGATTTCGATCGCGGTCTCGATTCTCGGTGCGCAAGCGATCGGCGGCGGCGACCGGGCGCGGCTCGACGGCATCGTCCGCACCGGCCTTGCGTTCAACCTCGTGTTGACCGGCGGGTTGGTGGCGTTGATCTACCTCGCACCACGCGCCGTCCTCGGCATCTTCATCACCGACGGCGCCGTGCTCGATCTGGCGAAAGGACTGCTCTTCGTCGCCCTGTGGAGCTCGGTGCCGTTCGGCCTTGCGACGACGTTTTCCGGCGCGATGCGCGCGGCGGGCGTCGCGCTGACGCCGATGCTGCTCTCGATCTTCGCCATCGTTGCGATCGAGTTGCCATCCGCGGTCATCCTCAGCCGCATGATCGGTCTCAAGGGCGTGTGGGCCGCCTATCCCATCGTGTTCTGCGCCATGTTCGTTTTGCAGATGGGCTATTACCTCTTGGTGTGGCGCAGGCAGGCAATCAAGCGGCTGGTCTGACGGTCAAGATATTATGACCGTCATTAAACGGTAGACCTGTGGCGCGCCCTGCGCCACAATGGGTGAAAAGTGACGTCAGGGAGAACGCATTTGACCCGCACAGCCCCGCAATTCCTGTTCGATTTCGGCAGCCCGAATGCCTATCTGAGCCATCTCGCGATCCCGGCGATCGAGCAGCGCATCGGCGTCAAATTCGAATATGTGCCGATCCTGCTCGGCGGCATCTTCAAGTCGACCAACAACAAATCGCCGGCCGAGACGCTCGCCGGCGTCAAGAACAAGCGTGAATTCCAGCAGGTCGAGACCGAGCGCTTTCTCAAGCGCTTCAACGTTCAGCCCTACGTCTGGAATCCGAACTTCCCCGTCAACACGCTGAACCTGATGCGCACCGCGATCGCCGCACAGCTTGAGGGCGTGTTCGAGACATATGTCGAGGCGGCCTTCCATCACATGTGGCGCGAGCCGAATAAGATGGACGATCCGGAAATTGCAGCGAAGGCGCTGGCGTCATCCGGTCTGGATGCGCAAAAGCTGTTCGCCCGCGCCCAGGAGCCGGAGGTGAAGGCCAAGCTGATCAAGAATACCGAGGAAGCGGTCGCGCGCGGTGCGTTCGGCTCGCCGACCTTCTTCGTGGGCAACGAGATGTTCTTCGGCAAGGAGCAGCTGCGCGAGGTCGAGGAGATGGTGCTGGGGAAGTGATCCAGCACCTCCAGAAAGCGGGTGGTCTCCGCGAGGTCGTTCTGGCATTCTCCGGGACGATGGAAAAGCAACAATAAGGACTTTCGCATGCGTATTCTCGTGGTCGGCGCCGGCGCCATCGGCGGCTATTTTGGTGGCAGGCTGTTGCAGGCCGGCCGCGACGTGACCTTCCTGGTTCGCCCCAAGCGCGCCAGCGAACTCGCGAGCGATGGCCTCGTCATCAAGAGCCCGAATGGCGATGTGACCTTGAAGAATCCGCCGACCGTTCAGGCCGACGCGCTCAAGGAAGAATTCGACGTCGTGCTGCTCAGCTGCAAGGCGTTCGACCTCGACGACGCCATCAAGTCATTCGCTGCAGCCGTCGGCCCTGACACCGCGATCATCCCGATGCTCAACGGCATGAAGCATCTCGACACGCTCGACCAAAAATTCGGCAAGGAGCGCGTGCTCGGCGGTCTCTGCGCCATCGCGGCGACCTTGAACGAGAAACGCGAAGTGGTGCAGCTGCAGCCGATGCAGGCGATCAATTACGGCGAGCGCGACGGAAAACCGTCGGACCGCGTCAAGGCGATCGACGAGGCCTTCAAGAGCGGCATCACCGGCGCCACCGCCAGCCAGAACATCATGCAGGACATGTGGGAAAAGTGGGTGTTCCTCTCCTCGCTCGCAGCTTCCACCAGCCTGATGCGCACCTCCGTCGGCGACATCCTCGCCGCCCCCGGCGGCCGGGATTTTCTGCTCGGCATGCTGGACGAGACCAGCTCGATTGCCGCCGCGTCCGGCTACACGCCGGGCGGACCGTTCTTCGAGCGCGTGAAGGGCAACCTCACAACCGAGGGCTCACCGATGACGGCCTCGATGTTCCGTGACGTCAAGGCGGGTTTTCCGGTCGAAGCCGATCACGTGATCGGCGACCTCATCGCGCGGGCCGATGCCGCCAAGGTGCCGGTGCCGAAGCTGCGCATCGCGTACACGCACCTCAAGGCGTATGAGAAGCAGCGGGCAGGGTAGAACCGCGTCATCCCGGGGCGAGCGCAGCGCGAGCCCGGGATCCATCACCACAGGGAGCAGCGTGATGCGATGCTCCCGCTCCGAGCCTTCGTCAAACTACGTCCTGTGGGTATGGGTCCCGGATCTGCGCTTCGCTTGTCCGGGACGACGGCGGAGTTTACCGCTCGAACTTCGCGCTATTTGAAGTACGCGAGATAGTGCGCGACGGCCGTGATTTCCTCATCGCTCATGTGATAGGCGACATCGGCCATCGCGGCTCCGCCGCCACCCACACGCTGGCTGTTCTTGTAGTCATGCAGCGCCTTGACCAGATATTCCTCGCGCTGCCCGGCAAGCCGCGCGACAGCCTTGGTGCCGGCAAAGCTATCCGTGTGGCATGAGGCACAGCGGCGGCCGACGGCGACTTGCGCGCCTTTCTTCGACAGGTCCGGATCCTTGTCTTCGGCGGCCTTCGGCGGCGTCATGGCCGCGAAATAGGCGCCGAGACTGCGAACGTCCTCGTTGCTGATCTCCTGGGCAATCGGCTGCATCTGCTCGTTCTTGCGCGAGCCGGCGCGGAAGAACACGAGCTGCCATTGCAGGAATTGATCGGGCTGGCCGGCCAGCGAGGGAATATTCTCGGTCTGCGAAATTCCGTTCTCGCCGTGACAGCCGGAACAGACGGCTGCCTTCTCCTGGACCGCGGTATTGTCGGCGGCGCTTGCAGAGAGCGCGCCGAGCGTGAGGAGCGCAGCCGCGCTGATTAGGTGCGAGATGAACTGCCGGCGCATGATGAGGATTCCGATCCATCTAGCTCGTCATTCCGAGGCGTGCGGAGCACGAGCCCGGACTCCATAACCGCGACACGGGGTTATGGGTTCCGGACTTGGGCTGGCGCGCAATCCGGAACGACGGCGTGTCCTTGAAATAAAAGAGGCTGCGGCCGTCGTCCGGTCGCAGCCCCGTGTCGTCGTGCGCTACTTCTTGCTGTAGCTGATGCGATAGATCGCGCCGGCCCAGTCGTCGGCGACGAGGATCGAACCATCCTTGGCGAGGATGATGTCATCGGGGCGACCGAGATAGCCCTGGTCACCCTCGATCCAGCCGGAGGCGAACACTTCCTGCTTGGCGTTCTTGCCGTCGGGTCCGACGATCACGCGCATGATGCGGGCGCCCTGGTACTTGTGACGATTCCAGGAGCCATGCTCGGCGATCAGGATGTTGTTCTTGTACTCGGCGGGGAACTGGTCGCCGGTATAGAACTTCATGCCGAGCGGAGCGACGTGCGCGCCGAGGTTCAGCACGGGCGGCGTGAACTCGGAGCATTTGTGGCCCATCGCGAACTTCGGATCGGGAAGGTCGCCCTGGTGGCAGTAGGGATAGCCGAAATGCTCGCCCATCTTGCTGATCATGTTGAGCTTGTCTGACGGGAGATCATCGCTGACCCAGTCGCGGGCATTTTCGGTGAACCAGTACTTGCCGGTGCGCGGATCGACGTCGCCGCCGACCGAGTTGCGAACGCCGAGCGCCCAGACTTCCGCATTGCCGGTCTTGGGATCGACGCGCCGGATCTGCGAGACGCTGGTCGGCGGGATGCCGATGTTGAAGGGCGGTCCGAACGGAATGTAGAACCAGCCTTCCTTGTCGGCCGCGAGATACTTCCAGCCATGCGCGGCATAGGACGGCATGTCGTCATAGACGACCTTGCCCTCGCCGGGATTGTCGAGCTTGTTTTCGATGTCGTCGTAGCGGATCAGCTTGTCGACCGCGATGACGTAGAGCGCGCCATCCTTGACGGCCAGACCCGTGGGCATGTTCAGCCCCTTGAGGATGGTCTTGACCTCTTTCTTTCCGTTGTTGTCCTTGATGGCATAGACGTTGCCGAGGCCGAACGAGCCGACGAACAGCGTGCCCTTGTCACCCCAGGCCATCTGTCGCGCGGCCAGCACGCCGGAGGCGTAGACCTCCATCTTGAAGCCCGCCGGCAGCTTCACTTTCTTGATGATGTTGGCGAGCTCGGCATCGGAGGCGCCGGTCGGCGGACCCGAGGGCGGAGCGAGGCCCTTCTGCGCCTCGGTCTCGTCGCCGAGGAACCAGTCATCCGGCGGATGGGTCCAGAATTCCTTGTTGCCGGATTCGTATTTCTTCAGCGGCTTGCTTTTGTCCTGCGCGTGGCCAGCGGTTGTCCCTGCAAGAAGGGCTACGGCTGCAAGCGCCAACACGGATCGATGGATCATCGATTTCATCGCGTCACTCCCCTAAGGCAGCCGTCAGGGCTGCACGTTATTTTGTTCTGATAGTCGAGAGGCGAAGTTGGAGTCTGTCGAGTGGCAGACGCAAAAAGGTTAGCACATCTGGGAGCGGTGAAAAGCGCGCCGCGTGCGCTGCGATTGCGCTCAGTAAAAATTGAGACTGATTGTCTCTCCAGGCGCGCGCGGCGACGACAACGCCTACGCTGCAGCGCGGAATCGAAATGACGCGCACCTCATTGCGAACGGCAGAAGGAGCCGATCAATACAAAAATGCGAAAACAACCCCATGCACCGTAGAACGGCCGAGACCGGATGCTGCGCGGTGACGCCGGCCACGCATCTGATTCATCGTGCGAATTGACAAAAGCGGCGACTATTGGGCGATCGGGTAAGGCCCGTTGTCAAACAGCGCATCGTGATAGCCCTTCGCTCCCACCTCGCGCGCCAGGGCGCTGCGAAAATCGCGCTCCTCGCGCAGGCTGCGCAGCACATGGGCGAAATCGAATTCGGGATCCCATCCAAGGTCACGCCGCGCACGCTCGTTGACATAGACACGGTCGATCTCGGGGAAGAGCCGCCAGCCGCGCGCGGCATAGAGCTGTGCGCAATCCGGATAGAGCTCGCGCACGACACCGGCCGCGTCACGGGCGAGCGCCGCGAGATGACGCTGCGCGAACGGGCTGGTGGCCGAGACGACGTAGCGGGCGAAGCCGAGCTCGGGCGCACGCGCCGCGGCGAGCAGATGCGCGCTGACCGCGTCCGTTATATCCAGCCGTCGATAGAGCAATTCATTGGCTTGCGCGTTGTCCTGCGCATAGGCCGACCGCATCGCGGGATCGTCGTCGTCCTCCGGAAAGAACCTCGATGTCCGCAGGATCACGACGGGCAAGCCCCGCTCGCGAAAGAACAGCTCGCACAGATTCTCCGCCATCAGCTTTGTGGTGCCGTAGATGTTCTTCGGCACCGACGGTAACTCCTCGGTAACCCACACCGCCGCCTGCCCCGGCTCGGGCCGGAGCTGCGAACCGAAGGCACTGGTGGTGCTGGTGAGGACGAAGCTGGTCACGCCGACGATGCTGGCCGCCTCGAGCAGATTGAGCGTGCCGGTGACATTGGTGTCGACAAAGGCCCGCTTGCTGTGGGTCGCCACATGCGGCTTGTGCAGCGTCGCGGCGTGGATGACGGTAGTGACGCCGTCCATCTGCGCCCGGACGAAGGCGCGATCGACGATCGAGCCGACGACATCGGTGAAGGGCGATGTCTTCAGATCGATCCCGCGCGCAGGTGAGCCGCGACGCCGGAGCGTCCGGAGGATCGCCTCGCCGAGGTGGCCGGCACTGCCAGTGACCAGAATTGTCATGTCAGACCCAAGCCAGCCGCCAGCGGCGTGGAAAACCACGGTCCGACCGGATCTGGCTGGATGCTTTGGGAAAAATTGGAGCGGGCGAAGGGGCTCGAACCCTCGACCCCGACCTTGGCAAGGTCGTGCTCTACCACTGAGCTACACCCGCATCCTGTGTCGGTCGCGTGACGCGCCGGCAACGGCTGTCGTATGCCAAAAGCGGGAGGCGAATGCAACAGCTACCGGCAGCATCATCTCGTATTCGGAGCCCCAATATGAGCCCGATCCCGGCCAAACCGACCGAAATCGGCCCGGAACCGCCGAATCGGCTGCCATGCATTGAAATTCGGCCGTCCCGGCCCAATTTTAGGGCCTGTAACGAAGCATATGTGATGGCGACGTGCTAAAGACCCGCCATTCCAGACATCAGACGAGGGGATCCCGTGACGATCATCGACCAGGGTAACGGAGCGGGCCCGGCTGCGGCCGATCTGATCAAGGACACCACCACCCAGACCTTCGTGAAGGACGTCATCGAGGAATCGAAGCGCCAGCCGGTGCTGATCGACTTCTGGGCGGAGTGGTGTGGCCCCTGCAAGCAGCTCACCCCCCTGCTCGAAAAGGCGGTCAAGGCCGCCAAGGGCAAGGTCAAGCTGGTCAAGATGAACATCGACCAGCATCCGGCGATCCCGGGCCAGATGGGCATCCAGTCGATCCCGGCCGTGATCGCCTTCGTCAACGGCCAGCCCGCCGACGGCTTCATGGGCGCGGTGCCGGAGAGCCAGCTCAACGCCTTCATCGAGAAGCTGACCAAGGGCGTGACCGCGCCGGGCGAGGTCAATGTTGCCGAGATCGTGCAGGAAGCCGATGCCGTGCTCGCCGAAGGCGATGCCGCGGCGGCCGCGCAGATCTACGCGGAAGCACTCCAGCATGACGCCACCAACATCGCGGCGCTCGCGGGCCTCGCAAAATGCTACGCCGTCTCGGGCGCGATGGAGCAGGCCAAGCAGACGCTGGCCATGGTGCCGGAATCCAAGCGCAACGACCCGGCCGTGAAGGCCGTGCAGACCGCGATCGACCTCGCCGAGCAGGCCGAGCAGCTGGGACCCGTTGCCGAGCTCGAACAGAAAGTCGCCGCAAACCCGCTCGATCATCAGGCGCGGTTCGACCTTGCCACCGCGCTGAACGCGAAGGGCGACCGCGCGGCCGCCACCGAGCAGCTGCTCGCGATCGTCAAGCGCGACCGCAAATGGAACGACGACGGCGCCCGCAAGCAACTGGTGCAGTTCTTCGAGGCCTGGGGCGGCGCGGATGATGCAACCGTCGAGGGTCGAAAGCGCTTGTCGACGGTCCTGTTTTCGTAAGCGCAGGTCATTTCGGAGCATGATCTTGTCGGAAAACCGCTTCACACTTTTCCGGATCATGCTCTAGCCACGCGGGGACCAGATGCCGATCAACATCGAATATCGCGGCCCCGCCGACCTTCCGGAAATCCTTCCCGTGTTTCCGCTGCCGGGCGCGCTGCTGCTGCCGCGCGGGCAGATGCCGCTCAACATCTTCGAGCCGCGCTATCTTTCGATGGTCGACGATTGCTTCCGCGACGGTCATCGCCTGATCGGCATGATCCAGCCTGACGTGGCGCATTCGCCGAAGAATTCCGACAAGCCGACATTATTCCGCGTCGGCTGCGTCGGCCGCATCACCCAGCTCGCCGAATCCGGTGACGGCCGCTACATCCTCGAGCTTACCGGCGTTGCGCGCTTCAAGGTGGTCGAGGAGCTCGAGGTGCTCACGGCCTACCGGCAGTGCAAGGTCGATTTCTTCGCCTTCACGGACGATTTCACCGCGCGCATAGGCGAGGACGAGGTCAACCGCGAGGCGCTGCTGGTGGCGCTGGCGGATTTCCTGAAGGCCAACAATCTCAAGGTCGATTGGGAAGGTGTCGAGAGCGCGCCCAACGAGGCGCTGGTCAATGCGCTGGCGATGATGTCGCCCTACGGCCCGGCCGAGAAGCAGGCGATGCTGGAAGCGCCTGACCTGAAGACACGCGCCGAGATCCTGATCGCGGTCACCGAGATGGACCTCGCCAAGAAGCGCACCAGCGGCGATCCACCATTGCAGTAGGGATGCGAGGGTTCACGCCGCGCGGACGGCTGCCCGGATGCCTCGCCTCAGCATTTTCGTGATGCCGGATGCAGGCATCGGCCGGCCGAAAAAATAGCCTTGCGTTTCGGCGCAGCCTTCTTCACGCAGGATATCGAGCTGCTCCTTCGTCTCGACGCCTTCGGCAGTCGTCGTCTTGCCGAGGCTGACCGCGAAACGAACGACTGC
Source organism: Bradyrhizobium manausense (assembly GCF_018131105.1). Taxonomy (NCBI): domain Bacteria; kingdom Pseudomonadati; phylum Pseudomonadota; class Alphaproteobacteria; order Hyphomicrobiales; family Nitrobacteraceae; genus Bradyrhizobium; species Bradyrhizobium manausense. The sequence goes on along the minus strand of NZ_JAFCJI010000001.1, from coordinate 4,065,349 downwards.
TCGCGCGAGATGGTGCGCATCCGCGCTCGCGCTGGACAACTCGTTGACGAAGCTGCGGTCGACCTTGATCTTGTCGAACGGGAATCTCTGCAGAAAGCTCAACGATGAATAGCCGGTGCCGAAGTCGTCCAGCGCGATTCGCACGCCGAGCTCGCGCAGTTGACCAAGTGTTGCGAAGACGGCTTCGCTGTCGTGCATGATGACCGTCTCGGTCACCTCGAGCTCGAGCCGGTGTGGCGCGACTCCCGAACTCGCCAGTGCGCCGACGATCACAGGGACCAGCTCCTTGCTCCTGAATTGGGCCGGGGACAGGTTGATCGCGATCCTGAGATGGGCGGGCCATTTGGCGGCTTCGCTGCAGGCGGTCCGCAAGATCCATTCTCCCAGCGGCACGATCAGGCCGGCCTCCTCCGCGAGCGGAATGAATTCGCCGGGCATGACCAGGCCCCGCCGCGGGTGATGCCAGCGTAGCAGGGCTTCGAACCCGCGGAGCTCACCGGTCGCGGTACTGACGAACGGCTGGTAGTGCAGCTCGAATTCGCCGCCGGCAAGCGCATCCCGCATGTCGCGCTCGAGGTTGCGTCGCGCATGCATGAGCTCGTCGAGTTCCGGCTCGAAGAAGCGGAATGCACCGCGTCCACCGCTCTTGGCCGAGTAGAGTGCGAGATCCGCGCCCTTCATGAGCACGTCTGAATCGTCGCCATCGCGCGGCGCGATGGCAATGCCGATGCTGGTGCCGACCGTGACGCGATGATCGTCGAGATCGAAGGGCTCGCAAAGCGCCTTTCTGATGTTCTCGGCGAGGGCGGCCGCTTCAACGGCCGGATTGGTCACGTAATCGATCACGGCGAACTCATCGCCGCCCAATCGGGCAATCAACGCGGTCTCCGTGGTGCATTCGCGCAGACGCGCGGCGACGGCGCGCAACAGGGAATCGCCCGCCGGATGTCCCAGCGTATCGTTGACCTCCTTGAACCGGTCGAGGTCGAGCATGAGCACCGCCAGATCGAGGCCGCCATTGCGCGTGACGGCAAGTGCATGCTCCATCCGCTCCCGCAGCAGCACGCGATTTGGCAAATCGGTCAACGCATCGTGTTGCGCCATATGAGCGATCTTGGCCTCGGACCGGCGTTGCTCGGTAACATCGAGATGCGTGGCCACCCATCCGCCCCCGGCCATTGGCTGCCGCGTCACGCAGATCAACCGGCCGTCCGTGAACTCGTCGATTCTGCTCGATACTGCATCGAACGGCAGCGCGGCCAGTTTCGAGAGGAATTGCGCGGCGGCGCCCTCGCTGGTGTCGCTCTTGAGGATGCCAGTCAGGACGCGATGTCTGATGATGTCGGCGTGCGGGGTCCCTGTTCTCAGCAGCTCCGGCGGCAATCGGTAGAGCCGGGCATAACGTTCGTTGCAGACGACAAGCCGCTTCTCCGCATCGAACATGCACAAGGCCTCGACCATGTTGTTGATGGCCGTATCCAGCCTGAGCTTCTGGTCCTGGATCTCCTGTTGCGACTCTTCCACCTGTTGCCTGGCGCGCGAAAGTTCGCTGATGATTTCCTCGAATCTGCTGGTTCTTGTCGCGAGGCGACGATCCGCCAGGACGCCGACGAAGCTCATCCCGAGCACCGACAGGGCCACACCCGCAATCGCAACGGCGAGGAAGTTCGGCGAAAGCGACAACGTGTCGTTTTCCAGCGTCGGGTCGGGAACGATCTGCACGGCGCCCATGGCCGTGAAATGATGCGACACGATGGCGAGCGTCAGCAGCAGCGCCGCGGCGAGGGTCCCCCGCTTGTCCTTGCGGCCCATGGCCACGGCAAGCGCCGCATAGCCAAGCACCATGCCGAGGCAGATCGAGACGAGCACCAGCCCCGGCGACCAGGTCACACGACCCGGCACTTCGAGGGCCCACATGCCGATATAGTGCATGCTTGCGATGCCGGCGCCGATGATGCCGCCGCCGGCAGCTGCGCGCCAGCGGCCGGAATTGCTGACGGCAACTCCGAACCCGACCGACGTCAGAATCATCGCCGCGGCGAGCGACAGCGCCGTCAGGACAAGGCCGTAGCCGGTCGAGACGCCGGGCTCGTAGGCAAGCATTGCGACGAAGTGCGTCGCCCAGATTCCGTAGCCGATGGCGGCTCCGGCGATCGCAATCCAGATCAGCCGCGTCCAGGCGCGCGACGCGATCGCGCGATGAAAGATGCTGACGGCGACGATGCTTGCAGCGAAGCAAACCAGGCCAGCGAGCACGACGAGCCGCCAATCGTGCTCGGCCGTCAGGCAGGAAAAAACGCGGAACATGCACTACCGCTCCCTCGTCAATGCTACCGAGGATTGATCGGGTCGGGCTTGTTCCGCGTTAATTTTCCGCAATGCCCAGTTGCATGCCTATCGCGGGGTAAACGTTGCGCGGCAATGACGCCAGCCGGCGCTCCTTGCGGGTAACCTGGTAAGAATTTCCGTGAAACTACGCGGGTGCGCGAGGCCGCGACTCGGTGGCGCGGCCTAATTTCATTGGTGCCGACGGATGTGCTTCCGTCCGGAAATCATGGCGCGGATCAGGTTCTCGCGCTGTAGCAGGCCCATCGCCACCACGCCGACGATGTGCAGCACGACGAGGACGATGACGGCGTCCGATGCGTAGGCGTGGGTGTCCTCGATCCACCAGACGCCGAAGAAGGTGACTGTCACCGACAGCGCGCCCGTGATCGCGGAGACGGCGAGTGACAGCAGCAGCGCCACCAGCATCAACGTGCCGGCGGGATTGAGCCCGATATAGCGGCCGGTGATGCCGCGGCGCAGATTCCACAGGTAGGATGGCGCGGCACGAAGCCTGACACCGATCATGCGAAAGCGCGAATAGCGGCTGCCCCTGAAACCCCAGATCAGGCGAAAGACGAGAAGCCCGATGACAGCATAGCCGACGATGCGATGAAGACTGTCGTAGACGGTCGGCGTGAACCACGCGGCCAGGACGCACGCCGCGAGAACCCAGTGCCAGAGGCGGAGGGGAAGGTCCCAGACCGCGACCGTTCGATCCGCGGGGGTCCGATTGGACACCCCGCGCGCGTCTCGCACTGCTTTGTCGTTCAAGCCGGGCCCTTACTTGGCGATCGTGTGCTTCAGGCTGAGATCTTCAGGGCTGTAGAACAACTCGTAAAGCTTGCCTTCCTTGACGCCATAGACCTCATAGCACGAGCCTTCGATCTTGGAACGGCGCACCTCATAGCCCAAGGCCTTGGCCTTGGCTTCAGCCTCGGTGGCCGGCTTCCACGACGCCTTGTCGAGCTTGGTGCAGTTCTTGAAGCCGTCGGCCATCGCCGTCGACCCCATGCCGATCCCGACCGTCAGCGCGATGGCAAGAACACGAATGACTCTCACTGATATCTCCTCCTCTGTCGTGTGCGCGAAGCGCGCCCGAAGGAAGCAAAGGACGAGGTGAAGTCAATCGGGGTGCAGACTATCGCTGTGTTAGAGATATTCTAACGGCAGCCAAAACATCAGCGCGCTCCGCGCACAATACGTGTTTCGCAGCTCACTGCGGCCTTAAGCCTCACGGACCGGATTCGTCCGCGTGTGCCGCGAATTGCGCTAGGCTTCGTCGCAAGAACCGGCGTACCGGCGTTGCAGCCAGTCCGCCCAGGCAAGGCGCCCGCGCGCACCCTGACTGACGACAAAGCCCATGCCGCGCGCTCTTGTCTCGGACATCGGTATCGGAAGGATTTTTCGATGCAGCCCGCGCGCATCCCGATACTGGCCGGCCAGCACGGCAACGCTAAGGTCTTCAGGCCCGCCAATCTGCGCGCGCTCGCCGCGTATCCCGTCGAAGGCGCAGGCCACGACGTGATCGGCGACATCGCTCGTATCGACGGGATTGAAGGGCGTCATCGGCATCGGCCACAGCGGAAGCCAGGCGAGGCCAGCAAGCATCCTGTCGAGCAGGTAATAGAACGGCATCGCACGAACGACCGACCATGATACCGCGGAGGCGCGAACCAGTCGCTCGCCGGCAAGCTTGACCCTCGCGTAGGGCAGCGTGGCTTCATCGAGCCCGACAATCGACACATGCAGAAAGTGCCGGATGCATTGCTGCTCGCAGAGCGACAGCAAGCGCTCCGTTCCCTGGACATCCACGGTGGCGGGCGATTTGAAGAAATCGACCGGCCGAACGCCCCCGCGCCGGGCGATCGGCGAATATGTCGCCGCATTGATGACCGTGTCGACGCCGTGCAAGGCCTCCCGCAAGCCGGCGCCCGTGGCGAGATCGCCTACCGCCCATTCGACATCCGAGCGCGTGCCTGCAGATCTCGCAAGCAGGCGGACATGACGCCTGTCGCCGACGAGACGATCGACGATGTCGCGGCCGAGATGCCCTGTGCCTCCGGTGACGAGCGTCAGCGTCATGCTTCAGCTCCCGTCAGCCTTGCCCGACGGTCCGCCGACAGGAACGAGCACGGTTTCTCCGGTTGCGACGAGAGACATTTGGTCATGCTCATCGGCAGCTAACAACTCGGCACGCGCGAACACCTGTCGGCGCCCGGCGCGCACTGTCGACCCCTTGGCGATGAAATGACGGCCGGTGGCCGGCCTGAGACAGTTCATCGCAAAGTGCGACGCAGTGACCGAGCCGACCAGTGTCGCAGCGGCAAAGCCGCAGGCGGTGTCAAGCAGGGCTGCAATCATGCCGGCGTGGAGGTGTCCGGAATATTGGGAGAACTCGTCGTGCCATGTCATCCGGATCGTCACCTCGCCACCGCCGGCCGCAGCAACATCGAACCTGGCCATGCGGTTGAAGGCGGCAGACGAATTGACGGCCCGGAGAGTCTGGAGATCGAAGCCTTGCGTAACAGAACCTTGGGTATTCGAGACTTGGGTACTCATGCGCAGCTCCATCGTGGTGGCCGCTTCTCGATATTGCTGTTCACCGCCTCGATGTGATTGGGCGTCCCGAGCAGCGCGGCCTGCTCGGCGGTCTCGGCGGCAAGACCGGTGGCGACGTCCGAGGTCGCGGCCAGATTGAGGAGACGCTTGGCGGCACGGACGGCATCCGGGCTGCGGCTTGCGATCTCGTGTGCGACCTTCAATGCCGAAGCCAGCGGATCGTCGGCGACCCCCGTCGCGAAACCATAGGCCAGCGCTTCGTCCGCCGGAAACACACGGCCGGTATAGGTCAGCTCGCGCACGACGTCTTCGCGCGCGAGGTGGCGCATCAATTGCGTGCCCGCCATGTCGGGCACCAGACCCCATTTGGCCTCGATCACGGCAAGCTGTGTCGTCGGCGCCAGATAGCGGAGGTCCGCGCCAAGCGCGAGCTGGAAGCCCCCACCGAAGGCGACGCCATGGACTGCGGCAATGACAGGCACCGGCAGCGCGCGCCAGAGCCAGACCAGATGCTGTGCATAGTTCGCCATGTCGCGGCTTCGCTGCGTCAGGTCGACGGTCGGGATCAGGGATTCGCCTCGCGTTGTCGCCAGAAGTCGATCCAGATCGAGGCCTGCGCAGAAGGCCCGGCCTTCGCCGGAGAGAATGACGGCGCGGACATCCTTGCGCGCACCGACCTCCGTGCCCGCGGCAATGAGCGCCTCGAACATCGGGGGGTCGAGGGCATTCATCTTGTCCGGACGATTCAGGCGGACGTGGGCCACATCGTCCGCGATGGTCAGTCGAACACGGTCTTCCATGACGTCACTCCGCTTGAACGCGTGGCTCGCCGTCGCGGCGATCAGTAGCCGGCGATCGCCAGCACGACGACCACGCTCAGCGCCATCCAGCCGAAATGCCGGCCGCGCGTCGCCCATGCGTTGGCGCAGGCGGAGAAACCGAACACGCAGACCATGGTGATGACGATCCAGTGGCGCGCCGTGCCTGACTCCATCCAGGGCGTCGCGACCAGCAGCACGCCGCAGCCGATCCAGGCCACGGTCGAGGCCTGCCAGACCAGACGGATCAGGGTGCGGAGCCGTTCCGGCTCGATGGTGGCGCGGGCAAAGACCTTGGTCTCGCCGAGGATACCATGGATGAGGGCCACGATGACGGCCCCGACGCCGGCGCATTGGAGCAAGAGATCACGCATCGAGTTCTCCATACATCTGTGTATGGTGAGATAGACGCTGGCCTGCCGCCTGTCAATACACTAGTGTATGGCCGGACACCGGAACCCGACATGACCGAGCAGCTCTCCGCCGATGACTGGATCAACCAGGGCATCAAGGCGCTCACCAAAAGCGGCTTTACCGCGCTGAAGGCCGATCCATTGGCCAAGGCCATGGGCGTCTCGCGCGGCAGCTTCTACTGGCATTTCGCCGATCTCGGCGCGTTCCACGCGGCCGTGCTGAAGCGCTGGCGCGAGATCGCGGCCGAAGAGATCATTGCGCGCGTCGAGGCCGACAGCGACGAGCCGCTGAAGGCGCTGCTGCGCCGGACCTTTGGCGCCCGGCTCGATCTCGAGCGCGCGGTGCGCAACTGGGCGGCGTTCGATCCGGCGGCGCAAGCGGCCGTCCGCGCCATCGACCGCCGCCGGCTTGATTATATCGAGGCGCTGCTGGAACGACGCGGATTCCCTGCAGCAGCCGCGCAGGCGCGCGCGCAGATCCTGTACTGGACCTTTCTCGGCTTTGCGCTTTCGGCTGCGCCGGTGCCAGCCACGCGGTTCCAGCTCCTGCTCGACGAGATCCAGAAGATGGTCTCCGCCTGAACGCCCGCGCCGACGCCATGGGCGGAGGCGATTTTCTGTGCTACAGGCAGCCGATCGCCGGAGACCCTCATGAACGCGCCGACCGAACGTCCCGAAAACAGCGTCGATCCCAAGCTGCTGGAGATCCTGGTCTGCCCGCTGACCAAGGGTCCGCTGGAATTCGACTCAGCCGGGCAGGAGCTGATCTCGCGCAGCGCCAAGCTCGCTTATCCGATCCGCGACGGCATCCCGATCATGCTGCCGGAAGAGGCGCGGAAGATCGATTGAGGAATTCGTAGCGCGATGGCTGCGCTACACACTCTCCTGTTGCCCCCGCGAACGCGGGGACGCATAACGTGGCGCGTGCGACGCTTAAGGCGACCGCCTTACAGCGCCTCGCCCTTCAACAACCGCGGAATTTCTCCCGTCAGACCCGCCGCCTGGCGGATAAAGAGGTTCTTCAGCGGCGGCGTGCGGTCGACGATGCCGAGGCCGATGTCGCGCACCGTGCGCAGCAAGGTCGACTGGTTCGAGAACAGGAAGTTCAGCGAGTTGGTGGCGACGCCCATCGCCATGGTGTCGAAGCGGCGCCAGCGCTGGTAGCGCTCGAGCACGTCGGCGCCGCCGAGATCCATGCCGAGCCGCGCGGCATCGACCACGACCTCGGCTAGCGCAGCGACATCCTTCAGCCCCATGTTGAGGCCTTGCCCTGCAATCGGGTGGATGACGTGCGCGGAATCGCCGACCAGCGCGAGGCGCTCGGCGACGAAGGAGCGCGCGACGAAATACGACAGCGGGAACGCGCGCGGCTTGTCGAGCGCTTTCACCTCGCCGAGATGCAGGCCGAAACGCTGCTCGAGCTCGCCGTGAAATTCCTCGTCGCTGAGCGCAATGATGCGCGCGGCCTCGGCGCGACGCTCGGTCCACACCAGCGAGGAGCGCTTGCCTGACAGAGGCAGGATCGCAAACGGTCCCGCGGGCAAGAAATGCTCCTCGGCGCGGCCCTCGTGATCGCGCTCGTGGCCGACGGTGACGACGATGCCGGATTGGTCGTATTCCCAGCCATGAGTGGCGATGCCGGCGCGCTCGCGCAGTTTTGACCGCGCGCCGTCAGCCGCGACCAACAGACTGGCGGCAATCTTGCTGCCATCGCCGAGCGTCACGTCGACGCCAGCGGCGCTCGCATCGTACGACGCCACAATCGTCGCACGGAGATCGATGCCGGCGGCCTCGGCGCGGACGACCAGCGCATCGATCAGGCGGCGGTTCTCGATCATGTGCGCGAAGGGCTCGCCCGGCGCGACATCGCCGGCGAAATTCAAGAACGCCGGACGGGTGGCGTCCTCCAGCTTGGAATCGGTGACGACCATGTCGAGGATCGGCTGCGCCTCGGCGCTGACGTCGTCCCAGGCCCCGAGCGCCTCGAACAGGCGGCGGCAGGCGGCCACGATCGCCGTCGCGCGGGGATCGCGGCTCGGGCGCGTGGCGAGCGCGGGATCGGCGACAATGACGGGGATCTCGGGGCCGAGCCCCTGGCGCAGCGCCAGCGCGAGCGCCAGGCCCGCAAATGCGCCGCCGCCGATGACAATGCTACCCTGTGCCGACATCCCAAATCCCTGGCTCACTCTTGGTCTTGCTAGCAGACTTGAGGTGGGCGAAACAGTGCGGTGAAACAAGGGCGGAACGGCCCGACTGTGTCATTCCGGGGCGACAGCCCGCGCCGAAATGACGGCAAGAAAGCACCACCATGTCCAAAAGCCTGATCGATCTGATTTCGATCCTCGACCTCGAGCAGCTCGAGGTGAATTTGTTCCGCGGCAACAGCCCGAAGACGAGCTGGCAGCGGGTGTTCGGCGGGCAGGTGATCGGACAGGCGATGGTGGCGGCCTGCCGCACCGTCGAGGGCCGGCTGCCGCATTCGCTGCATTGCTATTTCATCCTGCCGGGCGATCCGCAGATCCCGATCATCTACCAGGTCGAGCGGCTGCGCGACGGCAAGAGCTATTCGACGCGCCGCGTCACCGCGATCCAGCATGGCAACGCGATCTTCTCCATCATGGTGTCGTTCCATGCCGGGGAGGAGAGCGCGTTCGACCATCAGGAGACGATGCCTGACGTGCCGCCGCCGGAGAGGCTCACGGCGGAGGAGGTGGCGAAGCAGCCGATGTTCCGCGAGATGCCTGATTTCATCCGCCGCTATTACGAATCCGATCGGCCGATCGAGCTGCGCCCGGTCGAGCTCGGCCGTTACTTCGGTCAGAAGATCGAGGACGGCCGCATCCATGTCTGGATCAAGACCGCGGCCACGCTGCCCGACGATCCGGCGCTGCACATGTGCGCGCTGGCCTATGCGTCGGACTTCTCGCTGCTGGATGCGATCATGGCGCGCTATGGCCGCACGCTGTTCGACAAGCGGATGATGCCGGCGAGCCTCGACCACGCGATGTGGTTTCACCGCCCGTTCCGCGCCGACGAATGGCTGCTCTACGCGCAGGATTCGCCGAGCGCGCAAGGCGGCCGCGGCCTGACCCGTGGCTCGATCTTCAAGCCCGACGGCACGCTGGTCGCCTCCGTCGCGCAGGAAGGCTCCGTGCGCGAGCGGCGCAGCTGATGATCTCAAGCGCGAGTTCACTCGCGCTTGAGATGTTCTGATCGCGCTTACATCGCGCTGCGCGGTGCGAGTTCAGTCTGGGATGCGAACCAGTTCATGATCCAGCGGTAGACCCACGGAATCGGGATGATCAGGCTGCACAGGATCGCAGCCACGATTCCGCGCCAGAGAATCCCGAGCCCGCTGCCTTTGAAGATGATTTCGCGACGCGTGCCCTGGATATTGCGGTAGATCCAGCGCAGCTGGGCGGCGGCGACCCAGGCCCATCCGATGATGGTGATCATGGAGATCGCGAACAGCAGGTTCCAGCCGATATAGCCCACGATCGAGCCGGTGAAGCTGAGCCCGAGCGGCTGCCCGTTGGAGGCGATGTTCGACACCATCCACTTGATCAGCATCCAGTAGAGGACGATCTCGACGATAAAGAGCACGAGGTTCAGCACCTGGATGCCGGTGTAGCCGACGACGACGGCCAGAACGAAGAAGCCGAAGAACCAGGGCACGATCGTCATCGCGGTGCCGGTGAAGGAGAGGTTCGGCCGTCCCGGAACGTTCACGCAGGACACGATCCATTGCGTGTACCAGACGAACAGCCACGGAATCGGGATGATGAAGCACGAGCCGATCAGCAGCACGAGCGTGCGCCAGATGAAGTCGACGATGCCGAAATCGATCGACAGCGATCCGCCCGCAGCACTCCCGGCACCGGCGTAGCCGCCACCGGCATAGCCTCCGCCGCCCATCATCGGCGGGCCACCGGCGGGAATGATCGGCGGCGCGCCGCCACCCGAGACCAGACCGGGAATTTCGGCGGCCTTCTGCCAGCCGGCCATGCCCTCGGACCACACCAGCGTATCGGGACGAACGACGCCTTGCGCGATCAGGTCGCGGAATTGCCCCTCCGGATAGGGCCCCTGCTGCTTGCCCTCGGATGCGTAGAACCAATTCGCCATGATGCGCCCCCCAAAATACTTATGTACCGCTCGGCCGGCGCGGGTTCACCGCATCCATGCCAAAAATGCATTGTGGCGGATGAACGCTTGGCCTGTACAGAGGTGGCCGTTCACATGACCATCCTTGGCCAAACGTTTTTCCGCTTCAATCTGCAAGTTTTTTGTGCCATTTGCCCGGAAAGATGCCAGATTGACGCAGCGCCGGGGACATACGGCGGGCGCATCCCCGGGGAATAGGCCTAACCATGAAACTCGTCGTCGCGATCATCAAACCCTTCAAGCTCGATGAAGTCCGCCAAGCGCTGACGGCGATCGGCGTCCACGGCATGACTGTGACCGAGGTGAAGGGCTACGGCCGCCAGAAGGGCCACACCGAGATCTATCGCGGCGCGGAATATGTCGTGAACTTCCTGCCGAAGCTGCGCATCGAGATCGCGGTTGCCTCCGACATCGCCGACAAGGCGGTCGGCGTGATCACCGCCTCGGCCCGCACCGGGCAGATCGGCGACGGCAAGATCTTCGTCACGCCGATCGACCACGCCTTGCGCATCCGCACCGGCGAGACCGACAGCGACGCGCTCTAGACACGTCTTTCGATCGCACGGGCAACGACGCCGCACGTGCGATGCCATCACTATGCCGGGGGGAAATGACATGGCGGGATTGTTGCGCCGCGTGGCCGCTATGGCTGCGCCGATCGGATTTGTGTCCGTCATGGCTTCGCCGGCGCGCGCCGCGGCCTCCGAAATCAGCGCCGCCGACACCGCCTGGATGATCGTCGCCACGGCGCTGGTGCTGATGATGACGATCCCGGGGCTCGCGCTGTTCTACTCCGGCATGGTGCGCAAGAAGAACGTGCTCGCGACCATGGCGCAGAGCCTCGCTGCGGTGGCGATGATCTCCATTCTCTGGGTCGCGTTCGGTTATTCGCTCTGCTTCGTCGGCGACGGTCCGTGGATCGGCTCGCTCGACCGCTGGTTCCTCGCCGGCATGACCATGGACAGCGTCAATCCGGCGGCGAAGACGATTCCGGAAGCGCTGTTCATGCTGTACCAGATGACGTTCGCGATCATCACGGTGGCGCTGGTCGCAGGCTCCGTCGCCGACCGGATGCGGTTCTCCGCCTATCTCCTGTTCTCGGCGGCCTGGTTCATCTTCGTCTACATTCCGCTGGCGCACTGGGTGTGGGGCGGCGGCTTCCTCAACAGCACGGGCGTGCTGGATTTCGCCGGCGGCCTCGTCGTGCACCTGTCGGCCGGCACCGGCGGTCTCGTCGCGGCAAAAGTGATGGGACGGCGTCACGGCTACGGCAGCGAAAACCTGTCGCCGTTCGATCTGTCGCTCGCGGTGATAGGCACGGGCCTGTTGTGGGTCGGCTGGTTCGGCTTCAACGGCGGCTCGGCGGGCGCGGCCAATTCGCGCGCGGTAATGGCGATCATCGCAACGCATCTCGCGGCCTGCTCCGGCGCGCTGACCTGGGGCGCGATCGAATGGTCGACACGGCGCAAGCCGTCCGTGCTCGGCATGATCTCGGGCGCTGTCGCCGGCCTCGGCACCATCACGCCGGCCTCGGGCTTCGTGGCGCCGTGGCATGGCGTCGTCATCGGCATCGCCGCCGGCGGGATTTGCTACTGGGCCTGTACTTGGCTGAAGCACCGCTTCAACTATGACGACTCGCTCGACGTGTTCGGCGTCCACGGCATCGGCGGACTGACCGGCACGCTGCTCGCCGGCGTGTTCGCGACCAGCGCGATCGGCGGCACCGCCGGCCTGCTCGAGGGCCATCCGCAGCAATTACTGATCCAGTTCTACGGTATCGCCGTCACCTTTGTCTGGTCGGCGGGCGTGAGCTTTGTCCTGCTCAAGCTGGTCGGCCTGTTCGTGCCGTTGCGCGTCTCGCGCGAGCAGGAGCTCGAGGGTCTCGACATCACCCAGCATGGCGAAGCGCTGCAATAATCGGGGCTTGCGCAACACATAAGCACGTGCTTATGTGTTGCCATGATCGAAGCTGACATCTTCAAGGCGCTGGCCGACCCGACGCGCCGAAAAGTCTTTGAGAAGCTCGCTGGCGGAAGCCTGAATGCCAGCGCCTTGCGCGACGGATTGGAGATCAGCCAACCGGCGATGTCGCAGCATCTGTCCGTGCTGCGTGCGGCAGGCCTCGTGCGCGAGCAGCGGCAGGGCCGCTTTGTGAATTACGAAGTCGATCCCGACGGAATCGTCGCCATCGGGGCCTGGCTTGCGCGCTACCGCGCCTACTGGCCGAAGCGCATGGAAGCACTCGCCGATCTCTTGAACGACATGGATCAGTAAGGATCTGGATCAATGAGCGATGCCATAAAGCCTGATCGCCCCGATACAAAGCTGGTGCTCGAATTCGATTTCGATGCACCGCCGACAAAAGTCTGGCGCGCCGTGACCATTCCGGAATTTCGCGAGCGCTGGCTGCCGGATTGCGACCTTGCGGGCGCCGAACCTGAAACATCGATCCCGGGCAAAGAGGTGCGCTACCGGATGCGCGATTCCGAACCGCCGTTTCGCGAGAGCCACGTCATCTTCCGGATCGAGCCGAACGTGTCAGGCGGCACCCGCTTTCGCATCATCCAGCAGGCCTGCGAGGTCAGCACGAAGCTGCCGCAGCCGGCCAACAGCAATTGCTGCCTGATGCGCGCAGCAGCCTAGCAGCACACGAACTTCATCACCTGCAGACATGGAGGTCGCCGATGCGCGACATGCTTCAGCTCGTCCCTATGGTCGTCGAACAATCCGCGCGCGGAGAACGATCCTTCGATATCTATTCGCGACTGCTGCGCGAGCGCATCATCTTCCTCAACGGCGAGGTCAATGACGCGATGTCTGGCCTCGTCTGCGCGCAGCTGCTGTTCCTGGAGGCGGAGAATCCGAACAGGCCGATCAATCTCTACATCAATTCCTATGGCGGCGTGGTCACCTCTGGTCTCGCCATGTACGACACCATGCAGTTCATCAAGGCGCCGGTGCACACGCTGTGCATGGGCACCGCGCGCTCGATGGGCTCGTTCCTGCTGATGGCCGGCGAGGCCGGTCACCGCGCAGCCCTGCCCAATGCCAGCCTTCACGTGCATCAGCCGCTCGGCGGCTTCCAGGGCCAGGCCTCCGACATCCTGATCCACGCCAACGAGATGCAGGAGACCAAGCGCCGCATTACCAGGCTCTACGCGCAGCATTGCGGACGGACCGAAGAAGAGGTCGAACGGACCCTGGACCGCGACCACTTCATGACCGCGCAGCAGGCGGTCGAATGGGGCCTCGTCGACCGGGTTTTTGCAGAGCGCGAAGCCGCCCAGCAGTGAGAGCCGCCGACAGGCGCTCTCCGTCATCAGATACCCTATGATTGCCCGACGCTTGAGCAGCAATTGTGTCGGCAGCCTGTCATGCCTGCTTTTTGATCAGGCATGATCATGGATTAAGCGCGACGTATTAGCGCACTGCAGCGGAACACCCGTCACCCGCAAAAAGCTCCGTTTTCATAACGCGTTAGGCACGCAGGCCGATCTGGCACGGCATTTGATTCTAAAGGGTCCGGCTGTGCCCGCGTAGTGAACTTTCTCCCTCGTGGCGAACCAGTCGAGAAGTGCCCGGCCATGTCCGGACCGGGCCAAGCGGGGATAGGACCCATGAAAATTGTTATGGCGGTTATCAAGCCATTCAAGCTGGAAGAAGTCCGTGACGCCCTGACCGCCATTGGCGTTCACGGTCTCACGGTGACGGAAGTCAAGGGATATGGCCGTCAGAAGGGCCACACGGAAATCTACCGCGGCGCCGAATATGCCGTGAGCTTCCTGCCCAAGATCAAGATCGAAGTCGCCGTTGCCTCCGAGCAGGTCGACAAGACCATCGACGCGATCACGTCTGCCGCGAAGACCGGACAGATCGGTGACGGCAAGATCTTCGTCATCAATCTCGATCACGCGGTTCGCATCCGCACCGGCGAGGCCGACGCCGCGGCCCTTTGATTTCGCGCTCAACCAAAATCCAATCAGGAGTAAATGAAATGACGTTCAAGCGTCCCTATGGCGCGGGACTGGCGGCTCTCGCAGTCGGCCTGTTCGCTGCGACCGCAGCCTATGCCGAGCCGACGGTCAACAAGGGAGACAACGCCTGGATGCTGACATCGACGGTGCTCGTGCTGTTGATGACCATCCCGGGCCTCGCGCTGTTCTACGGCGGCCTCGTTCGCTCCAAGAACATGCTCTCGGTTCTGATGCAGGTATTCTACACCGTCTGCGTCGTCACCGTGATCTGGGCCGTGTACGGCTACAGCCTCGCCTTCACCGGCGGCTCCGACTTCATCGGCGGCTTCTCCAAGGCCTTCATGATGGGCGTCACCACCGATTCGAAGGTCGCGACCTTCTCGGTCGATGCCAACATCTCGGAGCTCATTTACATGTGCTTCCAGATGACCTTCGCGGCAATCACGCCCGCCCTCATCGTCGGCGCCTTCGCCGAGCGCATGAAATTCTCGGCAATCGCCCTGTTCATCCCGCTCTGGGTCACGCTGATCTACTTCCCGATCGCGCACATGGTCTGGTACTGGCCCGGCCCGGACGCGATCCAGGACGCTGCCAAGGCTCTGGCTGCCGCGACTGATGCGGCGGCGAAGACCGCGGCCCAGGCCAAGCTCGACGAGATCAACGCCGACGCCGGCTGGATCTTCAAGAAGGGCGCGATCGACTTCGCCGGTGGCACCGTGGTGCACATCAACGCCGGCATCGCAGGCCTCGTCGGCGCTCTCCTGATCGGCAAGCGCGTCGGTTACGGCAAGGAGCTGATGGCTCCGCACTCGCTGACGATGTCGATGATCGGCGCCTCGCTGCTCTGGGTCGGCTGGTTCGGCTTCAATGCCGGCTCCAACCTCGAGGCCAACGGTGGCGCAGCCCTCGCCATGACCAACTCCTTCGTCGCCACCGCAGCCGCCGCGCTGTCGTGGATGTTCGCGGAGTGGATCATGAAGGGCCATCCGTCGGTGCTCGGCATCATCTCAGGCGCTGTCGCGGGCCTCGTGGCCGTCACGCCTGCCGCCGGCTACTCCGGCGTGATGGGTGCGATCGCCCTCGGCCTCGTGGTCGGCGTGGCCTGCCTGTTCTTCTGCACCGTCGTGAAGAACGCGCTCGGCTACGACGACTCGCTCGACGTGTTCGGCGTGCACTGCGTCGGCGGCATCATCGGTGCCCTCGGCACCGGCATCCTGGTCAATCCGGCGCTCGGTGGTGCGGGCATCATGGACTACACCGCGATCCCGCCCAAGGTTGCCGATTACGACTTCGCCGCGCAGATGCTCTCCCAGATCGAAGCCGTCTGCACCACGCTGGTGTGGTCCGGCGTCGGTTCGGCGATCCTCTACAAGGTCGTCGATGTGATCGTCGGCCTCCGCGCCAATGTCGAGAGCGAGCGTGAAGGTCTTGACATCACCGACCACACCGAGCGCGCCTACAACATGTAACTGTTCTCCCGGGCGCGATCTTCTTCGGGATCGCGTCCACACCTACGGTTCGGGCACATACCCGGCAATGCCCTGACCGTTGAGGGGCTCCAGCGCAAGTTGGAGCCCCTTTCTTTTGGCCGCACACAGAAGAAAAGGATTGCCATTCCGGATTGCCGGCGCAGAAATGATGACCTCAAGAACAACAAGCCGGGAGGTCGTCATGCGTTTGGAAGGCGGATGCTATTGCGGCGAAGTGCGCTATGTGGCCGAGGGCGATCCGATGATGCAGGCCCAATGTCACTGCCGCGAGTGCCAGTACATCTCGGGCGGCGCGCCCAACACCTTCATCGCGATGCCGGCGGGCGGCTTCACCTACATCACCGGACAGCCCAAGCAATTCACGCGCAAGGACCTCGCCCGCGCCGTGACGCGGGAATTCTGCGCCGAGTGCGGCACCCATCTGGTGACCAAGGTGCCGGGACTGCCGGCCGCGATCGTGAAGGTCGGCACGCTGGACGAACCAGAACAATTCCATCCGCAGATGGCGATCTACACCTGCGACAAGCAGGAGTTCCACGCGATCCCGGCAGGCATGACGACGTTCGACAAGCTGCCGGGGCATTGAACGGCATCGCGGGAGTGAACTCCCTCTCCCGGCGCTTACGCGCCGGGAGAGGTCGAGGAACCGGCCCGGCTCTGCAGCCCATGCATCCCGTTGTTATCCGGCCTCATTATTCCCGCTCTGGACGGGCCGGCCGGCCGATGGTTAATCGCGTCTTAACCTCGCCCTATCTATGGTGAACTGAACCGCTTTCCCGCCGGCGCCCGCGCGCGACCGGCTGTTCCGAGAGTACTGGCGCCCAGAATGGTCATGACCGCTTCAACCCGTGCGCCGCAGGCCAGTGGAAGCTCCAACAACGAACGCTCGCCCTTCGTCCGGCTGAACGAGCTGCTGGCGCCGCATCAGCCCGGCAAGCCCTTGATTTCGCTCGCTGTCGGCGAGCCCCAGCATCCGGTACCTGACTTCGTCGGCCCGGTGCTGGCCAAGCACATTGCCGATTTCGGGCGCTACCCGATGAACCAGGGCATGGAGCCGTTCCGCCAGGCAGCGAGCACCTGGCTATCGTCGCGCTTCAGGCTGCCGCGACCGCTCGACCCCAAGAGCGAGATTCTGGTCCTCAATGGCAGCCGGGAAGGGCTGTTCCTCGCCGCGATTGCTGCCGCGCGCTATGTCGGGCCGAAGCCCGGCAAGCCCGCGATCCTGATGCCGAACCCGTTCTATCCGGTCTATGGCGCCGGCGCCGGTGCCGCGGCCTGCGAGCAGGTCTATCTGCCGACCACCGTCGACAACGGCTTCCTTCCCGATCTCGACGCCATCGACGAGGCGACGCTCGCGCGCACCGTGGCGTTCTACCTTGCCTCGCCCGCCAATCCGCAGGGCTCAGTTGCTTCACGCGATTATTTCACGCGCCTGAAGAGCCTCGCCGATCGCTATAACTTCATGATCCTCAGCGACGAGTGCTACTCCGAGATCTACACCCGCGAGGCACCGGGCAGCGCGCTCGAATGCGCGGGCCCCGATTTCACCCGCGTGGCTGCGTTCCAGTCGCTGTCGAAGCGCTCCAACCTGCCGGGCCTGCGCGTCGGCTTCGCCGCCGGCGACAAGACATTTATCGGCATGTTCCTGGAGCTGCGCAACATCGCGGCACCTCAGGTGCCGGTGCCGCTCCAGCATGTCGCGACCGTTGCCTATGGCGACGAAGCGCATGTCGAGGAGAACCGCAGACTCTACCGGATCAAGTTCGATCTCGCCGACCAGATCATCGGAAATCGCTACGGCTATCGCCGGCCCGACGCCGGCTTCTGCGTCTGGCTCAACACGTCCGAGATCGGCGACGATGTCTCGGTGACTCTCAAGCTTTTCAAGGAAGCCGGCGTGCGCGTGGTGCCCGGCTCCTATCTGGCGCGGCTTCAGCCCGATGGCTTCAATCCCGGTGCGGGCTACATTCGCCTCGCGCTGGTTCAGGATGGTGAGACCACGGCGCAGGCGCTGCACCGGCTGGTCGAAACTCTGGGTTAGGCGGGGCCCATGAGCATGTCGACGATCGAACGTGTGATTCCCCTGGTCGGCCATCTGCCGCCCTCGATCCGCGAGGCGCTGAGCCGGCGCGTGCGCGAGCTCACCGGTCTCGGTCTGGTCACGCTCTCGGGCGTCGCATCCGCCGCGCTGATGACCTGGTCGGTGCAGGACCCGAGCCTCAGCCACGCGACCTCGCGGCCGATCCACAACATCCTCGGCTATGCCGGCGCCATCGGCGCCGACCTCGCGATGCAGATCCTCGGGCTCGGCGCGATCATGCTGATCCTCACCGTCGCGGTGTGGGGTTGGCGCATGATGACCCACCGTCCGTTCGATCGCGAGGCGCTGCGGCTCGGCTCCTGGATTCTCTGCACGGTGATCACGGCCGGCTTCGTCAGCTGCTGGCCGCATGGCGGCGCCTGGCCGCTGCCGACCGGGCTCGGCGGCGTGGTCGGCGATGCGCTGGTGCGCGCACCCGCGGTAATCTTCGGACCGCCCGGCGCGATCTATCGCATGGTGCTCGGCGCCATCCTGTTCGTCGCGCTGGCCGCGACCTTCCTGATCGCGTGCGGACTCGGCGCGCGCGCGCATGACGACGAGCTCGCGGAGATCGAGGACGACGACAAGCCGCTCGATGAAGACGAGGAGAGCGATCGCGGTTCGGTGTCGCTGGGCTGGCTGTTCCACGCGCTAATGAGCACCAAGGCGCGACTGATCTGGCTGTTCGGTGCGGCCTATCGCTCGCTGGTCTCGAGCGGACCGAAGGCCAAGCCGGTATCGTTCAGCAGGCAGGAGCCCAATCTTGGCGGCGGCCGCGCCGCGCCTTCGATCTCGCCGCAGTCCGAGGACGAGGACTACGAAGACGAGCACGAGGAAGCAGAGGAAGAGGAGGAGGAAGAAGAGGAAGAGCCGGTCGCACGTGCGCCACGCAAGAAGGCTGCACCGAAAGCCGCTTCCAGGAAATCCTCCGACAAGTTCGAGCTTCCGTCCGTATCCGTGCTGGCTGCGCCCAAGGCCGGCGATCGGCAGCCGCTCAGCAAGGCCGAGCTGGAGGCCAATTCGCGTTCGCTCGAGGGCGTGCTGCAGGACTTCGGCGTCCGCGGCGAGATCGTGAAAGCCAATCCGGGCCCCGTCGTCACACTGTACGAGCTGGAGCCTGCCCCCGGCATCAAGTCGTCGCGCGTGATCGGTCTTGCCGACGACATCGCGCGTTCGATGAGCGCGCTGTCGGCGCGCGTCGCCGTCGTCCCCGGCCGCAATGCCATCGGCATCGAGCTGCCGAACGCGCATCGCGAAAAAGTCTATCTGCGCGAACTGCTGGTCGCCAAGGAAACCGTCGACACGGTGGCGAAACTGCCGCTGTGCCTCGGCAAGACCATTGGCGGCGATCCCGTCATCATCGACCTCGCACGCACACCGCACATGCTGATCGCCGGCACCACCGGCTCGGGCAAGTCGGTTGCGATCAACACCATGATCCTGAGCCTGGTCTACCGGCTGCGCCCCGATCAGTGCCGTTTGATCATGGTCGATCCGAAGATGCTCGAACTGTCCGTCTACGACGGCATCCCCCATCTGCTCACCCCCGTCGTGACCGATCCGAAGAAGGCGGTGGTCGCGTTGAAATGGGCCGTGCGCGAGATGGAAGAGCGCTACAAGAACATGGCCAAGCTCGGTGTGCGCAACATCGACGGCTACAACACGCGCCTGGGCGAATTGAAAGCCAAGGGCGAAGAGCCGACGCGCACCGTGCATACCGGCTTCGACAAGGAAAACGGCAAGGCGATCTACGAGGAAGAGAAGCTCTCGCTCGATCCGCTTCCCTACATCGTCATCATCGTCGACGAAATGGCCGACCTGATGATGGTCGCCGGCAAGGACATCGAAGGCGCGGTGCAGCGCCTCGCGCAGATGGCGCGCGCTGCTGGCCTGCACGTAATCCTCGCGACGCAGCGCCCGTCGGTGGACGTCATCACCGGCACCATCAAGGCGAACTTCCCGACCCGCATCGCCTTCCAGGTCACCTCAAAGATCGACAGCCGCACCATTTTGGGCGAGATGGGCGCCGAGCAGCTGCTCGGCCAGGGCGACATGCTCTACATGGCCGGCGGCGGCCGCATCAGCCGCGTGCACGGACCTTTCGCGTCCGACGATGAGGTCGAGAAGGTGGTGCGCCACCTCAAGACACAGGGTCAGCCGGAATATCTGGAAGCCGTCACGGCCGAAGAGCCGACCGAGGACGAGGATGGCGGCGCCGTGTTCGACGCCAGTGGAATGGGCGCGGATGGCGGCGGCGATCTGTTCCAGCAGGCCGTTGCGATCGTCAAACGTGACCGCAAGGCCTCGACCAGCTACATCCAGCGGCGCCTGCAAATCGGCTATAACCGCGCCGCATCGCTGATGGAGCGCATGGAACTGGAAGGCATTGTCGGACCCGCCAATCACGCCGGCAAGCGCGAGATTCTGGTCGAGGAAGAAGACAGCCACATGTGAGGCATCAGCCTCGGAATGCTCTTTTCACGCAAAATCGATCTCTGCTTTTGCCCGAAATCACGCTAAAACGACGCCCAGCCACACAGGACGACGCGTTGACCAGACATCCGAACATTGGATTCGCTGCCCCTCTCGCCGCGCGGTGCGCGCGCGTGGCGGGCGTGCTTCTCGTCACCGCCGCGATGGTGACCGCAGCGTCGTTTGCGCAGAACGTGCCCGTGCCGAAGCCGGCGCCGAAGGGCCGCGACAATGCCGCGCCCGCGGCAGGACCGTCGATCACGGGCGCAACCCAGGCGCCACCGAATCCGGTCATTCCCGATCCGCGCCGCAACGTGCCGAGCAGCATCTTCCAGACGTTCGATGCGAACCAGAAAGCGCAGGCCGCCAAGGTCAGCGCCTACCTGTCGTCGCTGTCGACGCTGGTCGGCAATTTCGTCCAGGTCGGCCCCGACGGCAGCAAGACGCAGGGCGATTTCTACATCCAGAAGCCGGGCAAGGTCCGCTTCGAATATGATCCGCCGAGCCCGATCGACATCATCGCCGACGGATCCTCGGTGGTGGTGCGCGACCGCAAGCTGGCGACGCAGGACGTCTATCCGCTGTCGCAGACGCCGCTGCGCTTCCTGTTGTCCGACCGCATCGACCTGATGAAGGATACCAACGTCGTCAACGTCACCGCCGACGATCTCTTCATCAGCGTGACCATCGAAGAGAAGCAGGCCCTGGTCGGTACCAGCCGCCTGCTGCTGATGATCGGCGCCAAGGACGGTCAGCTGAAGCAATGGACCGTCACTGACCCGCAGGGCTACGACACCACGGTCGCAGTCTACAATCTCGATGCGAGCAAGAAGCTCGATCCCAACATGTTCAAGATCGACTTCACCAATTACAACATCCCGTCGCCGGGCTAGGTCCAATTCGAAAAGACGGTGGGCACGGCGCTTTGCGCCTTTGCCCACCCTCCGAGAGCTTGCTAAGACGCATTCCTCATGCGTCTTTCCCTGACAACCTGGAACATCAACTCGGTGCGGCTGCGCATCGATCTGGTCGCGAAGTTTCTCAAGAGCGCGCGGCCGGACGTGCTGTGTCTCCAGGAGACCAAGTGCATCGACGACGCGTTTCCGCTGAAGCGCTTCAAGCGGCTCGGCTACGAGCACGTCGCGCTGAACGGGCAGAAGGGCTATCACGGCGTCGCCATCGTCTCGAAGATTCCGTTCGAGTCGACCGACATCCGCACCTTCTGCGACAAGGTGGATTCGCGCCACATCTCGGTTTCGTTCGGCGAGAAAGCCAGCATCGCAAAGCCGCTGGTCGTGCATAATTTCTACGTGCCCGCCGGCGGCGACATCCCCGATCCCGCGTTGAACGAGAAATTCGACCACAAGCTTCGCTTCCTCGACGAGATGAAGGCCTGCGAGCCGCTGCATCCGCGCGGAGAGGACCGCCACATCCTGGTCGGTGACCTCAACGTCGCGCCGCACGAGAACGACGTGTGGTCGCACAAGCAGCTTCTCAAAGTGGTCTCGCACACACCTGTCGAAACCGAGAAGCTGAAGGCCGCGCTCGAAGCCGGCGAATGGGTCGACGTCGCGCGCGACCGCATTCCGATGTCGGAAAAGGTCTACACCTGGTGGAGCTATCGCTCCGCAGACTGGACCGTCGGCGACCGCGGCCGGCGGCTCGACCACATCTGGGTCTCGCGCGCACTGAAGGATGCGGTGCAGGATTTCAGGATTCTGCGCGATGCCCGCAGCTGGGAGCGGCCGTCGGACCATGTGCCTGTCACGGTGACCCTGGACGTTTGACGTCCCTTAGCCAACACCTTCAGCTGGTCAGCTTCGCGCCGGCCATCAAAATATCGCTCGCGATCTGGCTGGAGCGAACAGCGAATTCATCGCGGAGGCGAACCGCCGCGGCGGGGTCACTCTCGAGCACGCGCTGAAACAGGCTGCGCGCGACGCGGATGACGGAGGAATGCTCCAGCGCGACCGCACCGGACGGCCGCTTCATCGGCACCACCAGCGCGAGCTCGCCGATCAGCGTGCCGGGGCCTGCGATCATCTCGGCGCCGGCGCCGTCATCGACGCGAAAGGCGCCGCGCTGGACCACGAAGCCGGCGTCGGCATCGTCACCGAGATTGAACAGGATATCGCCACGGACGAAATCGCGCTGCTCGGAGCCGATCGCCAGCATGCGCAACGAGGCGTCTCCCAACAGGCGCAGTGTCGGGACACGCTCGAGCAGCGCTACGTCATCGTCGATCGACATTCCGGTCCGTGGCTCGTGAAACGCGCTAATTTACGACGAATCGCGCGTTCCTGGAACGTATCACGGCACCAGCTTGTAGCCACCGGCTTCCGTCACCAGGATTTCCGGGTTGGCGGCGTCCTTTTCGATCTTCTGGCGGAGGCGGTAGATGTGGGTTTCCAGCGTGTGGGTGGTGACGCCGGAATTATAGCCCCAGACCTCCTGGAGCAGGGTCTCGCGCGAGACCGGCATCTGGCCGGCACGGTAGAGGAAGCGCAGGATCGCGGTTTCCTTCTCGGTGAGGCGAACCTTGCGGGCATTGGCCGCGGTCAGCATCTTGGAGCCGGGGCGGAACGAGTAGGGGCCGACCGAGAACACAGCGTCTTCGCTCGCCTCGTGCTGGCGAAGCTGGGCGCGGATGCGGGCGAGCAGCACGGCGAAACGGAAGGGCTTTGCGACGTAGTCGTTGGCCCCGGATTCCAGGCCCAAAATCGTGTCGGAATCGGTGTCGTGCCCCGTCAGCATGATGATGGGAGCCTTGAAGCCACCCTTGCGCAGGGAGCGGACCACCTCGCGACCATCGGTGTCGGGGAGGCCGACATCCATCAGGACGAGATCGGGGGCGTTGGCCTTTGCGGCGCTGGCGCCCTTGGCGCCAGTATCGACGGCGGAGGCTTCAAATTCTTCGTGTAGCGATAATTGCTCCACCAACGTATCGCGCAGATCGGTATCGTCATCCACGATCAGGATCTTGCGGGCATTGGCCATAGGGGATCATCCTTTTGGGGTCGACCAGGCGCGCATGCATGCCGCACCCAGCCGTGATGGGATAGTTTAGGGGTCGCTGTTCTTATTGTTGTTCGTGTTGAAGTAGTGGGCTGTTACCGATTCACAAGCCGGAATTACTCTAACCCAGAATAGCAGGGCCGTTTGATGAATGTCCTGTAATGAATTCGACATCGCCCGTTCACATGAAAAACAAAGCTGTGTCAGTTAGTTATACCAAAAATCGCCGCTCCGGACCGCTGTCCGCGATCCGCGTTAAGCCTGCCGCCGGGAATTCGCGCCGGGGCTGGCTGACGGCGGGCAGCCAGACAATTCCGGTGGCGTTGGGACGCGGCGGCATTCTGGCCAACAAGCGCGAAGGCGATGGCGGCACCCCCAGGGGCACTTTTCTCCCCAGGCAATTGTGGTGGCGAGGAGACCGCCACAGCCGCCCCAAGACCTTTCTGCCGACCCGGATCATCACCGGCTCAGACGCCTGGTGCGAGGATCCCGGCGATCGCCACTACAACAAATGGATCCGGCGCGGGGAGGGTGAAGGCGGCGACCGGCTGAAGCGCGCCGACCATCTCTATGACTTCATCATCGAGATCGACCACAACACCAGGCCGCGCACCGCCGGTCGCGGCAGCGCCGTGTTTCTGCATCTGGCACGCGACAATTTCGGCCCGACCGCGGGCTGCGTCTCGATGACCAAGGCGGCGATGCTACATCTGCTGCGGCAGATAGGACCAAGAACAAAAATCATCATCGGGTGAGGACACATGCTCGACAAGGATCAGATCGCCGCCGCTTCGCGCGTCCTCGTTCAACATTGGCGCGACGGCAACAAGTTCGACGCGCTCGAGACGCAGTTGCGACCGCAGGACCGCGCTGATGGTTACGCCGTGCAGGCCGTGCTCGAAAACCAGTCGCTCGGAAAACTGTTTGGCTGGAAGATTGCGGCAACGAGCGAAGCCGGACAGAAGCATATCAATGTCGCGGGACCGCTTGCCGGCCGCATCATGAGCGATACCGTCATCGCAGACGGCGGCACCGCGTCGATGAAGGGCAACGCGATGCGCGTCGGCGAGCCGGAATTCTGCTTCCGCATGGGACGCGATCTGGCGCCGCGACCAACGCCCTTCGGCGTCGACGAGGTGCTGGCCGCCGTCGACAGCTTGCACCCCGCGATCGAAATTCCGGATTCCCGCTTCACCGATTTCGCCCGCGCCGGCGAAGCGCAACTCATCGCCGATAACGCCTGCGCGCATCTGTTCGTGCTGGGTGCCGCAACATCAGCCAATTGGCGCGCGATGGATCTCGTCGAGGAGCGGCCGCAGATCACGCTGCGCGGCGAGCGCTATCTCGGTCACGGCAAGAACGTGCTGGGCGATCCCCTGATGGCACTGACCTGGCTCGCCAACGAGCTGCGTGGCCTCGGCATCACCCTGCGGGCAGGGGAGGTGGTAACGACAGGCACCTGCCATCCGCCGCTGCCGATCCAGGCCGGCGATCATTTCGCTGTGGATTTTGGTGTGTTGGGGAAGGTGTCGGTGAGGTTTGCGTAGGCGGCCTCACATGCGCTGTCGTCCCGGACAAGCGAAGCGCAGATCCGGGACCCATAACCCAGGGAGACGTTTGGCGAAGATCAGGGGTTACCAGGCGCTCGTCGGTACTAAGACCACCGATCATCGAGAGATCACGCGGTATGGGTCCCGGCCTGCGCCGGGACGACAAGACTACCGGTGCCCGAAGATCGCACTTCCCACGCGCACATGCGTGGCGCCCAGCATGATGGCGGTCGCATAGTCCGCGCTCATGCCCATCGACAGGTTCTTTAGTCCGTTGCGCGCGGCGATCTTGGCAGTCAGCGCGAAATGTGCGGCCGGCGGTTCGTCCACCGGCGGGATGCACATCAGGCCGGAGATCGTCAGACCATAGGTGTCGCGGCAGCTCTTGAGGAAGGCGTCGGCCTCGTCAGGCGCGACGCCAGCCTTCTGCGGTTCCTCGCCGACATTGATCTGGACGAAGAGTTGCGGGTGCTTGTTCTGGGATTCGATTTCTTTGGCTAACGCCTGACAAATGCTCGGACGGTCGACCGAATGGATGGCATCGAACAGCGCGACGGCCTCTTTCGCCTTGTTGGATTGCAGCGGCCCGATCAGGTGCAGCGCGACGTCAGGGTAATCGGACGTTAACGCCGGCCACTTGCCTTTGGCCTCCTGCACGCGATTCTCGCCGAACACGCGCTGTCCGGCGCCGATTATCGGGATAATTGCATCCGCCGCGAAAGTCTTGGACACCGCGATCAACGTGACGGAGGCGCGATCGCGCCGCGCATCCTTGCAGGCGCGTGCAATCTCCGCTTCGACCGCGGCAAGCGCATTTGGTGAATCGCCGGTTACCGGCGCGGCATTGGCTTCTGTCATGACGTCGATCGATTGCAGGAGTAACGGAGGTAGTTCCATTTTTACCGAGTTCAAGAAAGAGTTTTTGAACCCTTCGCTTTACCTTGCCCGCGGGGTGGGCAGCGAAGATGGCAAACGTCAGTTTCAACCGCAAGCGAGCAAAACTCAAGCAGGCCCTCGGCATCAGGGCCCGGCTTGCATTGCTCGCGGTGATTCTGGTCGCGCCCTTGATGCTCGAGCGCATTCGCTCGCTCGAAGATACCCGCACCAAGCAGATTGCACAGGCCGCCGCCGAGTTCACCACCGTCGCACGGCACAGCGCCGACGCGCAGCGCGAGGTGATTTCGTCGGTCGAGACCATTCTGAAATCGGAAGCCTTCATCCGCGCCTCCGCCGGTGGCGTCAGCAAGAGTTGCGACGTGCTGCGCGCCAGCCTGCCGACGAGCCTGCCCTGGATCCGCACGCTCCTGATCGCCGGCCAGGACGGCCGCATCCAGTGCGCGACCAACAACATGTATGTCGGCCTCGACCTTTCCGATCGGCCGTATTTCCAGCAGGCGCAGGAGACCGGCCGCTTCGTGCTGTCCGACTTCATCCTGTCGCGGCCGGTACAGTCGCCGACCGTCATGGCGGTCTATCCGGTCTCCGCGTTCAGCGGGGTCCCTGACGCGGTCGTGCTCGCAACCGTCAACCTCGACTGGATGTCGAAGGTGATGAACAATCTGGGCGGCCGCGCCGGTATCACGGCGGTGCTGGTCGACAGCGCTGGCACCGTGCTGGCGGCGCCCGCCGACCAGCGCAGCGCGGTCGGTCGTCCGCTCGACAACATGCCGCTGATGTCGGCGATCGCCGACATGGCCTTGCGCTCCGATCAGGATGAAGGCTCGCTGTCCTTTCTCGCCGCCGACGGATCGCGCCGCGCGGTCAGCTTCATACGCATCGCCGGCACCAATGCCCGCCTGATCGCCAGCATCGACGAGGACAAGGTGTCCGCGGCCGTGAGCCGCGACATCCGCACCGCCTATCTCCAGCTCGCTTTCGTCGTGATGTTCGTGCTGCTCGGCGCGCTGATCGCCGCTGAAAAGCTCGTGATCAAGCCGATCGAAATGCTCGCTGATATGGCCAAACGTCTCGGGGAGGGCGATCTGTCGGCCCGCGCTGCGCGCAACCGGCTGCCGTCCGAATTCGTGCCGCTGGCACGCGCCTTCAACGCGATGGCCGCCCAGCTCAGCCAGCGCGAACGCGAGCTGATTGCATCCAACGACCGGCTGACGGTAATGGCGTCGATCGACATGCTGTCGGGTCTCGCCAACCGCCGCGGCTTCCAGAGCCGGCTCGACTTCGAATGGATGCGCGCGCAGCAATATGGCAGCGAGCTCGCGCTGCTGATGATCGACGTCGACCATTTCAAGCTGTTCAACGACACCTACGGCCATCTCGAAGGCGATTCCTGCCTGACCCGGCTCGGCGAATCGCTGTCCGGCATCGCCGCAGACACGATGGGCTTTGCGGCGCGCTATGGCGGCGAGGAATTCTGCCTGCTGCTGCCGAACACCGACGTGATGCGGGCCGTCGAGATCGGCGAGCAGGTGCGCGCGGCCGTGCTGAAACTCTGCCTGCCGCACATCACATCGGCCCACATGGTGGTCACGGTGTCGATTGGCGTCGCTGCGGCGCGGCCGAACGAGGCGTTGCGCCCGGGCGATCTGATCGAAGCCGCCGACGCCGCGCTCTACGCCGCCAAGCATCGCGGCCGCAACAATGTCGTCGAGCACGGCGTGCAAACGATCGAGAGCGGCACCGCTGATATGAAGATGGCGGCCAGCGCCTAGCTTGTTGTTGACGCGTTTTCTTTATGCGAACCGGTGTCCGCTTCGCTCGGAAACGCTAACCCGCAGCCTCGGCGCGATCGAGCTCGCTTTCGGTCACCACGCGATTGCGGCCACCGCCCTTGGCGAGATAGAGCGCGCGATCGCAGCGCTCGATCAGATCGGCCGTGCTTTCACCCGGTCGATACTGCGCCACGCCAATTGATACCGTGATGTTCGGCAACGCCTCGCCGGTCGAACGGCGCGTGATGGTGCACTCTCCGATCGCGCGCCTGATACGCTCGGCCGTCTCGATGCAGGCGGCAAGATCGGCATCCGGCAGCACCGCGATCAGCTCCTCGCCACCGTAGCGTGCCGGCAGATCCTGCGGACGCACCTTTTCGCGCAGCACCCTGGCCATCAGGCGCAGCACCTGGTCGCCGACACCGTGGCCGAAATTGTCGTTGAAGGTCTTGAAGTGATCGATGTCGAGCAGGAGCACGCTGAGCGGCTCGCCCCAATCCGCCGTCGTCTGCGCCTTGCGCAGGAATTCATCCAGCGCCCGCCGGTTCGCCAGCCCGGTCAGCGTGTCGGTCCGGGCGCGCTCCTCGGATTTGGAGAGCGAATCCCTGATAACGTCGAGCTCGCGGGTCTTTTCGGCAAATCCGGCCTCGAGCCGCGTCGTTCGCGAAGCGGCCCGCGCCAGCTCGTTCATGAGCTGGGCGACCAGCGCCTTCGGATCGACGCCGGCCTGGCCCTGGTCGGCCACCTGGCTGATGACCTGCATCTGGGAACGGTTGTCGGCGATTGCAGTGACCAGGAACTCCTTCGCCGCCCCCATCAGGATACGAAGCCTCTCGGACGTATCGACCACGACGGCACTCACATGGGGCGCGATATAGGTCTCGAACAGGTCGCGATTGGTCCTGCTGTCGAAGGGACGATTGTGGTCGATCAGGAGATCGATGGCGTTGCGCAAATCGTCATGGCCGCCGGCGTAATATTGATACCAAACCGCGAAATTGGTCGGCGTCGCCGGAATCCGCTGTTCGGCCATGCTCCGCATCGCCCGTCCGGCGAGGGACGCGGCATAGTCGTAATCGGGATCGTCGAAACTGGATACCATCGCCTGGCGCAAGTGCTGTTGGCGGCCAAATTCGCACCGACCCCTTAATCCGATCCCAATAGCCTCATCCGTACTTCTGCGGAGCAGCATTGCGGGGCGTCGCAGGGAGCGGCAACCCATTGACCCCCCGAGGACTTCTATGGCCTAGTCCGGCCTCTTCAGGCCGCCGAAACCACGAAAACGCAAACGATTCCATGACCTCCGAACGCTACAACGCCCGCGACGCCGAACCGCGCTGGCAACGCCAATGGGACGAACAGGCGATCTTCGTCTCGAAGAACGATGATTCGCGGCCGAAATATTATGTGCTGGAGATGTTCCCGTACCCGTCGGGGCGCATCCATATCGGCCATGTCCGCAACTACACCCTCGGCGACGTGCTGGCCCGCTTCATGCGCGCCAAGGGGTTCAACGTGCTGCATCCGATGGGCTGGGATGCCTTCGGCCTGCCGGCCGAGAACGCCGCCATCGAGCGCAAGGTCGCGCCGAAAGCCTGGACCTACGACAACATCGCAGCGATGAAGAAGCAGCTCCGCTCGATCGGGCTGTCGCTGGATTGGAGCCGCGAATTCGCGACCTGCGACCCCAGCTACTACAAGCATCAGCAGAAGATGTTCCTGGACATGCTCGCCGCGGGCCTCGCCGAGCGTGAGAAGCGCAAGCTGAACTGGGATCCGGTCGACATGACCGTGCTCGCCAACGAGCAGGTGATTGACGGCCGCGGCTGGCGCTCTGGTGCTGTTGTCGAGCAGCGCGAGATGAGCCAGTGGGTCTTCAAGATCACGAAGTACTCGCAGGAATTGCTGTCCGCGCTGGATGGGCTCGATCGCTGGCCCGACAAGGTGCGGCTGATGCAGCGCAACTGGATCGGCCGCTCGGAAGGTCTGCTGGTCCGCTTCGCGCTGGATCAGGCGACCACGCCCGCCGGCGAAAGCGAGCTGAAGATTTTCACCACGCGTCCCGACACGTTGTTCGGCGCGAAGTTCATGGCGATCTCGGCGGATCATCCGCTGGCGCAGGCTGCCGCCGCGAAGAACCCGAAGCTTGCGGAGTTCATCGCCGACATCAAGAAGATCGGCACCGCGCAGTCGATCATCGACACCGCGGAGAAGCAGGGTTTCGACACCGGCATCCGCGCGGTGCATCCGTTCGATCCGAGCTGGAAGCTGCCGGTCTATGTCGCCAACTTCGTGCTGATGGAATACGGCACGGGCGCGATCTTCGGCTGCCCCGCGCACGACCAGCGCGACCTCGACTTCGTCAACAAGTACAAGCTCGGCAACACGCCGGTGGTGTGTCCCGAGGGCCAGGACCCGAAGACGTTCGTCATCACCGACACCGCCTATGACGGTGACGGCCGCATGATCAATTCGCGCTTCCTCGACGGCATGACCATCGAGCAGGCCAAGGACGAAGTCGCAAAACGTCTCGAAGCCGAGCTGCGCGGCAATGCGCCGGTCGGCGAGCGCCAGGTCAATTTCCGCCTGCGCGACTGGGGCATTTCGCGCCAGCGCTATTGGGGCTGCCCGATTCCCGTCATCCACTGTCCGAAATGCGACGTGGTGCCGGTGCCGGATGCCGACCTGCCGGTGGTGCTGCCGGAGGATGTGAGCTTCGACAAGCCGGGCAACGCGCTCGACCATCACCCGACCTGGAAGCACGTTACGTGCCCCAAGTGCGGCGGCAAGGCGCAGCGCGAAACAGACACCATGGACACCTTCGTGGATTCGTCCTGGTATTTTGCGCGCTTCACCGATCCCTGGAACGAGAACGCGCCGACGACGCCCGCGGTCGCCAACCGGATGCTGCCGGTCGACCAATATATCGGCGGCGTCGAGCACGCGATCCTGCATCTGCTCTACAGTCGCTTCTTCACACGCGCGATGAAGGCGACCGGGCACCTCGCACTGGACGAGCCGTTCGCCGGCATGTTCACGCAGGGCATGGTGGTGCACGAGACCTATCAGAAGGCCGACGGCACCTGGGTGCAGCCTGCCGAGGTGAAGGTCGAAGGCGCCGCCAACGACCGGCACGCGACGCTGCTCGCCACAGGCGAGGACATCACGATCGGTCCGATCGAGAAGATGTCGAAGTCAAAGAAGAACACCGTCGACCCCGACGACATCATCGCGACCTATGGTGCCGACGTCGCCCGCTGGTTCATGCTGTCCGACTCTCCGCCCGACCGCGACGTGATCTGGAGCGACGAACGCGTCCAGGGAGCCTCGCGCTTCGTGCAGCGGCTGTGGCGGCTGGTGAACGATGCCGTGGAACTCGGCAAGGCTGCCCCCGCGGCCCGTCCGGCCTCGTTTGGCGACGATGCGATGGCCTTGCGCAAGGCCGCGCATGGCGCGCTCGACAAGGTCACATCAGGCGTCGAGCGGCTGCACTTCAACGTCTGCCTCGCCCATATCCGCGAATTCACCAATACGTTTTCGGAGGTACTCCAGCGTCCCAGCCAGCCTGCCGCTGATTTGGCATGGGCGATCCGGGAGGCCAGCCAGATCCTGGTCCAGCTGTTCTCCCCGATGATGCCCCATCTGGCCGAGGAGTGCTGGCAGGTTCTGGGCCAACCCGGGCTGGTTTCCGAGGCTAATTGGCCCCAAATCGAACGCGATCTGCTGGTTGAAGACAGTGTGACCCTGGTCGTCCAGGTCAACGGCAAGAAGCGGGGTGAGGTCACGGTTGCAACAGCGGCCCAGAATCCGGAAATCGAGGCTGCCGCTTTGGCCCTCGATGCTGTAAAGCTGGCCCTGGACGGCAAGCCCGTCCGCAAGGTGATCATCGTCCCCAAGAGGATCGTGAATGTTGTCGGCTAGGATCCGCATCGCAGCCCGCCTGCTCGCGGTCGCCGCTTTGGCGGCGACGACGGCCGGCTGCTTCCAGCCGATGTATGCCGAGCATACCGACGGCACCCCCGGCTTGCGTGAAAAGTTGATGGGGGTCGAGCTTCCTCCGATCGCCAAAGCCAACGCCTCGCGCGAAGCCCGCGTCGGCGTCGAGGTCCGCAACGCCCTCGCCTTCAAGCTTTACGGCTCGGCGACGGGCATGCCGCCGACCCACCGGCTGGATATCCGTTTCAACTCCAGCAAGACGTCCCTGATCGTCGATCCCAATACCGGCCTGCCGAACACCGAAAACTACGGCATCGACTGCCAGTACAATCTGATCGAGGTCGCGACCGGCAAGTCGGTGATGACCGGCACCACGTTCTCGCGCGTGTCCTATGACCTGCCCGGCTCCTACCAGCGCTTCGCCCGCAACCGCGCGGTGCGTGATGCCGAGGATCGTGCCGCCAACGAGATCGCCGAGAACATCAACACCCGGCTCGCCGCCTTCTTCACCGCCGGCACCTGACGTCATCTGTCAATACGGGTGCCTTAGGGGCGCCTCCGGAATCTCGATCCATTTGGGCCCGATGGTCGCGCTGCGCGGAAAAGAGATCGACGCCTTCCTCGCCCGCCCCGATGCGGGCCGTCCGATCATCCTGCTCTATGGTCCCGATGCCGGCCTCGTGCGCGAACGCGCCGACGCGCTG
This sequence comes from Bradyrhizobium manausense, assembly GCF_018131105.1. Taxonomy (NCBI): domain Bacteria; kingdom Pseudomonadati; phylum Pseudomonadota; class Alphaproteobacteria; order Hyphomicrobiales; family Nitrobacteraceae; genus Bradyrhizobium; species Bradyrhizobium manausense. The sequence goes on along the minus strand of NZ_JAFCJI010000001.1, from coordinate 4,033,177 downwards.
ATCGCATCAGCCGTCGACGACCCCAACGATCCCTTCTCGCTTGTCAAACTCGACGGCGACGAGCTCTCCGCCGAACCCTCGCGCCTGGTCGACGAAGCCATGACCGTGCCGCTGTTCGGCGGCCGCCGCGCCATTCGCGTCCGCGCCGGCTCGCGCAGCTTTGCCAGCGGAGTCGACACGCTGTCGGAAATGTCGGTGAAGGATTGCCGCATCGTGATCGAGGCCGGTGAGCTGCGCCCCGAATCGCCGCTGCGCAAGGCCTGCGAGAAAGCCAAGACGGCGGTGGCAATCGGCTGCTATCCCGACACCGAGCGCGACTTGGCAAAGCTGATGGAGGACGAGCTCCGCATCGCGAACTTACGCATCGCGCAGGATGCCCGCGCGGCGCTGATGTCGTTCCTCGGCGGCGATCGCCAGGCCTCGCGCAACGAGCTCCGCAAGCTGACGCTCTATGCCCATGGCAAAGGCGAGATCACGCTGGATGACGTGATGTCCGTCGTTGCCGATGCATCCGAGCTGAAGCTCGATCCGATCGTCGACGGTGCCTTCGCCGGCCGGCCCGACATCGTCGAGACGGAATTCGCAAAAGCCATGATCGCCGGCACCTATCCCGGCGTGATCATCTCGGCCGCGCAGCGCCAGGCGGCGTGGCTGCACAAATCCGCGCTCGCGATCGCCGACGGCACACCGGCCTCCGCCGTACTCGAAGGCGGATATCCGCGGCTGCATTTTTCACGAAAGCCCGCGGTCGAAACCGCGCTGCGCAATTTCAGCGTAGCCAAGCTTGCCGCTGTCATCGAGCAGCTCGCCACCGCCGCGCTCGACACCCGCAAGCAATCGACGCTGGCCGCCGCCATCGCCCAGCGCACGCTGATGGCCATCGCCGCGAACGCGAAGCGGAGGGGGTAAGCCTACGCTCTCTCCACGTCATTGCGAGGAGCGCAAGCGACGAAGCAATCCAGACTGTCTCCGCGGAAACATTCTGGATTGCTTCGCTGCGCTCGCAATAACGCGTGGATAGAGCCGGCCTTCGCCAGGACAACGCAGGCTACAGCGCGCCCTTCGCCAGCCGCTTCATCACCTCATCGAGTTGATCAAGGTTGCGGTAGTTGATCTGGACCGAGCCGCCGGGATCACGGTGATTGACGGTGACCTTGAGCCCGAGCGCATCGCTGACGCGCTTCTCGAGATCGATCGTGTCGGGGTCCTTCTCCTTGGCCCCGGTCGCGCGCGCCTTTTGCGGCTTGCGCTCCGGGACGCCCTCTTCGTGCGCCAGCGCTTCGGCCTGGCGGACGTTGAGGCCCTCGGCGACGATGCGCTTGGCGGCGGCCAGCGGATCGGGCACGCCGATCAGCGCGCGGGCGTGACCAGCCGTCAGCTCACCTCCGGTGATCAGGGCCTGAACCTCGGTCGGCAGCTTGGTTAGCCGCATCATGTTGGCGATGTGGCTGCGGCTCTTGCCGACGACCTTCGCAATGTCGTCCTGGCTGCGCTTGAACTCGTTGGCAAGCGCGTGATAGCCGAGCGCCTCTTCCATCGGGTTGAGGTCTTCGCGCTGCACGTTCTCCACGATCGCGAATTCCAGCGCATCGCTGTCGCTGATGTCGACCGGCACGATCGGCACTTCATGCAGGCCGGCCATTTGCGAGGCGCGCCAGCGCCGCTCGCCGGCGATGATCTCGAAGCGATCCTGCGCACCCTTCACGGGGCGCACCACGATCGGTTGGATCACACCATGCTGCTTGATCGACTCGGAGAGCTCCTTGAGCTCGGTGTCCGAAAAGGTCCGGCGCGGGTTGCGCGGATTGGGCTTGATGAATTCGATCGGCACCTTGCGTTGCGCACGCGGACGGTCGACGTGCTGGGCCTCGCCGCCGACATCACCGATCAGACTTGCAAGACCCCGGCCCAGTCGCGAACGCGCTTCATCGGCCATCGCCAGCTCCCTTGGATTCACGGTGCAGCACTCCAGAACTGAATTGTCGTAACTTGTAGGATGGATAGAGCGAAGCGAGACCCATCACCGTCGATGCGTTCAGTGATGGGTTTCGCTGCGCTCTACCCATCCTACGGATCGGCGCTAATGCGTGACGCGCAGCTCGCGCTCGCGCTGGATCACTTCGGTCGCGAGCCGCAGATATGCTTCGCTGCCGACGCATTTGAGATCGTAGACCAGGACCGGCTTGCCGTAGGACGGCGCTTCCGAGATGCGCACGTTGCGCGGGATCATGGTCTTGTAGACCTTCTCGCCCATGAACTGGCGGACATCGGCGACGACCTGGTTGGAGAGGTTGTTGCGCGAGTCGAACATGGTCAGCACGATGCCGTGGATCGACAGGTTCGGATTGAGCGTCGAGCGCACCTGCTCCACTGTCTGCAGCAATTGCGACAGACCTTCGAGCGCGAAGAACTCGCACTGCAGCGGCACCAGGATCGCGTCCGATGCGGCCATCGCATTGACCGTGAGCAGGTTCAGCGAGGGCGGGCAGTCGATCAGCACATAGGTGTAGTCGCCCTCCGGCGAGACGTTGTTGTTGAGCGCGCCGATCGCATCGCGCAGCTTGAAGGCGCGGCCGGCCGTGGTGCCGAGTTCGAGCTCGAGACCGGAGAGATCCATGGTCGACGGCGCGATATGCAGCCGCGGCACCGCGGTCGAGACAACGGCCTCGCGCAGTGGGGCTTCACCGATCAGCACGTCATAGGTCGAACAGGAGCGGTTGCGGCGATCGATGCCGAGGCCCGTCGAGGCGTTGCCCTGCGGATCGAGGTCGACGATCAAGACGCGCTCGCCAATCGCAGCGAGTGCCGTTCCGAGGTTGATCGCTGTGGTTGTTTTTCCCACGCCGCCCTTCTGATTCGCCAGCGCCAGGATGCGCGGGTGACCATGCGGGACTTGATCGGTCTCTTGGGCGGTCTGGTCTTGCTGCGGCTCGTCAATCACGGTCATCGTAATTCCTCAACTCAGCCCCTGAGCGCCTCACCCGCGCCGTTCAACCGAAATCAACTCGACGATCCAGCCATCGCCCGTCCGGCTTTGGTGGAGCTGCGGCTGAATACTCCAATATTTAGCGGCTTCGGTCAATTCAGCCTCTACATCTTGACCCTTGAGAAACAGCGCCTTTGCGCCCTGGCGCATCAGCGGCTCCGCAAAGCCGATGAGTTGATGTAGCGGAGCCAGCGCACGCGCGGTGACGCAATCGACGGGGCCGGTGATTCTATCCACATTATCCCCGATCTCAGCGAGATGTACGACTCCCGGAGATGTGGTGACGCGGATCGCCTCGCGCAAAAACGCTGCCTTCTTGGCGATTCGCTCGACGAGGTGGACGCTGGCATCAGGCGTCCCCGCCATGGCACAGGCCAGCACGACTCCGGGAAAGCCACCACCGCTGCCGAGGTCGGCCCAGCGTTTTGCTGACGGCGCCAGATCGACGAGCTGAAGCGAGTCGGCGATGTGCCGGGTCCAGAGGCTTGGCAGGGTCGAGGGCGCGACCAGATTGGTCTTGGCCTGCCACTCCCGCAGCAGCGCAATGTAGCGATCGAGGCGTGCCTCCGTTTCCTGTGAAACGGGCGCAAGCTTCAAAGCGGCGCGCTTGTCCGCCGCGATCATGGAATCGAGGGCCTGATCGTTGGCGCTGGACTTGTCGATCTTCGGCTTGGCCGGCGCCGGGTTGGGTTGACGAGCAGCGCCCTCACCTGCTCCGGGTCGTCGGGATAGCGGTCTGTCCCCGCCCGGTCCGCGCTGTTTCACGTGAAACGCCTATGCGATTGCTTTGGAAGTCTTCCGTGCCTCACGACGGAGATAGGCCGCGAGGATGCCGAGCGCCGCCGGAGTCATGCCGTCGATCCGGCCGGCCTGGCCGACCGTGAACGGCCGTGCCTTCTCCAGCTTGGCGCGGACCTCGTTGGAGAGGCCTGGGACCTGGCTGTAGTCGACTTCGGACAGCACCATACCCTCGTCGCGCCGGAAGGCTTCGACGTCGGCGCTCTGGCGCTCCAGATAGACGTCGTACTTGGCGTCGATCTCGAGATGGGTCGCGATCACAGGGTCGATCGCGGCCAGTTCAGGCCAGATCGTGCGGACCTGGCTCCAGCCGATGTCAGGATAAGCCATCAGCTCGAAGGCTGACCGGCGCTGGCCATCGCGATTCAGCGATAGCCCGTGTTTGATCGCCTCGTTCGGGGTAATGGTCAGGGACTTCGAGAGTGTCCGGGCAGCGTTTAGGGCATCCATCTTTGTGCGATGGTGCCGGATCCGCGCACTGCCGACGCAGCCGAGTGCGATACCCTTCTCGGTCAGGCGTTGATCGGCATTGTCCGCCCGCAGCGTCAGCCGGTACTCGGCCCTGGAAGTGAACATCCGATAGGGCTCGCTGATGCCGCGGGTGACGAGGTCGTCGATCATGACGCCGAGATAGCCGTCGGCACGATCAAACACCGTCAGCGCGGAACCGCTCGCGGAGAGAGCTGCATTCAGGCCGGCCACGATGCCCTGCCCGGCGGCCTCTTCGTATCCGGTGGTGCCGTTGATCTGCCCTGCCAGGAACAGACCACGCAGACGCTTGGTCTGGAGGGTCGGATCGAGCTCGCGGGGGTCGATATGGTCGTATTCGATGGCGTAGCCCGGACGAACCATCTTCACCCGCTCCAGTCCGGGGATGGTGGCAAGGATCGCGAGCTGGACCTCCTCCGGGAGCGAGGTCGAGATGCCGTTGGGATAGACCGTGCTGTCGTCGAGACCTTCCGGCTCAAGGAAGATCTGATGGCCATCGCGGTCGCCGAAGCGGACGATCTTGTCCTCGATCGAGGGACAATAGCGGGGACCGGAGCTCTTGATCTGGCCGGAATACATCGGGGAGCGATGGACGTTGGCCCGGATCACCTCATGGGTCGCCGACGTGGTCCGGGTGATGCCGCACTGGATCTGCGGTGTCGTGATCCGCTCGGTCATGACCGAGAACGGCTCCGGCGGTTCGTCCCCCGGCTGCATCTCGACCGCAGACCAGTCGATCGTAGACCCATCCAGACGCGGCGGCGTACCGGTCTTGAGCCGTCCCAGGGTGAAGCCGGCACGCTCGAAGGAGGCCGAAAGACCCATCGCGGGGGCTTCGCCGACCCGGCCGGCGGGCCAGTTCTGCTCACCGAGATGAATCAGACCACGCAGGAAGGTGCCGGTGGTGACGACAATGGCCCCTGCCCGAAGCACCCGACCATCGGCCAGGCGCAGTCCGGTGACCCGGCCATCGACCACCGTCAGCTCATCGGCTTCGCCTTCGATGACGGAAAGACTCTCAGTCGCAGTGATTGCCGCCTGCATGGCGGCTGCATAGAGCTTGCGGTCGGCCTGGGCCCGGGGGCCACGCACAGCGGGACCCTTCCGGCGGTTCAGGACACGAAACTGGATACCGCCGGCATCGCCGACCCGGCCCATGAGACCATCGAGAGCGTCGACTTCGCGGACCAGATGACCCTTGCCGAGACCACCGATGGCGGGATTGCAGGACATGGCGCCGACAGTGGAGAAACGATGCGTCACCAGGGCGGTCGTCGCGCCCATCCGGGCAGCGGCAGCCGCGGCTTCACAGCCGGCGTGGCCGCCGCCAATGACGATGACGTCGAAATTCTCTCGCTCTGGTCGCATGCGCGGACTTCTAGCTCAGAGGCGGGGAAGCCGGAAGTGGAAACTGGGTGGGGCGGGTGTTTCACGTGAAACGCAGGCACGGATGCGGCCGTGCCGTTTCGTGAAAACAACCCCATGCACAGTAGGAAGAATGTAGGGGTGTTTAGTGTTTCACGTGAAACGGAAAGATCGAGCGGCAACAGGCGTGAAGGCCGCTGCCGGGATCTCGCTGCTCCCTCCGTCAGTGCGAGCGGAGCGAAGCAATCCAGACTCTTTCCGCGGTAGCGATCTGGATTGTTTCGTCGCAAGAGGTCCTCGCAATACGGGGGATGGACCCGACCGAACAGCTGGCTCTGCCCAAAACAGCGGGCTAGCCGGGGTGTTTCACGTGAAACGCAAATAGTGGAACAAGCGCTAGTTCTACAATGAAGAACTAGCGCTACTTTCCGATGCAGAATTTCTGGAAAATGGCCCCAAGGACGTCCTCGACGTCCACCCGGCCCAACAGCCGACCCAGGGCATAGGCCGCGGCGCGCAGCTCTTCAGCGGCAAGCTCTTCGCCCTCTTCTACAAGCTCCAGACTCCGGCGCAAGCTGACCGAAGCCCGAGCCAGCAGATCGCGCTGACGGGCCCGGGTCACCAATGCGCCCTCGGTCGTTCCAAAGAAGTCGGCCGCGAATTTCACGAGAGCCTCGACCAGCTCAGGAATGCCATCGCCCCGTCTCGCCGAGATTCCGAATTCGTTACTCGGACCGGCCGCGGCAGTGCCAAGGTCGATCTTGTTGCGGACGGTCCAGACAGAACGGCCAGGGCGATCGCCGGATCTCATCGCGTCCGGATCAGCGGCTCGTTCTCCGTCCGTCAGCCACAGCACGAGGTCGGCGTCCTCCGCGCGCGCCCTCGCCCGGCGCACGCCTTCCTGCTCGACGGGATCGTCGGTCTCGCGGATGCCCGCGGTGTCGATGACGGTGACGGGATAGCCGTCGAGGTCAAGCTGCACCTCGATCACGTCACGCGTGGTGCCGGCGTGCGGCGAGACGATCGCGACCTCGCGCCGGGCGAGCTGATTCATCAGTGTCGATTTGCCGACGTTCGGCTCGCCCGCGATCGCGACCACCAAGCCGTCCCGCAGGCGTTCAGAATGTCCCTGTGCCGCAAGCACTTTTTCGATTTCGTCGTGCAGCGCCATGATCGCCTTGACAGCCGGCGCCCTCAATTCCGCGGGCACATCGCCTTCGTCGGAAAAATCGATGCCAGCCTCGATCAGCGCCGAGGCCTCGATGATGCGCTCGCGCCAGTCACGCGCGCGATCGCCGAGCAGGCCTTGCAACTGTCGCAACGCCTGGCGGCGCTGCCGCTCGGTGTCGGCGTGGATGAGATCGTCGAGGCCTTCGGCTTCGGTCAGATCGAGCTTGCCGTTCTCGAAAGCGCGCCGGGTGAACTCGCCAGGCTCGGCTGCACGTGTATTCGGAATTTTAGAAATTGCGGCGAAGAGTCCGGCCAGCACCGCGCGGCCGCCATGGACGTGAAACTCGGCGACGTCCTCACCGGTCGCACTGCCCGGCCCTGGAAACCACAGGACGACGGCATCATCGATCGGCTGTCCCGCGCCGTCATGGAGCAGCCGGCGGTTGGCTTGCCGCGCCGTCGGCTGCTTTCCCGCCAGTGTCGTCACCACCAGGCCCGCTTGCGGACCCGAGACGCGTACAATGGCGATCGCACTCGGTGGACGGCCTGACGACAGCGCAAAGATGGTCTGGTCTCGCGGGTGCATGGCCTATTTGTCCGCCTGGCGGGGAAAAGGCAAACGGCTCGTTCTAGGGTGCCAGCGACCTGCTTTGCTGCGTCTCAATCCGCAGCATCGACGATATTGCATCGCAAAATAAGCCGCAGCATTTTGCTGCATAATCCTGATCCCAGACCGTGTGAGCTACAGAGAAATCAAGTATTACTTAGATATATCAATGGACTATTCGAATATCAGCTCCGATGGCACGTCCGCCGGCATGCTGCACTTTCCCGCAGCAAAGGCGCACAAAAGAAAAAGGGCGCCCGAAGGCGCCCTCAAAACTCTTGCTGCACCCTCGATCAGGTGTTCATGGAATCGAAGAACTCCGAATTGCTCTTGGTCGAGCGCAGCTTGTCGAGCAGGAAGTCGATCGCGTCCATCGTACCCATCGGGTTCAGGATGCGGCGGAGCACGTACATCTTCTTCAGCACCTGATTGTCGGTGATGAGTTCCTCCTTGCGGGTGCCGGAGCGCGAGATGTCGATGGCCGGGAAGGTGCGCTTGTCCGAGACCTTGCGGTCGAGGATGAGTTCCGAGTTACCGGTGCCCTTGAACTCTTCGAAGATGACTTCGTCCATGCGGCTGCCGGTATCGACCAACGCGGTCGCGATGATGGTCAGCGAGCCGCCCTCCTCGATGTTTCGGGCGGCACCGAAGAAGCGCTTCGGGCGCTGCAACGCGTTGGCGTCGACACCGCCGGTCAGCACCTTGCCGGATGACGGCACCACGGTGTTGTAGGCGCGACCCAGACGCGTGATCGAATCGAGCAGGATGACGACGTCGCGGCCATGCTCGACCAGACGTTTTGCCTTCTCGATCACCATCTCGGCGACCTGGACGTGGCGCACCGCCGGCTCGTCGAAGGTCGACGACACGACCTCGCCCTTCACCGAGCGCTGCATGTCCGTGACTTCTTCCGGACGTTCGTCGATCAGCAGCACGATCAGATAGCATTCCGGATGATTGTGCGTGATCGAGTGTGCGATGTTCTGCATCAGCACGGTTTTACCCGTGCGCGGCGGCGCGACGATCAGCGCGCGCTGGCCCTTGCCGATCGGCGCGACGATGTCGATCACACGCGCAGACAGGTCTTTCCGCGTCGGATCGTCGATTTCCATGCGGAAACGCTGATTCGGAAACAACGGCGTGAGGTTGTCGAAATTGACCTTGTGCTTGGCCTTTTCCGGGTCCTCGAAATTGAGCGTGTTGACCTTCAGCAGCGCAAAATAACGTTCGCCCTCTTTCGGGCTGCGAATGTGGCCTTCGATGGTGTCGCCGGTGCGCAAGCCGAAACGGCGGATCTGCGAGGGCGAAACATAGATATCGTCCGGGCCCGGCAGATAGTTTGCGTCGGGCGAACGGAGGAAGCCGAAGCCGTCGGAGAGCACCTCGACGACGCCCTCGCCGACGATGTCGGTCTCGGCGAGCGCGAGCTGCTTGAGGATGGCGAACAGCAGCTCCTGCTTGCGCATGGTGCTGGCATTCTCGACCCCATTCTCTTCCGCGAACGAGACGAGCTCGGCCGGCGTCTTCGACTTGAGGTCCTGAAGTTTAATTTCCCGCATTGGGGTGGTCCTGTGGGGTAACCTGGAGAGGGGGTGCGAGGAGGCTCTGAAATGCGGACGTGAGAAGGTAAGGTCCGCAGGTCTGGCAAGGTTAAGTGCCGGTGGGGGCTTCAAACCTGATGCGGTGTCCGGCCTCTGGAAAGCTCAGACACAACCACATCCGCCTGCGTTAGGGTGGGATGTCGATAATATAGAAAATCGCTTCCCACTCCGCAAGCCGAAGCGCTGAGCGATCGTTCACGTTTCTTGCCTGGAATTTTTGCCTAGAACGGCTTCACGATCACCATGATGACGATGATGATCATCAGGACGGTCGGTACCTCGTTGATAATCCGGAAGAATTTCTGGCTGTGGGGACGCCGGTCGGCAGCGAAGTCCTTGAGCCAGCGGGACAAAAAGCCGTGGACCGCGGACATCGCCAGGACCATTGCCAGTTTTACGTGCAGCCAGCCGAATGTGAACCAGTGGCCGGCCCAGGCGAGGTAAAGCCCGGCGAGCCAGGTGACGATCATGGCCGGGTTTATGATCGCCTTGAGCAGGCGGCGTTCCATGACCTTGAAGGTTTCGGACTGTTTCGACCCGATCTCGGCCTCGCAGTGATAAACGAACAGCCGCGGCAGATAGAGCATGCCGGCCATCCAGGCGATGACCGCGATCACGTGCAGCGCCTTGATCCAGAGATAGACGTCTTCAAACATGTCCGGGCATCCGATTTTGCACCCAGCCATCAGGCGGTCTGGGGATAGTAAGAACTCGTTAAGGTCTCACCTGCACACATATCCGTCCGTAGTGCCTTCCTCAAATCTAGAATCTTAGATTCTTAAGGTTTGAGTCTGAGTGACCGTGGATTGGACTCACGCAACGCCGTCCGCGCGTTGACGCGCGCTTGTTCACATCCATCAACATATCCCGAATGATCTGCGCCTCCTCGGATAAGCCCGGCCGCTTCAAAGGCTTGCGCCTATCTGTCGGCAGCTTATCAAAGGGGTTGTCCGCGCAATCCCGCTTCCCTCGCGACAGGGCGCCGGACTTGTTCTGATGGGCAGTGGTGTGAAGAAAATCGGCACTTATCCCGCCCCAGGCGTCGCACATCCCTTTCCGAGAGGTTAAGCTCCACAGAAATCCACAAACCGTCCCAACGAAATTCAAAGAGTTTTTGTGCCGACCTCGAACAATTATTTTCACCTGCACCTCGTCTCCGACTCCACGGGTGAGACCCTGATTACGGTCGCGCGCGCCGTCGCCGCGCAATATGCCAACGTCACGCCGGTCGAGCATGTCTATCCGCTGGTGCGCAGCCAGAAGCAGCTCGACCGCGTGCTCGACGAGATCGAGGAAGCGCCTGGCATCGTGCTGTTCACGCTGCTGGAGAAGGACCTGGTTTCCAGGCTCGAGGACAAGTGCAAGGCGATCAATGTTCCGAGCCTGTCGATCATCGGCCCGGTCATGCAAATGTTCGAAGCCTATCTCGGTGCAGCGACCACGGGCCGCGTCGGCGCACAGCACGTCCTCAACGCGGAATATTTCAAACGCATCGACGCGTTGAATTACACGATGATCCACGACGATGGTCAGCACGTCGAAGGGCTCGAGGACGCCGATGTCGTCCTGGTCGGTGTGTCCCGTACCTCGAAGACGCCAACGTCGATCTATCTCGCTAACCGCGGTATTCGTACCGCCAACGTGCCGCTGGTTCCTGGCATTCCCGTGCCGGCGCAATTGGAGACGCTGACCCGGCCTCTGGTGGTGAGCCTGCATGCGACGCCGGAACGTCTGATCCAGATTCGTCAGAATCGCCTGCTTTCCATGGGTGCCGAATCCGGCAGCGACACCTATACCGACAGGCAGTCGGTCACCGAAGAGGTCGCGTTTGCGCGCAAGCTGAGCGCCAAGCACGACTGGCCGCTGCTCGACGTGACGCGGCGCTCGATCGAGGAAACCGCGGCGGCGATCATGAAGCTCTACAGCGATCGCCAGCGCAATCGGCCCTCGGAATAGTTTTCGAACATGGATCTGTGGCGTGGCAAAACTCCGTTGATCCTGGCCTCGCAGAGCGGCGCGCGAAAAATGCTGCTGGCGAATGCCGGGCTCGAATTTGAAACAGAGACTGCTGACATCGACGAACGCGGCATTCAGGCCGCGTCGAAACTTTCAAACCCACGCGAGATCGGCCTGCTGCTGGCGCGGGAAAAGGCCAAGGCGGTTTCTGCCAATCGTCCTGGAAGCTATGTGATCGGCGCCGACCAGACGCTGGCTCTCGGCGACCGTCTGTTCAACAAGCCCGCCGGTCGTGCACAGGCGTTGGCGCAGTTGCACGATCTTGCAGGCAGCACTCACGAGCTGAACTCTGCCGTCGCCGTGGCGCATGACGGCAAGATTGTCTTCGAGGATGTCTCGATCGCGCGCATGACGATGCGGCCGATGTCCGAGGCCGAGCTTTCAGCCTATCTCGATGCCGCCGGCGACGCCGTCACCACAAGCGTCGGCGCCTATCAGCTCGAAGGCCTCGGCATCCATCTGTTCGAGCGCATCGAGGGCGACCATTTCACCGTTCTCGGTCTGCCGCTCTTGCCGCTGCTTGCATTTCTGCGACGCGAGCGGCTAGTTGCGGTGTAACTGACAGGGACTGGTTTACGCTGATGCGGATTCTCGGACTGACCGGCTCGATCGGAATGGGTAAATCCACCACCGCGAAACTGTTCGCGGAGGCCGGTGTTCCCGTCTACGACGCGGACGCTGCCGTCCATCAGCTCTATGAAGGCGAGGCCGCGCCGGCGATCGAAGCCGCCTTCCCCGGCACCACTGGCGACGGCAAGGTCGATCGTCCAAAGCTGTCCGCGCGCGTGGTGCACGATCCCGCCGCCATCAAGCAGCTCGAGCAGATCGTCCATCCCATGCTCGGCGCCTCCCGGCAGAAATTCTTTGCTGATGCGGAAGCGGCCAAGGCACCGGTCGTGGTTCTCGACATCCCGCTGCTGTTCGAAACCGGTGGCGAGAAACGCGTCGATGCCATTGTCGTGGTCTCGACCTCTCCGGAATTGCAGCGCGAGCGCGTGCTGTCGCGTGGAACCATGGATGAGGCCAAGCTCGACGCCATCATTGCGAAGCAGATGCCCGACGCCGAAAAGCGCAAGCGGGCCGATTTCGTCGTGGATACCTCGCACGGACTCGAGCCGGTGCGCGCGCAAATCACCCATATCCTGGCCGAGGTCGTTAAGATGCCGCAGCGGCGGACCTGATTCGCCGCCTCAAACGGCGTCCTAGATCTCTCAGAAACATGCGTGAAATCGTTCTCGATACCGAAACCACCGGCCTCGATCCCCTGCGCGGCGATCGTCTGGTCGAAATCGGCTGCGTCGAGATCTTCAACCGTATGCCGACGGGACAGACCTATCACGTCTATATCAATCCTGAACGGGACATGCCGGCGGAAGCCTTCGCGGTGCATGGACTGTCGGCCGAGTTTCTCTCGACCAAGCCGCTGTTCCACGAGGTGGTCGACGCGTTTCTGGAGTTCATCGGCGATGCGCCGCTGGTGATCCACAACGCCTCGTTCGACATCAGCTTCATCAATGCCGAGCTCGACCGGATCAAGCGTGCCGCAATCCCGCGGGAGCGGCTGGTTGACACGCTGCTGCTGGCGCGGCGCAAGCATCCCGGCGTGTCGAACCGGCTTGACGATCTCTGCTCGCGCTATTCGATCGACAATTCACACCGCACCAAGCACGGGGCACTGCTCGACTCCGAGCTCCTGGCAGAGGTTTATGTCGATCTGGTCGGAGCGCGGCAATCGCAGCTCCTGCTGGCGTCGGAAGCTCAGGAGATTCACGTCAAAGCCGGTGGGGATGCACCACGGCGGCAACGGCCTGTTCCGCTTGTGCCGCGGGTGTCAGACGCCGAGCGCGAGGCCCATCGGGCTTTCATCGCAACGATGGGCGACAAGGCGATCTGGAACGAGTACTTCCCCGCTCCAGCCGCTCTTCCTGCCGGCTAGCCTGGCCTATCAGGCCTGGCCGGTCTGACCCTGGGCGGCCATCTGCCGCTCCATGTTCTGGCGATAGAGACCGACGAAGTCGACCGGGTCCAGCATCAGCGGCGGGAACCCGCCGTCACGCACGGCGGTCGCAATGATCTCGCGAGCGAACGGGAACAGCAGGCGCGGGCACTCGATCATGACCAGCGGATGCAGGTTCTCCTGCGGCACGTTGGTGATGCGGAACACACCGGCATAAGCGAGTTCGAACGAGAACATCACCTTGCCCGCGGTCTCGGCCTTGCCTTCGACCGACAGCGTCACCTCAAACTCGCTTTCGCTGAGATTGTTGGCGTTGACGTTGATCTGGATGTTGATCTGGGGCGGCTGGCTCTGCGGTTGGAGCGAGCCCGGTGCGTTCGGATTTTCGAACGAGAGGTCCTTGGTATATTGCGCCAGCACGTTGAGCTGGGGAGCCTGGGCCGCCTCGGGAGGGGTGCCGTTACCGTTGGTCATCGAAGTGTCTCCTTACCCGATTGGGGCTGAATTTCGCGGCGGTTGGCTACCATAGGGGCGCCTCATTCCACAAGGACGAACGGCCCCGGCGGGTCGATCCGGCCCACGCTGACAACTGCGACGTTTCACCCGCCCCGGATACCATATTGCACGTTAAACGCTTGAAGATGCGCGATTTCCGCCCAGGATCGGGTTTCCCCTTAAGCATAAAACGCGCTACACTTCCCGCTGTGCCAAAAGGCGCCATTGGCCGGGCCAAATTTCGTGCCTACATCCGGCGGACGTGACGCGCCGGCCTAAAATGGTGATGTCATCTTGCCGTTCGGGTATGGAACGGTCTACTGGCCGGATTGATTTTCCCGGCAGCGACCCCAAGAAGACCAGAAAGCGGTACGACGTGGACATTTACACCATCATCTTCCTTGCGCTGGCGGTCTTTATCTTCCTGAGACTGCGTAGCGTGCTCGGGCAGCGAACCGGCAATGAGCGGCCGCCGTTCGACCGCACGGCGCGCAATGCGCTGGGGGGTGCCCCCGACAAGAACGTCGTGACCATGCCGGGCAAGGTGATCGATCAGCCGCCGCCGGCGCCGACGACTGAGCCGACCCCGCCCTCCGACCGCTGGAAGGGCCTGACCGAGCCGGGCACCGCGCTCGCCCAGGGCCTCGACGCCATCGTCGACAAGGACTCCACCTTCGACCCGCGGCATTTCATCTCGGGGGCACGCGGCGCCTATGAGATGATCGTGCTGGCCTTTGCCAATGGCGACCGCCGCGCGCTGCGCGACCTCCTGTCGTCGGAGGTCTATGAGAGTTTTGACGCCGCGATCAAGGATCGCGAGAAGAACGACCAGAAGACCGAAACGCGCTTCGTCTCGATCGACAAGGCCGAGCTGGTCGGCGCCGAACTGCGCGATCGCACGGCGCAGCTGACGATCCGCTTCGTCTCACAGATGATCTCGGTCACCCGCGACAAGGCCGGCAATATCGTCGACGGCAACGCCGACAAGGTCGCCGACATCACCGACATCTGGACTTTCGCCCGCGACGTCACCTCTCGCGATCCGAACTGGAAGCTGGTTGGCACCGGAAGCGCGAATTAAGATCTTTCTGAAGAACAGCGCGACGGCGCTTTGCGCAGGTCTCGTCGTGCTGGCTTCGTTTTCGCTTGGCGCCGAGGCTGCGCGGCGTCACTACCGCAGCCACTACCATCACCTTCCGCAAGTCGCCGCGGTTCCGCCGCGCGCGCTGCCCTATCCGCAGCTCCCTCTCCCGTTCGAGATCCCCGGTGCGCAATATCTGCCGCTGGCCTGGGCCGATGTGAAGGGCTGGACCGACGACGACCATCTCGCGGCCTACAAGACCTTTCGCGCCAGCTGCCGGTCGATCAACGCGCAGACCGGAGCTTCCGAGTCGAAAGCTCTGGGCGGCTCGCTGAGTGAACCCTGTCGCGCCGCCAAGTTGCTCGAGGCGGCCGATGACGCGAAGGCAAAGACCTTCTTCGAGGAAAACTTTTCGCCGCTGCGCATCTCGCGCCTTGGTGAGCCCGACGGTTTCGTTACCGGCTATTACGAGCCGGTGCTCGAGGGATCGCGCACGCAGACAGACGTTTACAACGTTCCGGTCTATCGCCGCCCCTCGAACCTGTTCGTGCGCGGCTTCAATCAGGCCTCGGTCAGCCTGCCCAACAAGGGACCCGTTTATCGCAAGATCGGCCGCCGCAAGCTCGTGCCCTATTACGACCGTGGCGAGATCGAGGACGGCAAGATTGCCGGCCGCGGGCTGGAAATCGCCTGGCTGAAAGACCCGACCGATCTGCTGTTCGCCCAGATCCAGGGCTCGGCGCGGATCAAGTTCGATGATGGCGGCACCGTCAGGCTCAATTATGATTCCTACAACGGCTATCCCTACACCGCCGTGGGGCGCGTCCTGATCGAGCGCGGCATCATCCCGAAGGAAGAGATGTCGATGCAGAAGATCAGGGAATGGATGGCGCAGAACCCCGATGGCGCCAAGGAGCTGCGGCGCCAGAACCGCTCCTACATCTTCTTCCGCGAGGTCAATCTGTCCGACAAGGACGAGGCGGTCGGTGCGCAAGGCATTCCGCTGACCGCCGGCCGTTCGATTGCGGTCGACAAATCGCTCCACGTCTACGGCACGCCGTTCTTCATCGAGGGCGAGCTGCCGATCGAGTCCGAGCGATCAAAGACGCCGTTCCATCGCCTGATGATCGCGCAGGACACCGGCTCGGCCATCGTCGGTCCCGCACGCGCCGATCTCTATTTTGGCGCGGGCGCTGATGCCGGCCGCGTCTCGGGCCGGCTGCGACACGCCATGCATTTCGTGATGCTGGTGCCGAAGAGCCTCGATCCCAGCGTGCGCGCCGCCAGGTTGCCTGTGCCGGATCCGCGGCCATCGGAGAAGATTGCAAAGCTGTTTCCGCAACCGGCCGCTTCAACCCCTGTCAAGGACGAGACGGTCGCAATTGCCGGGCCGGTGCCGCTGCCGGCGCCGCGTCCTGTGATAGAACCTGTGCGCGAACCGCGCAGGCCCATGAAAAGTCGTTCCCACCAGCAATGAAGCGATCGTCCCGTCCGCCCGTGCTGGATCCGCGCCCCTCGCCGCGCCGTCGTGTGCTCACCGAGGAAGATCGCGAGCTGTGGGAGCTCGTCGCAAAGCAGGTCAATCCGCTGCGGAAGCATCGCGCGACGAAAGTGCATGCTGCGCCCCGCCCTGAGCTTGCGGTCACAGCTCACGTTGCCAAACCCGCGCTGTCGCCACGGCCATTGGCTGTTACGCCCGCCCCGCGTCCGTCAAAGCCGGCGATCCCGCCGCTCGCCCCGCTCGGCAAGCGCGAACGGGCAAAACTGTCGCGCGGTCGCAGCGAGATCGAGGCGCGGCTTGATCTGCACGGCATGACCCAGATGCGCGCGCACCGCGCCCTGACCGGCTTTCTGCATCGCGCCCACCACGAGGGCCTGACCTTCGTGCTCGTCATCACGGGCAAGGGCCGCAGCGGCGGCGAAAGCGGCGTGCTGCGTCGACAGGTGCCGGAATGGCTGAGCCTGCCGGAATTTCGTGCTTTCGTCGTGGGGTTCGAAGAGGCGCATATCGGCCATGGCGGCGAGGGCGCGCTCTACGTGCGGATCAGGCGGACGAGGTTTTAGAACGGCCGCACGATTCCGACGCGTGGGATCAGGGTGATGATCAAGCCGAAGATATTGGTCTTCTGGTCCTCTGCGGGGATCGGCGCTGTGTCCTGCTTGGCCGGCAGCATCTTCACCGCATGCAGGATCAGGAACATGCAGACTGCCCAGTTCGAGATCCAGCGCGAATAGTCGAACACCATCGCGAACATCACGAGATAGGCGAGACTGATGCCGATCAATGCTGCGATCACGAGGCGTCGGTGCATCTCGTTTGCAAGCGCGCCGATCAGGCTCGCAAAATAGCGCCACAGCGGCGTGTGCAACCAGATCAGCAGGGCGAACACGGGAATGCCGAGGCTGTTGTGCGGCAGGCGGCCCCAGGTGTCGGAAATCTCCTTCGCCAGCGGCTGATACCAGATATAGGCGAATTGCAGCAGATCGGTGCGTGAGGGATCGACCATCCGTGTTTTCAGATAGGCAACGAAATCCGCTTCCGGGATCGGCATCGTCCCGAGGAACTGTGCGGCGAAGAACAACGCGGAGACCAGGACGAAAGCGATAATGCCGAAGGCGACGTTGCCACGATTGAGGCCGTAAGCGAGATAGTGCCTGGTCACGACGATGGTGATGATCGTCGGCACATACATCAGCAGATGAATGTGGTGGATCAGAACGAGAATGATCGAGAACAGCGCGGCGGTCGCCACGAACAGCAACGAGCCCGCCGGCATCAGCAGCAGGATGATCGCCAGCGCACAGCCATAGATGTCGAAATGGCCGAGCGTGTGCATGAAGTTCTTCAGGAAGAACGGCGAGCCCGCGATGAAGACGAACAGCGGCAGCGTCCTGGCGCTGAAGCCGAACGTCTTCTGGAACAGTCTCGCGTACAGCCCCGATGTCACCAGCCACGTCACCCCGCCGAGCGCGAACACCAGCCACACCGGCACCTTGTCGGTGAACAGCGCAACGATCGCCCCGATCAGCGCGCGCTTGATGAAGCCGAAATGGTAGTCGACGATGAGATGGATGTAAGGGACGTAAGGCGGCAGCTGGATCTTGTGAGCGAACACGCCGGCGACGACCGCCGCATTGATCGCGAGCAGCAGCCGCCAGGGGTTTTGCAGGATGTGTTTCAACGAGGACCGTCGCGGCTACCAGTCCCGACATTCGCCGGGACGACGGCCCGATCAATAGCTGAGCCCAGCCGAATTACAAAATGAACCGGCTCAGGTCGGCGTTCTTGGCGAGGTCGCCGACATGCTTCTGTACGAACTCGGCATCGACCCGCACGGTCTCGCCGTTGCGGTCGGGGGCGGTGAAGGAGATCTCGTCCAGCACTCGCTCCATCACGGTCTGGAGCCGCCGCGCGCCGATGTTCTCGACGGTGGAATTGACAGCCACCGCGACGTCGGCGAGCGCGTCGATGGCGCTGTCGGTGATGTCGAGCGTCACGCCCTCGGTCTGCATCAACGCGATATATTGCTTGATCAGCGAGGCCTCGGGCTCGGTGAGAATGCGGCGCATGTCGTCGCGGGTCAGCGCCTGCAATTCGACGCGGATCGGCAGGCGGCCCTGCAATTCCGGCAGCAGGTCG
This sequence comes from Bradyrhizobium manausense, assembly GCF_018131105.1. NCBI lineage: Bacteria > Pseudomonadati > Pseudomonadota > Alphaproteobacteria > Hyphomicrobiales > Nitrobacteraceae > Bradyrhizobium > Bradyrhizobium manausense. The sequence continues at coordinate 4,014,972 of NZ_JAFCJI010000001.1, read as the reverse complement.
GACGGTTTTGCGACGTGGAAGGCACCGGACGCAATGAACAGGATGTGGTCGGTCTTGACCGCGCCGTGCTTGGTCGAGACCGTGGTGCCCTCGATCAGCGGCAGCAGGTCGCGCTGCACGCCCTCGCGCGAGACGTCCCCGCCCACGCGGCCGTCGCGGGCGCAGATCTTGTCGATCTCGTCGAGGAACACGATGCCGTTGTTCTCGACCGCGCTGATCGCCTCCAGCGTCAGCTGGTCGGTGTCGAGCAGCTTGTCGGATTCTTCATTGACGAGGATCTCGTGCGAGCCCTCGACCGTGAGCCGGCGTGTCTTGCTGCGGCCGCCCATCTTGCCGAAGATGTCGCCGATCGAGATCGCGCCCATCTGCGCGCCCGGCATGCCCGGAATTTCGAACATCGGCATGCCGCTTCCCGACGACTGCGTCTCGATCTCGATTTCCTTGTCGTTGAGCTCGCCGGCGCGCAGCTTCTTGCGGAAGGATTCCCGCGTTGCCGGACTGGAATTGGCACCGACGAGCGCATCGAGCACGCGCTCTTCGGCGGCGAGCTGGGCGCGCGCCTGCACGTCCTTGCGCTTGCGCTCGCGCACCTGGGCGATCGCGACCTCGACGAGGTCGCGCACGATCTGCTCGACGTCGCGGCCGACATAGCCGACCTCGGTGAATTTTGTCGCTTCCACCTTCAGGAACGGAGCATTCGCCAGCTTGGCAAGCCGCCGCGCGATTTCCGTTTTGCCGACGCCGGTGGGACCGATCATCAAGATGTTCTTCGGCAGCACCTCTTCGCGCAAGGAGCCTTCGAGCTGCTGCCGGCGCCAGCGGTTGCGCAGCGCGATCGAGACGGCGCGCTTGGCGTCAGCCTGGCCGACGATGAAACGGTCGAGTTCGGAAACGATTTCGCGGGGAGAGAAGTCTGTCATGGGACCCTAGCTAGGATTAGAAACCGGCGGGGACAAGCCGGTTTTTTGACCGTCAAATGATCGGCGGGCCGGATTGCCATTGCTTCACGGCCTCGACCGGATGGATGAGCATCAGGACGTTGAGCGTCAGATTGTCGCGAATGTGCAGCGCCAGCATGATCTCGAAAGCAAGCCCGAGCGCGATGGTTGCTGTAACAGGCAGCACGCGCGCGACGAGGAACCCGAGCATCATGAACAAGGTGTCCGAGACCGAGTTAACGATGCTGTCGCCGTAATAATCCAGCGAGATCGTGCCGGCGCGGTAGCGCTCGATGATGAACGGTGAGTTCTCGACGATCTCCCATGCGCCCTCGATCAGCATCGCAATGATGAGCCGGGCCGGCCAGGTGAGGCGGCGCGAGAACAGGAGCCACGTCAATCCGTAGAACAGGAAGCCGTGCAGCACGTGCGAAAAACTGTACCAGTCGGCGATGTGCTGGGAGTTCTCCGAGCTGTTGACCACGCCGTGCCAGAGCTTGACGTAGCCGCAGGTGCAGATCGGCACCCGCCCCATCGCAAACAAAATCGAGGCCTGCGACGCCAGCAACAGCAGCGCGATTGCGACCCAAGCGAGCGGCGGGATTGCTGATAGGGTCGGGTTGACGCTGCGGGCCGAGGTCATCGCTCAACCGGCCGTCAGCGCTTCGATGGTGACGTTGCGGTTGGTGTAGACGCAGATGTCGGCGGCGATGTCGAGCGAGCGGCGGACGATGGTCTCGGCGTCCTTGTCGGTGTCAACAAGGGCGCGGGCCGCCGCCAGCGCGTAATTGCCGCCGGAGCCGATCGCCATGACGCCGGCCTCGGGCTCGAGCACGTCGCCGGTGCCCGTGAGCACCAGGGAGACGTCCTTGTCGGCCACGATCATCATGGCCTCCAGCCGGCGCAGGTAACGGTCGGTGCGCCAGTCCTTGGCGAGCTCCACGGCGGCCCGGGTGAGCTGCCCCGGATACTGCTCGAGCTTGCTCTCCAGCCGCTCAAACAGGGTGAAGGCGTCGGCGGTAGCGCCGGCAAAGCCGCCGATCACGTCGCCCTTGCCGAGTTTCCGGACCTTTTTGGCGTTGGACTTGATGACGGTCTGGCCGATCGAGACCTGGCCGTCGCCGCCGACCACCACCTTGCCGCCCTTGCGGACGGTCAAAATCGTGGTGCCGTGCCAGACCGGCGAGCTGTTCTGGGAATCCTGCATGAAATACCTCGTTGTCCGGCCTGATTTAGGCGGTCGCGGCCAAGGGGACAACTGGCGCGCAATGGACCGTTCCGGGCCGAATTCGCTCACCATAGGCACAAGTAGAGGCCCGGCCACCCGTTCCCGCAGTAGCGAAGGCGTCATTTGGCTGTTAAGAGACTGGCGTTTTCGGCTCAAAGCTAGAATGGAAACCGATTTTCCATGCGCACCGCGACGATCAAGCGCAAGACCAAGGAAACCGACATCGAGGTCTCCGTGAACCTCGATGGCACCGGCGTGGCCAATATCGCGACCGGCATCGGCTTTTTCGACCATATGCTCGATCTCCTCGCCCGCCATTCCCGCATCGACCTCACGGTCAAGGCGGTGGGTGACCTGCACATTGATTATCACCATACCACCGAAGACACCGGCATCGCGCTCGGCCAGGCGCTCAAGCAGGCGCTCGGCAACATGGCGGGCATCACCCGCTATGCCGGCGTGCACATGCCCATGGACGAGACGCTGACGCGCGTCGTCATCGACATTTCGGGCCGCCCGTTCCTGGTGTTCAAGGCCGACTTCCCCCGCGACAAGATCGGTGAGTTCGACACCGAGCTGGTGCGGGAGTGGTTCCAGGCCTTCGCCATCAACGCCGGCGTGACTCTCCACGTCGAGACCCTATATGGCGATAACAGCCACCATATCGCCGAGTCCTGCTTCAAGGGCCTGGCGCGGGCGCTGCGCACCGCGGTTGCAATCGATCCCAAGGCGGCGGGCGAAATCCCCTCCACCAAGGGCTCGCTTGGCGGCTGACCTCTCCGTCTCCGCGGCCAAGCGCTGCCGGCGGCATCGACTTGAATTCTCGAGAACGGGGCATCGAAAATGCCTGTCTACACAGTTCATGCTCCCTCCCCCGGCGGGTCCGATCTGCGCGCGACCGACAAGTTCGTGTTCGTGCGCGACGGATTCCATTTCTGGGCGATGCTGTTCGGCCCGTTCTGGCTGGCCTGGAACAGGCTGTGGCTGGCGCTGATCGGCTGGATCGTCTTTCTCGCCGCGTTCGATGCCGCCCTGCACAGCCTTGGCCTCAGCCGCGGCTCGATCTTCTTCGCCAACTGCATCGTCGCGTTGCTGATGGGCTTCGAGGCGTCGAGCCTGCGCCGCTGGACTTTTTCACGCGGCAACTGGCGTCAGCTCGATGTCGTTGTCGCCGATGACGAGGACACCGCCGAGCGCCGCTTCTTCGAGCGCTGGAGCCAGAAGCAGCGCGGCATCGTCAACGATCAATGGGCCGTCGATCGCGGCGGCCCGCCGCCGACCCGCAACGTGCCGGGTCAGCAATTTTCGAGCCCGCCGCCGCTTCCGGCCGGCGGCATCATTGGGTTGTTTCCAGAACCGGGAGGGTCAAGGTGAGCGTCGCCATCATCGATTACGGTTCCGGGAATCTGCATTCCGCCGCCAAGGCCTTTGAGCGCGCCGCGCGCAGCCTGGAGAACGGTGAGAAGGTGTTCGTCACCAGCGATCCGGATAAGGCCTATGGTGCCGATCGCCTCGTGCTGCCTGGTGTCGGCGCCTTCGCCGATTGCAGGCGCGGGCTCAATGCGGTCAACGGCATGGTGGAGGCGATCACCGAAGCGGTGCGCGTGAAGGCACGGCCGTTCTTCGGCATCTGCGTCGGCATGCAGTTGATGGCGAGCCGGGGCAAGGAGCATGTCACGACCGACGGCCTGAACTGGATCGGCGGCGACGTCGAGAAGATCACGCCGCGCGATGAGAGCCTGAAGATCCCGCACATGGGCTGGAATACGCTCGACCTGTTGCAAGAGCATCCGGTGCTGAACAAGCTGCCGCTCGGCCCCAAGGGCCAGCACGCTTATTTCGTGCACTCCTACCACCTCAATGCCGCCAATGAGGCGGATGTGCTCGCGCGCGCCGACTACGGCGGTCCCGTCACCGCGATCGTCGCGAAGGACACCGCCATCGGGACGCAGTTTCACCCCGAGAAGAGCCAGCGTTTCGGCCTGGCCCTGATCTCGAACTTTTTGCGATGGAAACCGTGATTCTCTTTCCTGCCATCGACCTCAAGAACGGCCAATGCGTGCGCCTCGAGCAAGGCGACATGGCGCGCGCAACCGTGTTCAATCTCGATCCCGCAGCGCAGGCGCAGAGCTTCGTCGAGCAGGGGTTTGAATATCTCCACGTCGTCGATCTCGACGGCGCCTTCGCCGGCAAGCCGGTGAATGCGCAGGCCGTCGAGGCCATGCTGAAGACGATCAAGATTCCGGTGCAGCTCGGTGGCGGCATTCGCGATCTTGCGACCGTCGAAGCCTGGCTCGACAAGGGGATCACCCGCGTCATCATCGGCACCGCTGCGGTGCGCGATCCCGACCTCGTGAAGGCTGCTGCGAAGAAATTTCCCGGCCGCGTCGCAGTCGGGCTCGATGCGCGCGACGGCAAGGTCGCGGTCGAAGGCTGGGCCGAGACCTCGCAGGTGACGGTGCTGGAGATCGCGCAGCGTTTCGAGGATGCCGGCGTTGCCGCCATCATCTTCACCGACATCGCGCGCGATGGCCTGCTCAAAGGCCTGAACCTGGACGCGACCATTGCGCTCGCCGACGCCATCTCGATTCCGGTGATCGCCTCCGGCGGGCTCGCCTCGATCGAGGATGTGAAAGCCATGCTGACGCCGCGCGCAAAAAAGCTCGCCGGCGCGATCGCCGGGCGTGCGCTCTATGACGGCCGGCTCGATCCCGCTGCCGCCCTCACCTTGATCCGTGACGCGCGCAGGAGCTGACACATGTTCAAGGTGCGCGTGATCCCCTGCCTCGACGTCAAGGACGGCCGCGTCGTCAAGGGCGTCAACTTCGTCGATCTCAGGGATGCCGGCGATCCCGTCGAAGCCGCCATCGCCTATGACGCCGCCGGCGCCGACGAGCTGACCTTCCTCGACATCACCGCGACCCATGAGAACCGCGGCATCATGCTGGACGTGGTCCGGCGCACGGCGGAGGCCTGCTTCATGCCTGTCACCGTCGGTGGTGGCGTGCGCAAGGTGGAGGACATCAAGACGCTGCTGCGCGCCGGCGCCGACAAGGTCTCGATCAACAGCGCCGCAGTGTCGCGGCGCGAGTTCGTCAAGGAAGCTGCCGAAAAGTTCGGCGGGCAGTGCGTGGTGGTCGCGATCGATGCCAAGCGGGTCAAGCGCCCGGGTGGCTCCGACCGATGGGAAATCTTCACCCACGGCGGCCGCAACTCGACCGGCATCGACGCCATCGAATATGCCCAGGAAGTGGTCTCGCTCGGCGCCGGCGAAATCCTGCTCACCTCGATGGATCGGGACGGCACCCGGCAGGGCTTTGACATCCCCCTCACCCGGGCGATCGCCGACAGCGTTCCCGTTCCCGTGATCGCCTCGGGCGGCGTCGGCAATCTCGACCACCTCGTCGACGGTATCCGCGACGGGCATGCCACTGCTGTGCTGGCCGCCTCGATCTTCCACTTTGGGGAATTCACCATCCGAGACGCCAAGGAGCACATGGCCCGGCGCGGACTGCCCATGCGCCTGGATGCCTGACGACTCCCGTTCATAAAAATGCTAAACAGCCATTGGGCCTCTGGCCTTGTATGTTTCTGAGTATTCCGTATGTCGCGTTTCACCATCCACGATCTCGCCGACACCATTGATGCCCGCGCGGCTTCCGGTGGCGAGGCCTCCTATACCCGCAAGCTTCTCGACAAGGGCGCCGAGCATTGCGCCAAGAAGTTCGGTGAGGAAGCAGTCGAAACCGTAATCGCAGCAGTCGAAAACGATCGCGCGCATCTGATCGCCGAGAGCGCCGACCTGCTCTACCATTTCCTTGTGCTGCTTAAGGCGCGCGGCGTAAAACTGGAAGAGGTGGAAGCGGCGCTGGACAAGCGCACGAACATGTCTGGGTTGGAAGAGAAAGCGTCGCGTAAGGGCTGAGCCCCAACGGAAAGGTCGCGTCATGGATATCCGCGCACCCGAGCAGCAGTATAATCCATACCGCATATACACGCGCGAGCAGTGGTCGCGTCTGCGCGACGATACGCCGATGACGCTGGAGCCGGGCGAGTTCGACCGGCTGCGGTCGCTGCATGATCGCCTCGACTTCCAGGAGGTCGAGGATATCTATCTCCCGTTGTCGCGCCTGCTCTCGATCTACGTCGATGCGATGCAGCGCCTGTATTACGCGGAACGCCAGTTCCTCGACATCCGCGATCGCAAGGTGCCGTATATCATCGGCGTCGCCGGTTCGGTCGCGGTCGGAAAGTCCACCACCGCTCGTGTGCTGCAGGCACTGCTGGCGCGCTGGTCGCCGCGGCCGAAGGTCGAGCTGATCACCACCGACGGATTTCTCTATCCGAATGCCGTGCTCGATCGGCAGGGTATCATGCAGAAGAAGGGCTTTCCCGAAAGCTACGATCTGCAGCTGCTGCTCAACTTCCTCTCCGACATCAAGTCCGGGCGTCGCCACGTCCGCGCGCCGGTCTATTCCCATCTGACCTACGACATCGTGCCGAACCAGTGGGTCGAGATCGACCAGCCCGACATCCTGATCGTCGAGGGCGTCAACGTTCTGCAGACCGGCAAGCTGCCGCGTGACGGCAAGGCGGTGCCCGTTGTCTCCGACTTCTTCGACTTCTCGGTCTATATCGACGCCGACGAAGCGGCGCTCCGGCGCTGGTACATCAAGCGCTTCCTGGCGCTGCGCGACACCGCATTCACCAACCCGAAGTCCTACTTCAACCGCTACGCGCTGTTGTCGGACGACGAGGCCGTTGCCACCGCCACGGCGATCTGGGAGCGCACCAACCTCGCCAATCTCGAGGACAACATTCTGCCGACCCGCCCACGCGCGACGCTGATCCTGAAGAAGGGTGCGGATCACGTGGTGGAGAGCGTGGCGCTGAGAAGGTTGTAGTCCACACGCTCGTCATTGCGAGCGTAGCGAAGCAATTCAGGATCGTTTCAAAGGGGCCTCTGGATTGCTTCGTCGCAGGAGCTCCTCGCGATGACGGGGAGAAAGCGCGTCCTACACCGCCAGCTGCCGCGACGCCGCCAACCCCGCCAGCGCCTCGTCCAGCTTCTCGCGATCGAGCGGCTTGATCAGGAATCCGTTCATGCCCGCCTCGAAACAGGCGTAGCGATCTTCCACCAGCGTGTTCGCGGTCAGCGCCAGGATCGGCGTGCGGTGGACGCCCTTGGCGGCCTCGTGCGCGCGGATGCGTTTGGTTGCTTCGATGCCGTCGAGCTGCGGCATCTGGATGTCCATCAGAACCAGGTCATACGGCGTGCCGGCCGAGCTCGCCGCTAGCCAGGATTCCAGCGCGGCCTCACCGTGAACGGCGATAACGACACGGTGGCCGAGCTTGGTCAGCAGCGACCGCATCAGCAGCGCGTTGATCTCGTTGTCCTCGGCGACCAGGATCGAGAGGCCGCCAGTGGGCGCTCTGACTGCAGCAGGCTCGACAGGCTCGGGCGCGAGATCGGGCGAGGCGACTTCCGGCGTCAGCGCGAGACGCGCAGCGAGCGAAGCTGCGCGCAGCGGCTTCACCAGAAAGCCGGTGAAGGCGCTGGAGAGCTTGTCGTGACGCGAGCTCGGCGTCAGCAGCACAAGGCGCTGCGTTGCATGGGCGCGGGCGGCCTCGCCCAGGCGATCTGCGATGCCCTGACCAAGCGCACGGTCGACGAGGAGCGCATGCCACGAGCGCTCCGGCAGCAGCGCTTCGGCGGCGGTCGCATCCGCGACCAGGCAGGTCTGGCCACCCCAGCGCTCCAGCCGCCGCGCGATGAGAGATGCTTCGATGCCGTCGGCGACCAGCAGGATCGACTTGCCGGCGAGATCGGGACTCGGGAACGTCGTTCGCCCGGCGTCGCCTTGCGAGGGCGCGAGCGGAATTGCGACCTCGAAGGTCGAGCCCTTGCCAGGCTCGCTCTCCAGGGTGATGCGACCGCCCATGCGCTTGACGATGCGCTCGCTGATGGCGAGGCCCAGCCCCGTGCCGCCATAGGTGCGGGCGACGCGGTCGTCGGCCTGCTCGAACTCGCGGAAGATGCGCGACTGCGCCTCTGGCGCGATCCCGATGCCGGTGTCGCGGACCAGGAAGCTGATCTCGTTCGGCCAGATGCCGGGCTCGACGATCAGCGCGACGCCGCCGTGAGCTGTGAACTTGATGGCGTTGCCGGCGAGGTTCAGCAGCACCTGGCGTAGCCGGGCGGCATCGCCGGTGACCTCGAGCGGGAGCCGCTCGTCGACATAGGCGGCGATCTCGAGCTTCCTGGCCTGCGCGCGCGGCGCCAGCAGCTCGGTGACTTCCTCGATCAGGGTCGAGAGCGCAAAGGGGCGCTGGTCGAGATCGAGCTTGCCGGCTTCGATCTTGGAATAGTCGAGCAGCTCCTCGATCAGCGCCATCAGCGCTTCGCCTGAAGTCTTCACCGCCCTCGCGTACGTCGTCTGCTCCGGCGTCAGCGTGGTGTCGAGCAGGAGGCCGCCCATGCCGATGATGCCGTTGAGCGGCGTGCGGATCTCGTGCGAGGCCATCGCGAGGAAGCGCGATTTGGCGCGGTTGGCGGCGTCGGCCTGGTTGCGCGCATCGGACAGCGCGCGTTCGCTCTCGGTGCGGTCGGTGACGTCGCGCCCGACGCTCTGCAATTCGGCGGGCTGGCCGGCATCGAGCCGCACGAAGCCTTCGCGCCAGGCGATCCAGCGCGCGCCGAGCGGGGTCGAGATTCTTTGGTCGTGGATGCGCGTGCCGTTGCTTTCGCGCGCGCTGTCGCCCTGCTCCAGCACGTCGAAATCAAACCGCGTGCCGACCAGCGCGCCGCGCGCCTGAGCGGCCAGCGCGCAATAGGCGTCGTTGGCGAAAGTGATGCGGCCGTGATGGTCGCGCAGCACGATCAGGTCGCCCTGGGATTCGAACAGGCTGCGAGCACGCTCTTCGGCTTCCTTCAGCTCCCAATTGCGGTCGATCAGCGCTTCGTTGTGGGCGGCGAGCTTGCGCATCCGCTTGTTGACGAAGCGCAGCCGCATGCTGAGCGTGGCGAGGCCAAGGCACGCCAGCGCGAACAGGAAGCTCGCGCCGATCGCAAAGGCGTTGGGATCGTAGCCGGAATTTGGCGCGCGGCTGCCGGTGACGAAGCCATAGGCGCCACCGAACGTCGCCGAGAAGATCATGAAGGAGCGGATCGCGAAGGCGATTTTCGGGTGCTGTCGCCTGAAGCGGCGCATGCGCACCTTGATCCGGAACGTCCGACCCATCGCTACCGACCCCGACTCGAAACCTGCCACCGCCGTGCGCGACGATGTCTTGCCGACCTTGCGAACAGCTTGAGGCTTTCGGGTCGCCTCGAAACTGGGTTGACGAGGTGTTAACGCCTCAGAGCATGATCCGGAAAAGTGTGCAGCGGTTTTCCGTAGAGATCATGCTCAAACTTTAAAGCGAGGCGGCCTGGAGAGGTCGGCGGCCGCCGCGGGCGCCAACGATCAGAGCCGCCGCTTCCTTCTGGGAAAACGTCTTCGAGCGGACATAGATGCGGTAGTCGGCCGGGCCTTCGGTGCTGAGATAAACCGTCGGACGGTCACCGCCGGCCTGCCCGGAAATCGCGACCAGTTGCGTGGACGGATTGCCCTGGCAGGCGCTGGCTTCTTCGTCGCTGGCGCCGTCATCGACCACGGCAAAGTCGGCAGCGTCGGCGTCGTCGGTGATTTGCACCCGGACTGTCGCCTGCGCGGGATCGTCGGTGAAGGCGATCTGGATGCCGGCCGTCCAGAACAGGGAGGTGAGCTCGACCGAGGTGTCGCCAATGGCGATGCAGGGATGCGAGACCGATCCGATCTCGCCCCGGGCGAACACCGCGGCCGCCAACAAGGGAACCACTGAGGCCAGGATCTTGAAACGCAACATGACACTCTACTCGCCAAGAACACGCCAAAGCCCGTACGGGAACTTGTGGGCCTTATGGTTTGCAGAGCGTAAAGGAAACTCGTTACCGCCGGGTTGATGCGCGTTCGCTTCACGCCAGCTGGCGTGCATCTTCTGCGAGTGCGCGGTAGGACAGCGCCTCGGCCAGATGCAGCCGGCCGATCTTCTCGGCGCCGTCGAGGTCGGCCAGCGTGCGTGCCACCCGCAGCACCCTGTGATAGCCCCGTGCCGACAGCCGCATGGTCTCGGCGGCGTCGCGCAGCAGCTTCTGTCCCTGGGCATCCGGCTTGGCGATGTCCTCCAGAACCGACGCCGGTGCCTCTGCATTGGTGCGGACCTGGGGCAGGCCCGCAGCCGCGTAGCGGGCGAGCTGGATGTCGCGCGCCGCCGCGACGCGTGCGGCAACTTCGGCGGAGCCTTCCGTCGGCGGTGGCAGGATCAGGTCGGCCGCGGTTACGGCCGGGACTTCGATGCGCAGGTCGATGCGGTCCATCAGCGGGCCGGAGATGCGCGCCTGGTAGTCGCCGGTACAGCGGTCGACGCGGCCGCGCTTGCAGGCATAGCCGGGCTCGAATGCGTTGCCGCAGCGGCAGGGATTCATCGCCGCGACCAGCATGAAGCGGGCAGGGTAGGTGACACGGTGATTGGCGCGCGACACCGAGACTTCACCATTCTCCAGCGGCTGACGCAGCGAATCCAGCACGCGCGGATCGAACTCCGGCAACTCGTCGAGGAACAGTACGCCCTGATGCGCCAGCGAGACCTCGCCGGGCCTTGCACGCGCGCCGCCGCCGGTGAGCGCGGCCATGCTGGCGGAGTGATGCGGTGAGCGAAACGGCCGCCGCGATGTCAGTGCGCCGCCCTCGATCTCGCCGGCGACGGAAGCGATCATCGAGACCTCGAGCAGCTCGCTCGGCGACAGCGGCGGCAGGATCGAGGGCAGGCGCGCGGCCAGCATCGATTTGCCGGCACCGGGCGCGCCGATCATCAGGAGGTGATGGCCACCGGCCGCCGCGATCTCCAGCGCCCGCTTGGCGCTCTCCTGGCCCTTGATGTCGCGCAAATCGAGCAGCGAGGCGGCGGCCTCATGCACCTTCGGCACCGGTCGCGACAGCACCTGCGTGCCCTTGAAATGATTGGCAATCTGAATGAGTGAGGTTGCGGCGATGATCTGGATGTCCGGGCTCGCCCATGCCGCTTCAGAGCCGCAAGACGCCGGGCAGATCAAGCCCTCCTCGCGAAGATTTGCGCCGAACGCGGCAGGCAGAACGCCGGCCACCGCCGCGATCGAGCCGTCGAGGCCGAGCTCGCCAAGCACGGTGAAGCCGGTCAGCGCATCCGGCGGGATCGCACCGATCGCCGCCATCAGCCCGAGCGCGATCGGCAGATCGTAATGGCTGCCTTCCTTCGGAACGTCGGCAGGTGCGAGATTGACGGTGATCCGACGTGCCGGCAGTGCCAATCCGGATGCGATCAGCGCGGAGCGGACCCGCTCGCGCGCCTCCGAGACGGCCTTGTCCGGGAGACCGACGATGGTGAACGCCGGCAGGCCGGGCGCGACCTGCACCTGCACGTCGACCGCGCGGGCCTCGATCCCCTCAAAGGCGACTGTCGAAACCCGCTGAACCATGCCTGCCCTCGTCCACAATTAGGGGTAGCAGAGCTCGGCCGTCCTGGCAAGAACAATACGGGAACGAAAACCAGGCGCCGCAAGCCCTAACCAAACGTAAACGGGTTCCAGACACTACGTCTCGAATGCGAGCGGCTCTCCTCAGCACATCCCAACACATGTTCGCTACTCCTAGGGTTGCGGGATGGGCCGTGATCTAACGGGTGAAGAATTCAAATGCTTGCAAATCGCCGCAGAAGCGAACGACGGGTTTGCACCCGGCTTGCCAAGATTCATTTTGGCGCCGGCTCGCTGCCGAGGGACTGCACGATTACGGATATCTCGGACGGGGGTGTGAAGGTGGTGGCGGAGTTTCTCGAGGTGCCGCCGCAATTCACCATTATCTTCGCGCCGGATTATTCCCGTCAGTGCCGCCTGCGCTGGCGCATCGGCTGCGAATTCGGTGCGGAATTTACCGACTGAGCGCTTGATCCGGAAAAGTGTGAAGCCGCTTTCCCCTCGCGACGAACGCGGAACGCGTTTGCGCGGAGATCATGCGCCAACAATTGAGTCGCATAAGGACGCGTCCTTAACCGGACTTTAGCGTTAATGGGCAAAGCATCTCTGATCAGTCCGCCCGCGGTGATCAGAGTATGTCCAAGCGTTCGTCCCTTGCCGCCTCCCCGGCGAGACTCCTGCTTCCCGCGCTCGCGGTCCTTGCCCTCGGTGGCTGCCAGACCACCGGCCTGGACGATGTGACCGGCGCGCTCGGCGCCAGCAACAAATCCGAACCCACGGCCACGGCGGACGCCAGGTCCAATATGGACGCCTTGCACGCGCGCTATCGCGCCAAGCCCAGCGATCCCAATGTCGCCCTCGAATACGTCAAGGCGTTGCGCGAGACCGGCCAGCGCGCCCAGGCGGTTGCGGTGATGGAGCAGGCGGTGCTCGCCCATCCCAGCAACAAGGCGTTGCTGGCCGGCTACGGCCGCGCGCTCGCCGACAATGGCAACTTTCAGCAGGCCTTCGACGTGCTGAGCCGCGCGCACACGCCTGAAGATCCCGACTGGCACATCCTGTCGGCACAGGGCGCAGTGCTCGATCAACTCGGCCGCAACGAGGAGGCGCAGCAATATTACGCCGCAGCGCTGAAGATCGTGCCCGACGAGCCGACGGTGCTGTCCAATCTCGGCCTGTCCTATATGCTGCAAAACAATCTGCCGAAGGCCGAACAGGTGCTGGGCCGCGCCTATCAGCGCAACCAGAACGATGCGCGGGTCCGCGCCAATCTCGCGCTCGTGCTGGGATTGCAAGGCCGCCAGACCGAGGCTGAAAACCTTGTGAAGGCAGATTTGCCGCCAGACCAGGCCGCGGCCAAGATCGCGGCGCTGCGCCAGTTGCTGGCCAAGAAACAGCAAAGGGCGGACAAATAGTCCGCCCTCTTTCCGGTCTTCGCGATTTCCGCCTTAAAGATTCTCGCCTTCAAGACGCCTTGCGATGCGGCGCCGATCCGCGCGTCGTCTTGCCCTTCAGCTTCTTCAGCAGCGGTCCGAGCAGCGAACGCCTGGGCTTCTTCACCTCGCCGCGGCCGGCAAGGCGGTTGGCCATGTTCTGGAACAGCTCGGTGGTGCGATGGCTCCTGGAGACCTCCGCGATCATCTGGCCGTTGTTCGCCGCGGTCGAGAACAGCTTTGAATCGAACGGGATCACCGCGAGTGGCTGGCTCTCCATGGTCTTGGCGAAGGACTTGACGTCGATCTCGGCGCGCTTGTGCATGCCGACCTGGTTGATGCAGTAGAGCGGCGGCCGGTCGTTGGGCCGCGCCGACTTGAGCACCGACAGCATGTTTTTGGTGTTACGCAAGTTTGCGAGATCAGGCTCGGCGACGATGACGATGTCGTCGGCATTGACCAGCGCACGCTTGGTCCAGGCCGACCATTGATGCGGCACGTCGAGCACTATGCAAGGCGTGGTCATGCGCAGCGTGTCGAAGATCGCATCGAACGCTTCTGCCCCGAAATCGTAGACGCGGTCGAGCGTGGCAGGTGCGGCAAGCAGGCTGAGATGATCACTGCATTTGGCGAGCAGGCGCTCTATCAGAGCCGTGTCGGGCCTATCAGGCGACAGCACCGCGTTGGCGATGCCCTGCGCCGGATCCTGGTTGTAGTCGAGGCCGGCAGTACCGAAGGCGAGGTCGAGATCGATCACGACGGAATCGAGCGACAGGTCGCGCGCGATGGTCCAGGCCACGTTGTGCGCGACCGTGGACGCGCCGACGCCGCCCTTGGCGCCGACCACCGCGATGATGCGGCCGGTGATGATGGCTTCGGACGCCGAGAACAGGCTGCAGATCGAGCGCACCACGTCGATGGTTTCGACCGGTCCGATCACGTAGTCGTTGACGCCGCGGCGCACCAGCTCGCGGTAGGGAGCGGTGTCATTGGGATTGCCGATCACCACCACGCGTGTGCCGGGATCGCAGACACCGGCGAGATCGTCGAGCCCTTCGAGGATGTCGCGCGTGCCGTCGGATTCGATCACGATGACGTTCGGCGTTGGCATCGTGTCGTAGACGTCGATCGCGGCATTGAGGCCGCCGCTTTTCGCCGTGAGATGCGCCTTGGCGAGACGGCGGTCCAGCCCGGCCGCGGTTATCGCGGCGAGCGTCTGCTCGGTCTCGCAAAAGGCCTGCACCGAGATACGAGGAACCGGCGCAATGTGTTCCTCGGGGTGCTGCGGATCGTCCGCCTCTTCGTCGTGAATGCCCGTCATTTGCCTGTGTCGCTGAGTTTGGCCTTGTCAGACTCGGGATAGGTGGTCGTGGTCGAGCTGCCCTTGCGGTAGCGGTCGAAGGCGATGTCGCGCCGTGCGGTATAGGCCGGCGTCTCCGCGCGCGGCTGCTCGAGGTCGGCGGGGTTGTCGATCATGGCGGCCAGGTTGCGCTGGCTGGCGCAGCCGAGATTGAAGTAGGGCTTGTTCTCGTTGTAGCCGGGATCGAGGATCGACGGTCCCACGTCCTCGGGCCACAGCCCGCAGGGCCCGGCGACCGCGGTGATCTTGGAATAGCTCAGCCGGATGGTCGGCAGCAGGCCGGGATCTTCGGGGCGATAGGGATGCTGGACGATGGCGCGCGAGGGCACGCCACCGCTGCCGAGCACGGCGCGGATTTCGCGATAGGTCGCAGCAGCCGCGCGCGAATTCGCGGTGTCGATGGGAACGTCGACGACGACGGAGCCGGTGCCTTCGCGCACCCAGTCCCGGGCAATGCCCATCACGTCCGCCTGCTGCGGGGTTGAAAGGCCGCCGCGCGCCTTGCCGACGAAGATCACGATCGAGCGCTTGCCTTCCTGCACCGCGATCGGATGGCGCAGGCGATAGTCGGTCGGCACCGTCTGGGTGGTGACGACGTCGCCCGTGGTGTTGCAGGCTCCCAGCATGACGGACAGCCCCGCCAGCGCGAGCGCGATGCGCAATTTGCGACGTCGATCTGATGCCTTCGTCATCGCCTGGTCCCCCTTGTCCCGTTCTTCGCCCCGGTCCCCAAACCGTTGGTCTCAGTCGATGATGAAGCCGAAATCGCCGCGGACGCCGTCGATCGGATCGACGCGGGCCGTGATGCCGTAGAGCCGGTTCATGCGGCCGAGCAGGGCCGACTGAGCATCCGAGGACGGTGCGAAGCCGTCGTCGGGCCGCGCCAATTCCTTCTGGGCGACCGCGCGCACCACATAGGGCGTCACGATCACCATCAGCTCGGTCTCGTTGTTGACGAAGTCCTGGCTGCGGAACAGCGCGCCGAGGATCGGCACCTGGTCGAGGCCGGGCAGGCCGTTGATGGCCTGCTTGGTCTGCTGCTGGATCAGGCCGGCCATCGCCATCGAGCCGCCCGACGGGATTTCCAGCGTGGTCTCCGCGCGACGGGTCTGGATCGAGGGAATGGTGATGGAGTTGTTCGCGGTCGACGACACCGCCTGCGTCACGGTGATCGCCTGCTGGTTCGACAGCTCCGAGACTTCGGTCATCACGCGCAGGCTGATGCGGCCCTCGCTGAGCACGACCGGGGTGAAGTTCAGCGAGATGCCGAACTTCTTGTAGGTGATCTGGGTGGTGCAGACATGCGTGGTCGGATCGCAGGAATAGCCCGCCGGAATCGGGAATTCGCCGCCCGCGATGAAGGTCGCGGATTCGCCCGAGATCGCGGTCAGGCTCGGCTCGGCCAGCGTCCGCATCACGCCCGCGCTTTCCATCGCGCGCATGGTGGCGCTGACGGTGGCGACACCCTTGGCGAGGCCGGCGACGCCGAGCCCGTTGCTGCTGACGAGCGGTCCGCCGGAGACCGTGAACGGGTTGGAATTGTTGAAATTCACCACCGCAGTGCCGGCATTCAGGCTGGCGCTGAGGTCGACGCCGAGTTGCTTGACGATGTCGCGGCGGACTTCGCCGACGACGACCTTCAGCATCACCTGGTCGCGGCCGCGCACGACGATGTTGTTGACGACCTTGTCTGCGCCGCCGACCAGCTTGGCGGCGACGTCGCCGGCCTGCTGGGCTTCGACCGGACTCGACACCGAGCCGGTCAGCATCACGCTGTCGCCGACGCCTTCGATCTGTACGCCCGGCAGCGACTGGCGCAGCGCCGCGCGCATGCCGTTGAGGTCGCGCTTCACCGCGATGTCGTAGGAGGCCACCTGCTGGCCGTCGGCGGTGAAGAACACCACGTTGGTCTGGCCGACCTGGGCGCCGATGATATACGCCCGCTGTGACGAGCGGATCACCGCGTTGGCGATCTTGGGATCGGCCACCAGCACGTCCTTGACCTCGCGCGGCAGGTCGATGACGACCGACTTGCCGACGCCGAGCGACAACGAACGCGACCGGGCCGGCGCGATGGTCGCGACCGTCGACACGCCGAGATCCGGTGCCTGCATCGGCGCCTGGTCACCTACCGCCGCGTCCGCGGCGCGAACGAGATCGGGGGCTGCGACCAGCCCCAGCATCAGCATTGCCCCTGCCCAGAACGAGCCGGCGCGCTTCCCCCGAAGGCGCAGGCCCATCCGATAGTCCCCATAGTTCATGCTGTCCCCATCACTTCTGTGACGTTAGTTGTCGTGCCTGCACGCCGTAGCGGATGATGCTGACGCCGTTGCCGGGACGCTTCAGCGCCTGGTCCTCGGGCGTGCTGTCGGCGGCGTTGGCATCGGCGATGCTGCGCAGTGCGAGTGTGAGCGTGCCGCCCTGGCGTGCCGCCGAGAGCGCGGCGACCTGGTCGGGCCGCAGCTCGAGCGTGACGGTCTTGCCGACGACGGCGTTCTGACCTTCCTTTTCCTTCGGTGCCTGGTCGATCGCGAGCACGCGGATGTTGGTCAGGATGACCTCTGACAGGATCAGGTCATTGCCGCCGGTCGAGCCGTTGTTGTTGGGGCCGTCGGGATTCTTCAGGCGGCGGGTCAGGACGATGTCGACGCGGTCGTTCGGCAGGATGAAGCCGCCGGCGGCGGTCTCGGCCGAAATCTCGGTCGACACGGCCCGCATCCCGGTCGGCAGGATCGCAGCCATGAAGCCGGAGCCGTCGGCTTTCACCAGCTTCTGCTCGCGAATCGGCTCGCCCTGCATCAACGGCACGCGCGCGATCGAGCCGGCGATCTGGGTCTGCGCGTCGGGCCGGTTGTCGCGGCGGATGAAGGCGCTGCTGGCGGTGGCCTGCGGCCAGGCCTGCCATTGCAGATCCTCGGCCTTCACGGCCTGGCCGAGCTGGATGTCCGACTTGGCGACGAGCACCTCGACCGTCGGCAGCTTCTCGGCCACCGGGAGCGCGGCTGCGGGCTTGTTGTCGTAATGGCTCGCCAGATAGGCAGCGACGCCGCCGGCGCCCAGCGCGATGACGAGAACGACAATGCGTGCGGTGTTCATACGCCTCTACTCTTACGCGGGGCACTCGAACCGCACGTGGCGGGTTCCCCCGCATCGATGAGTAGGGAGTAAAAGTATAAGGGGTGTTGCGAGGCCGAATGTGATGGCCGGTCACGGTGGGGGTTTTAGGCAGATGGTGAATGCCGCGTTATTCGGCAGGCTCCGCTCTCCGTAAAATCACGCAAGCGCGCTCCTGCGTTCGGATGAAACGCAGGGCGTCATGGTGAACGGGTCGTTAGCGAAGGGCGCGCAGTGCTTCCAGCGGTGTCCGTAGCCCGGATACGGGACCAGCGCCTACTTCGCCCGCTTCTGTTCGATCACGTCCCAGATCTTCGCCGCCACGTCAGGGCCGCCGAGCTTTGCAATGGCGCGGATGCCGGTCGGCGACGTCACGTTGATCTCGGTGAGGTTGCCGTTGATGACGTCGATGCCGACGAACAAGAGGCCACGCTCGCGCAGCGCCGGGCCGACGGTGGCGCAAATCTCGCGCTCGCGCGCGGTCAGCTCGGTTTCCTTCGCCGCGCCGCCGCGTACCATGTTGGAGCGGAGGTCGTCCGTCGCGGGCACGCGGTTCACGGCGCCTGCGAACTCGCCATTGACCAGGATGATGCGCTTGTCGCCGAGCTTCACCTCGGGGATGAACTGCTGGATCACCCAGGCCTCTTTGAAGGTCACCGAGAACATGTCGAACAGCGAGCCGAAATTCATGTCCTGCGGCATCACGCGGAACACCGCGGCGCCGCCATGGCCGTGCAGCGGCTTCATCACCACGGCACCGAATTTGTCGCGGAACGCGTTGATCTCGTCGAGGTCGCGCGAGATCAGCGTCGGCGGCATCAGCTGCGGGAAATTCATCACGAACAGCTTTTCGGGCGCATTCCGCACCGAAGCCGGATCGTTGACGACCAGCGTCTTCGGATGAATGCGCTCGAGCAGATGCGTCGAGGTGATGTAGGCGAGATCGAACGGAGGGTCCTGGCGCAGCAGCACAACGTCGAAGCCGTTCAGCGCCTCGCGCCTGGGCTCGCCGAGGGTGAAATGATTTCCGGGCTCGTCGCGGACGGTCAGCAACTGCACGGGCGCGACGATCTCGTCGCCAACCATCGAGAGCTTGTCGGGCGTATAATAAGACAGGCCGTGGCCGCGCTTCTGCGCTTCCAGGAGCAGCGCGAAGGTGGAATCGCCCTTGACGTTGATGCGGGCGATGGGGTCCATCTGGACGGCGACGTTCAGTTTCATGGTCTGCCTTTCAGGTCGAGGCGTCGAATGCCGCCAACACATGGCGTGGAAGTGAGCGCGGCGCAATCAGCATGGCGTCGAATCGCAATTCGAATTCCGCATGCTCGGGATGCGCTGCAAGCCAGCCTTGCGCGGCGTCGATGATGCGCTGCTGCTGGCGCGGCGTCACCGCATAGGCGGCCTCATCGAGGCTGGCGCGCGCCTTGACCTCGACGAAGGCGATCAGGTTACGGCGGCGCGCGACGAGGTCGATCTCGCCATGCGCCGTGCGGTAGCGTTTTGCCAGGATGCGGTAGCCCTTCGCCATCAGATAGGCTGCGGCGCGGCTTTCGGCGGAGATGCCGGTGCGGAACGCCGCGACGCGTTCCGGCGAAGCGATCTTCGGTTCCGCGCTCTTAGTCTTCGCCATCGCCGCCCCTTAGACCTTTGGCGATTTCGAGCGCGCGGGCATAGACTTCGCGCCGTTGCCGGCCGGAGAGTGCGACGGCGTGCGCAACGGCGTCCTTGACGCTATTCGTGGCGAGCTGCGCGCGCAGGAGATCGTCCAGCGCGTCCGTTGTCAGCACGTCGGCATCCGCGGCAGGCGGGGCGATGACCAGCACGAATTCGCCGCGCGTCTCCAGCGTGTCTGCTTCGCGCGCGAGCTCGCTCAGCGTCGCGCGCGAAATCTCTTCGTGCAGTTTGGTCAGTTCGCGGCAGATCGCGGCCTCGCGCGCGCCCATGATCTCGGCGAGCTCGGCAAGCGTGTCCTGCACGCGGTTGCCGGATTCGAACATCACCAGCGTTGCATCGATGCGGGCAAGCTCGGCCAGGCGCGCGCGCCGCGCCGCGGATTTCGCCGGCAGGAACCCTTCGAAGAAAAAGCGGTCGGTCGGCAGCGCGGCGACCGACAGCGCCGCCAGCACCGAGGACGGGCCGGGCAGCGCATAGACCGCATGGCCGGCGGCGCAGACCTCGCGCACGAGCTTGTAGCCGGGATCGGAGATCAGCGGCGTGCCCGCGTCCGAGACCAGCGCGACCGAGCCGCCGGCCGCCAGCGCCTCCAGGATCTTCGGGCGGGCGGCCTCTGCATTGTGCTCGTGATATTGCTTGAGCTGCGCCGAGATGTCGTAACGCTCGGTGAGGCGACGGGTGATGCGGGTGTCCTCGCAGGCAATGACATCGACGCCGGCCAGCGTCTGCAGCGCCCGCAGGGTGATGTCGCCGAGATTGCCGATCGGGGTCGCGACCAGATAGAGGCCGGCCGCCGGCTTCGGCGCGGCAATCCGGTGAGCGTCGATGGAGAAGCCGCGCGGGGCGGCGTCCGTAGCTTCAGTCGTATTTATCGAGGCCGGCTTTGCGCGCATAATGATTCGAACTTAGGCATCAACCCCGGGGCTGGGAACCGGTCCGCTGAAAAAGATCGTGCGGGCCACGATACCGAACCGGGACGGCAGGGATTGGAATGTGATCCATCCGGCATCACATTCCCAACGGAATGAAGCATCCGTGCCATATTCGCGGCGGAAAGGCTGCCTTGATGCTGGACGACGGACGGCGAACAGCTCGCCGGAACCTTAAGGGCGGTCGCGTTAAGCGGTCATTATCCTTTTGTTTCGGTTAACTATTTGCCGACAATATGCCTGAATCCACGGCTTGTGTCGGGGAACGAATGTTGTGACTGGTCGCACTCCGGCCGGTCAGAAGAGAAGCTGTCATGGTGGGCCCGCGTGATTTGAAGTCTCCCCTCCAGGGGTCC
The DNA here is from genome assembly GCF_018131105.1 of Bradyrhizobium manausense. NCBI lineage: Bacteria > Pseudomonadati > Pseudomonadota > Alphaproteobacteria > Hyphomicrobiales > Nitrobacteraceae > Bradyrhizobium > Bradyrhizobium manausense. The sequence goes on along the minus strand of NZ_JAFCJI010000001.1, from coordinate 3,994,408 downwards.
CGATTGATAGGGGCGACCCGGCGGAGTGCGCTTGGCCTGCTGCTCGGCACGCCCTTGCTGTCGGCCTGCGCCGGCGTGCAGCAGAGCCTCAGCCAGTTCGGCAGCTCGTCGCCTCCGGCCCAGCCGGCCGGGCCGCCGCAGCAGGCGACGACCGCCGGTACCGGCGGCGTGAAGGTTGGCGTGATCCTGCCGCTCTCGGCTGCCGGCAATGCCGGGCTCGCCGCGCAATCCATGCGTAACGCCGCCGAGATGGCGCTGGCCGAGTTCCAGAACCCGAACATCCAGCTCCTGATCAAGGACGACAACGGCAGCCCGCAAGGCGCGCAAGCCGGCGCACAGCAGGCGGTCGACGAAGGCGCCGAGATCATTCTGGGGCCGCTGTTCGCACAGTCGGTGCCGGCAGTGGCGCAGGTCGCGCGCACGCGCGGCATTTCCGTGATCGCATTCTCGACCGACTCCAGCATCGCCGGCCGTGGCGTTTATCTCCTGAGCTTCCTGCCGGAGTCCGACGTCAACCGCATCATCGAATACTCCGCCAGCATCGGCAAACGTTCCGTCGCTGTGCTCGTGCCCGACAATGCCTATGGCAATGTCGTCGAAGCCGCTGTGAAGGCCGCGGTGCCCAGGCGCGGCGGTCGGGTCGTCGCGTTCGAGAAATACGGCTCCGATCGCGCCACGCCGGCGCGCACCGTGGCACAGCAGCTCGGCAGTGCGGACGCGCTGTTCATTGCCGATGACGGTGATGCCGTCGTTTCGGTCGCGGATGCGATGACTGCAGCGGGCGCGAATTTGCGCAACATCCAGATGCTCGGCACCGGCCTGTGGGATAGCCCGCGCGTCTATGCGAGCCCGGCGTTGCAAGGCGGCCTCTATGCTGCGCCCGATCCGGCCGGTTTTCGTGCTTTCTCCGGCCGCTACCGCACCAAATACGGCGCCGAGCCGATCCGCACCGCCACGCTCGCCTATGACGCGGTCGCGCTTGTGGCAGCCCTCGCGCGCACGCAGGGCACCACGCGTTTCTCTCCTGATGTGCTCACCAACCCCTCCGGCTTCGCCGGCATCGACGGTCTGTTCCGCTTCCGCGCAGATGGCACGAATGAACGGGGCCTCGCGGTGATGAAGGTGACGACGGGCGGTGGTGTCGCGGTCGCCGGCTCGCCGAAGAGTTTCGGGGCGTAGCTCAGGACGACGCTGTTTTAGGTGCGTTACGCGGCGAGATCCGCGACCACCGCATCGAGCACCGGAAATCCGCTGCTGGTCACGCGCAGCCGTCCCGTCGCGTCAACCGTGATCGCGCCTTCCTCGCGCAGCAGCGCGATGCGTTTGGGATCGAGCGGGCGGCCGGAGAGAGCCTTGTAGCGCTCGGGGTCGATGCCTTCGGCCAGACGCAATCCCATCAGCAGGAATTCGTCGGCGCGCTCTTCGCTGTTGAGGAGATCGTCGGTGACGACGCCGTGGCCGCTGCTTTCGACGCGCATCAGCCATGCTTCGGGCCGCTTCTCGGTGGCGGTCGCATGACGCACGCCGTCGATGTCGAGGCGGCCGTGGGCGCCGGGACCGATGCCGGCATATTCCTCGCCACGCCAGTAGACCAGATTGTGCCGGCACTCGGCACCGCGGCGTGCGTGGTTGGAAATCTCGTAGGCGGGCAGGCCGAGCTTGTCGCAGGTCTCCTGCGTCACATCGTAGAGCGCGCGCGCGACTGCTTCTTCTGGTGTCTTCAACTTGCCGGCCTGGTGCAGGCCGAAGAACGGCGTGCCTTCTTCGATCGTCAATTGATAGAGCGACAGATGCTCGGCCGCTTCGTCGATGGCGAGACGCAGCTCATCGGCCCACATCGCCGGCGTCTGGTCGGGGCGGGCGTAGATCAAATCGAACGAGTAACGATCGAACGAACGGCGCGCGATGGCGACGGCATCGAGTGCCTCGCGCGCGCTGTGCATGCGGCCGAGCGCTTTCAGTGAGGCATCGTCGAGCGCCTGCACGCCGAGGGAGACGCGGTTGACGCCGGCGGCGCGATAGCCGGCGAAGCGCGTGGCTTCGACGCTGGTCGGGTTCGCTTCCAGTGTGACTTCGACGTCGTTGGCGACGGTCCAGTGCTTGCCGATGGCATCGAGCACCGCGCCGACCGTTGCGGGCTGCATCAGCGAGGGCGTGCCGCCGCCGAGAAAGATCGATGTGACCTCGCGGCCGGGCGAGCGCTGCGCAGTGGTTTCGATCTCGCGCGCGAAGGCGGACGCAAAGCGCGCCTCGTCGATCGCGGCGTGGCGAACATGGCTGTTGAAGTCGCAATAGGGGCACTTCGACAGGCAGAATGGCCAGTGCACGTAGACGCCAAAGGCTTCAGATTCTTGTTTCGACGCGTTTTCCTGGCGCGAACCGGTGTCCACTTCGCTTGAAAACGCTTTAGCGCGGCTCAAGGCAGATCTCCGCCAGTTTCACGAAGGCGCGGGCGCGGTGCGACAGGCCGAGGCCGAGCGGCGGCAGGCCGTGCTTCTCGATGCTTTCCATCTCGCCGAAGGTGCGCGTGTGACCGTCGGGCAAGAACATCGGATCGTAGCCGAAGCCGGCAGTGCCGCGCGGCGGCCACACCAGCGTGCCGTCGACGCGCGCCTCGACCTCTTCGAGATGATCGTCGGGCCAGGCGACGCAGAGCGCGGAGACGAAATGGGCCTTGCGCTTGTCGGGCGTGGTGGCGCCGCGCTCCTGCAACAGGCGTTCGATCTGCTTCATCGCCGCGGCGAAATCCTTGGACGGTCCGGCCCAGCGCGCGCTGTAGATGCCGGGCGCGCCGTCGAGGGCGTCGACCACGATGCCGGAATCATCGGCGAAAGCGGGAAGCTTGGTCGCCTGCGCCGCTGCGATCGCCTTGATCGCGGCGTTGCTGCGGAAGTCGTTGCCGGTCTCGTCAGGCTCGGGCAGGCCGAGCTCACCGGCCGACACCACCTCGATGCCGTGAGGCGCGAGCAGCTCCTTCATCTCGGCGAGCTTGCCGGGATTGTGGGTCGCGATGACGAGCTTTCCGGTGATTCGGCGGTGCATGGCTCTATTGACTACGCGACAGCCAGTTTCTGCAAGTCCACCAGACGCGCGATGCCCTTCTGCGCCAGGGCGATCAGCTTCAGGAACTCGTCCTGCGTGAATGGCTCGCGTTCCGCGGTGCCCTGGACCTCGATAATGCGGCCATCGCCGGTCATGACGAAATTGGCATCGGTCTCGGCTTCCGAATCCTCGGCATAGTCGAGATCCAGCACCGGCGTGCCCTTGTAGATGCCGCAGGAGATCGCGGCGACATTGTCGCGCATCACGTTGGCCTTGATCATGTTGCGCGACTTCATCCAGTTGATGCAGTCGGCGAGCGCGACCCAGGCGCCGGTGATCGAGGCGGTGCGGGTGCCGCCGTCGGCCTGGAGCACGTCGCAATCGACCGTGATCTGGCGCTCACCGAGCGCTTCGAGATCGACAATAGTGCGCAACGAGCGGCCGATCAGGCGCTGAATCTCGACGGTGCGGCCGCTCTGCTTGCCGGCGGAGGCCTCGCGGCGGGTGCGTTCGGAGGTCGCGCGCGGCAGCATGCCGTATTCGGCGGTGACCCAGCCGCGGCCCTGGCCCTTCAGCCATGGCGGCAGGCGGTCTTCCAGCGTGGCGGTCACCAGCACATGGGTGTCGCCGAATTTCACGAGGCAGGAGCCTTCCGCATATTTGACCACGCCACGCTCCAGCGTCACGGGGCGCAATTCGTCGGGCGCACGGCGGCTTGGCCGCATGGGAAATCCTCCAAAACTCGCGGGGTTAGGCTGTTCGCGGTGCTTGTAGGGGGGGTGAGGGTGAGCAGCAAGGCTTTTTCACCCCAGGTTTGCCACCCCGCAAACGCCACGCTTGTCAGACGCGCCCGGGATGGACAAATTACGAGCAACTGACAGGAGTTATCGTCTGTGGCCCATCACGATCCGATCAATCTGATCGCGCCGCGCGCAGGCCTCGCCCAGCTCAACGAGCGTTCCCGCGACATCTTTCGTCAAATTGTCGAAAGCTACCTCGCGACCGGCGAGCCGGTCGGGTCGCGCAACATCTCGCGCCTGATCGCGATGCCGCTGTCGCCGGCCTCGGTCCGCAACGTCATGGCCGATCTGGAACAGCTCGGCCTGATCTATGCACCGCATACTTCGGCCGGCCGGTTGCCGACGGAACTCGGCCTGCGTTTCTTCGTCGATGCCCTGATGCAGGTCGGCGATCTCAATGAGGCCGAGCGCCAGTCGATCCAGAGCCAGCTCGCCACCGTCGGTCATGCGCAATCGGTAGAGGCGGCGCTGGATCAGGCCCTGACCCGGCTTTCCGGCCTGACGCGCGCTGCCGCGGTGGTGCTGACGCCGAAATCCAATGCCCGGCTGAAACACATCGAATTCGTCCGCCTGGAACCGGAGAAGGCGCTGGTGATCCTGGTCGGCGAGGACGGCCAGGTCGAAAACCGCGTGCTGACACTGCCGCCAGGAGTTCCCTCCTCGGCGATCACCGAGGCCGGCAATTTCCTCAATGCGCGGATTCGCGGCCGAACGCTGGCCGAAGCGCGGCTCGAGCTCGAAACCGCGCTGGGCGAGGCCCGGGCCGAGCTCGATCAATTGACGCAAAAGGTGATCGCGGCCGGAATCGCGAGCTGGTCGGGCGGCGAGAGCGAGGATCGCCAGCTCATCGTCCGCGGCCACGCCAATCTGCTGGAAGATCTGCATGCGCTTGATGATCTCGAGAGGGTGCGGCTGCTGTTCGAGGATCTCGAGACCAAGCGCGGCGTGATCGATCTGTTGGGCCGCGCCGAAACCGCCGAAGGCGTGAGAATCTTCATCGGCAGCGAAAACAAGCTGTTTTCGCTGTCCGGCTCTTCCACCATCATCTCGCCCTATCGGGATGCCGCCGGCCACATCGTCGGTGTTTTAGGCGTGATCGGGCCGACCCGGCTGAATTATGCCCGTGTGATCCCGACCGTGGACTACGCAGCCCGCATCGTCAGCCGCCTTCTGGGGGGCTGACCGGCATTTGAGCGATCACGGGCGCTTGATTTTCGGCGCCCGAAGCACGATATCCGGGCCAGAAAAATCCCGTAAGACGAATTCGAAAAGAGAGCCGATGAGCGATCGAGACCGGCAACCCGAAGACACGACTGCTCCGACCGGCGAGCCCGTGGTGTCAAAGCCCTACATCATGCCCGACGATCCCGAGCCCGGCTCGGTCGAGCTGTTGCAGAAGGAAGTCGCCGAGGCACGCGACCGCATGTTGCGGACGCTGGCGGAGATGGAAAACCTGCGCAAGCGCACCGCCAAGGAAGTCGCCGACTCCAAGCTGTACGGCGTGACCGGCTTTGCGCGCGACGTGCTCGACATCGCCGACAATCTCCAGCGCGCGCTCGACGCCGTTCCGGCGGAAGCGCGTGCCACCGCCGATCCAGGCCTGACATCGCTGATTGAGGGCGTCGAGCTCACCGAGCGTTCGCTGCTCAACGCGCTGGAAAAGCACGGCGTGAAGAAGTTTGATCCGCAGGGCCAGAAGTTCGACCCGAACTTCCAGCAGGCGATGTACGAAGTGCCCGATGCATCGGTGCCCGCGGGCACCGTCGTGCAGGTCATGCAGGCCGGCTACACCATCGGCGAGCGCGTGCTGCGCCCGGCGCTGGTCGGCGTCGCCAAGGGTGGCGTGAAGCCCGCGCCGGCTGCGAACAGCAACGACGCGAACTGAGCGGCGTCAAAGCCGTTGAGTCATTCCGGGTTGGTTCTGCGAGCCGCCCCGGAATGACTGCGCGAACGCCTTACGCGCTGACCGCGATGTCTGCAGACTGGATCCGCTTCACGCCGGCCTTGGCCATGTCGGCCCAGGCCTTGGCCAGCGAGCCCTGATTGTCGATACCGCGGCAGGCGTCTTCCACGACATAGACCTCAAAGCCGGCCTTGCGCGCATCGAGCGCGGTCCAGGCGACGCAGAAGTCGGTGGCGAGACCCGCGACGAAGACCCGCTTGATCTTGCGCGACTTCAGATAGGCGGCAAGACCCGTCGTTGTCTTGCCGTCGGCTTCGAGGAACGCGGAATAGCTGTCGACGTCCTTGTGAAAGCCCTTGCGAATGATGAGCTCGGCCTGCGGGATCGACAGGTCCTTGGACAGCGACGCGCCATCGGTGCCCTGCACGCAATGGTCGGGCCACAGCACCTGCTTGCCATAGGGCAGGTCGATGGTCTCGAACGGCTTCTTGCCGGAATGCGCTGACGCGAACGAGACGTGGCCGGGCGTGTGCCAGTCCTGCGTCATCACCACGTTCGAGAATGCTTTCGCCATCTTGTTGATCACGGGAACGACCTGCTCGCCTTCCTTCACCGCGAGGCTGCCGCCCGGCAGGAAGCAGTTCTGCACGTCGATCACGAGAAGCGCCGAGCTATCGTCCGGCTTGATCGTCGCTGCTGCGAACAATGCTGATGGAGCGAGGCTCGCAATCGCCGTCGTCCCCAGTGCGGCCAAGATCTGTCGTCGACTAAGCATCGTACGCCTCCCCTCCAGGATGATCTAAAGCTGATCCAATGGAGGGAAGCCTAGTTCCGTTCGTGTACGAACGAAAGCCCGAAAATGCAGCCGGCGCCGGCGAGTGGTTGGGCGTACTAGCCCTTCGGCTGGATGCCGTCGCGTACTGCGCGGAAGCGGGTGAAGGCGTCGGACCACTGGTCGCGCGGGGCGCTGGCGATGATGCGCAGCGAGGTGCCGCCGCCGAAGCGGATCCACTGCACCACCGTCACCGGGGTCTTGTCCTTGCCGCTGACGCCGTCGATCCGGGTCTCGAAGCCCGGCTGGCTGTTGATGCGGATCGGCTCCGACATGGTGACCCTGGTTTCGCGCAGACCCGGGATCTGAAGCGCCGCCTCCTGGGCGAAGCGGGCGCGATCGTCGGCGGCTTGCGGGGTGGCGCCGATCAGGCCGAGGATCATGAAGGGCTTCGATTCATAGCCCGAGCTCTCGGTGCCGTCGGCCAGGATGATGCTCGAGCCCGGCACCAGCGTGCGGATGTCCTTGAAGCCGGAGAGATCGGTGATCTTGAACGGCAGCAGTCCGAGCTGCTCGTCAGCCGATACCTCCTTGCGGATGGCGGCGGTCGCAAACATCTGCCGTACCGCATCGTCGGTGTAGATCTTCGAGGCATTCTCGGGGATCTGCACCGCGACATAGCCGGAGAAGCCGGTGCCCGGCACGATCATCGAATAGCGCTTCACCAGCGTGTCGCCGGCCTTGCCGCTTTCGGTGGTAAAATAGGCGAGGCCCGCTGATGTCTCGATCTTGTCCGGCTTGATGCCGTTGGCGCCGGCCGGATTGGCGTTGAAGGCACTGACGACCTCGTTATAGGCCGCCGGCGGCAGCTCGGTGATGAGCACCTTGACGCTGCCGTCCTCGTTCTCGAAGCCCGGGAAGGTCCTGGCCTTGCTGAGGCCGACCAGCGGCACCATGCCGAGACGCAGGCCCGGCGGATACACGGCATCGGCGGCCAGGGCCGGAATCGCGGAGGCAACGACAAGGGCGAGCGCGGCGAGGGGGCGGATCAGCTTCATGGGCACTCTGATTGGTTCATATTGAGGCCGTTCGATGGTCGGCCAATGGGCCGCTTTGTCGCGCGAAGCAGCCCTTGACGGGGCTGTCCGGCCGGTCCGCCTTTTAGCGGGTTTGGGGCGCCGGTAACAGGGCGGGGCGGATCACGGTGGCGGGGGCTGGCTGAGGCCTGAACCTGTTAATAATTCCTCACCCGCAAGGGCGGTGAAGCCCGGATATGATCTTCCAAAACCCAATGTTTTCACGGTCCAAACTTGCGTTCGGTCCTTGCGGCCCCCTCCCCCCCTCCTATATGAGCCTCAATCATCGCAATATCGCGGATGTTTGATCTTAGGGGGTTCGGTTCGGGTGCCTTCTGGGCCCAGCCAGCCTGCCGCAAAAACAAGGATATCAGGACCATGGGAAAGGTCATTGGGATCGACCTCGGCACCACGAATTCGTGCGTCGCCGTGATGGATGGCAAAAACGCCAAAGTTATCGAAAATTCCGAAGGCATGCGCACGACGCCTTCGATCGTCGCCGTGACTGACGACGGTGAGCGCCTCGTCGGCCAGCCTGCCAAGCGCCAGGCCGTAACCAATCCAGAGCGTACGTTCTTCGCAGTGAAGCGCCTCATCGGCCGCCGCTACGACGACCCGATGGTCGAGAAGGACAAGAAGCTCGTTCCGTACAAGATCGTGAAGGCTTCCAACGGCGACGCCTGGGTCGAGGCCGACGGCCAGACCTACTCGCCCTCGCAGGTCTCGGCGTTCATCCTGCAGAAGATGAAGGAGACCGCGGAAGCCCATCTCGGCCAGAAGGTCGACCAGGCCGTCATCACCGTGCCCGCCTACTTCAACGACGCCCAGCGCCAGGCCACCAAGGACGCCGGCAAGATCGCGGGCCTTGAAGTGCTGCGCATCATCAACGAGCCGACCGCAGCTGCGCTGGCCTATGGTCTGGACAAGACCAAGAGCGGCACGATCGCCGTGTACGATCTCGGCGGCGGCACGTTCGATATTTCCATTCTCGAAATCGGCGACGGCGTGTTCGAGGTGAAGTCGACCAACGGCGACACCTTCCTCGGCGGCGAAGATTTCGACATGCGGCTGGTCGGCTATCTCGCCGACGAATTCCAGAAGGAGCAGGGCATCAACCTGCGCAACGACAAGCTCGCGTTGCAGCGCCTGAAGGAAGCCGCTGAAAAGGCCAAGATCGAGCTGTCGTCGACGACGCAGACCGAGATCAACCTGCCCTTCATCACCGCGGACCAGACCGGTCCGAAGCATCTGACGATGAAGCTCACCCGCGCCAAGTTCGAAGCGCTGGTCGACGACCTCGTCCAGAAGACCGTCGAGCCCTGCCGCAAGGCGATCAAGGACGCCGGCCTCACCGCTGGTGAAATCGGCGAAGTCGTTCTGGTCGGCGGCATGTCGCGCATGCCGAAGGTCCAGGAAGTCGTGAAGCAGCTGTTCGGCAAGGAGCCGCACAAGGGCGTCAATCCGGACGAAGTCGTGGCGATCGGCGCCGCGATCCAGGCCGGCGTGCTCCAGGGCGACGTCAAGGACGTGCTGCTGCTCGACGTGACCCCGCTGTCGCTGGGCATCGAGACGCTGGGCGGCGTGTTCACCCGCATCATCGACCGCAACACCACGATCCCGACCAAGAAGAGCCAGGTGTTCTCGACCGCCGAGGACAACCAGAACGCGGTCACCATCCGCGTCTTCCAGGGCGAGCGTGAAATGGCGGCCGACAACAAGATGCTCGGCCAGTTCGACCTGATGGGCATTCCGCCGGCTCCGCGCGGCATGCCGCAGATCGAGGTGACCTTCGACATCGACGCCAACGGCATCGTCAACGTCTCGGCCAAGGACAAGGCGACTGCGAAGGAACAGCAGATCCGGATCCAGGCCTCAGGCGGGCTGTCGGAAGCCGATATCGACAAGATGGTCAAGGACGCCGAGGCCAATGCCGCGGCCGACAAGCAGCGCCGCGAGGCGGTCGATGCCAAGAACCATGCCGACGCGCTGGTGCACTCCACCGAGAAAGCGCTGGCCGAGCACGGTTCGAAGGTCGGCGAGACCGAGCGCCGGGCCATCGAGGACGCTGTCAGTGACCTCAAGGAAGCGCTGAAGGGCAGCGATGCCGAGGCGATCAAGGCCAAGACCAATACGCTGGCTCAGGCTTCGATGAAGCTCGGCGAGGCCATGTACGCGCAGCAGGCCGAGGCCGACGCCAAGAGGGATGCGGCCAAGGACGACGTCGTCGACGCGGAATTCACCGAAGTCGACGACGACAAGAACAACAAGAAGTCCGCCTAAGCCCCAAGAGGGTATGATGCGGACGGCTTGGACCCCACACGCTGAAATGGCCTCCCCCTTCAGGGGGGAGGCTTTCGTGTCGGGCTCGACGGGCGAAGGATCTGTTGCGATCGGCCCCGTTACGATCAATCAATTTCCAGCCGCTATGCTCAACGCTGCCATGCAGCCCGCTGCCGTGACGCGGAAGGCTGCCTATATCGTCGCGTGGCGACGTTGTTTCGCCCCGACCTGAATCGCGATTGGATAGGCCGAGTCAGATATGTCCACCAAGCGCTGCTACTACGAAACCCTCGAAGTCGAACGCTCTGCCGACGATTCCGTCCTGAAATCGTCGTTCCGCAAGCTGGCGATGAAGTTTCACCCCGACCGCAATCCCGGGGACGACAGCAGCGAGGTCAAGTTCAAGGAGATCAACGAGGCCTACGAGATCCTCAAGGACAAGGACAAGCGCGCGGCCTATGACCGCTTCGGCCATGCTGCCTTCGAGCAGGGCGGTCCCGGTGGCGGTGGTGCCGGTTTCGGCGCGGGCTTCGCTTCCTCCTTCTCCGACATTTTCGAAGATCTGTTCGGCATGGCCGGGCAACAGCGCGGCCGCGGCGGCCGCGAGCGCGGCGCCGACCTGCGCTACAACATGGAAATCACCCTCGAGGAGGCCTTTGGCGGCAAGACCGCGCAGATCGAGATCCCCGTCTCGGTCACCTGCGAGGCCTGCTCGGGCATCGGCGCCAAGGCCGGCACCAAGCCGAAGACCTGCTCGACCTGCGGCGGCGCCGGCCGCGTGCGGCAGTCGCAGGGCTTCTTCACCCTCGAGCGCACCTGCCCCGGCTGCCAGGGCCGCGGCCAGATGATTGAGGATGCCTGCCCGTCCTGCTCGGGCCAGGGCCGCGTTACCCGCGAGCGGACGCTGTCGGTCAACATTCCGCAAGGCGTCGAGGACGGCACGAGGATCAGGCTCGCCGGCGAAGGCGAGGCCGGCGTCCGTGGCGGTCCGCCCGGCGACCTCTACATCTTCCTGTCGCTGGCCCAGCACCAGTTCTTCCAGCGCGACGGCGCCGATCTGCATTGCCGTGTACCGATCTCGATGGTCACAGCCGCGCTCGGTGGCGAGTTCGAGGTGCCGACCATCGACAAGGCCAAGGCCAAGGTGAAGGTCCCCGCCGGAACCCAGTCCGCCAGACGATTCCGCATTGCATCAAAGGGCATGCCGGTGCTGCGTTCGCGCCAGACGGGCGACATGTACGTCCAGGTCGTGGTCGAGACCCCGCAGAACCTCACCAAGAAGCAGCAGGAACTGCTGGCCGAGTTCGAAAAACTCTCCTCCGGCAACACCCAGCCGGAGTCCGAGGGTTTCTTCGCCAAGGTCAAGGACTTCTTCGGTAATCGGGCGAACTGACTCGGCTTGACCGTATCGTGTTCGGCCTATACGTGTTTATGACTATTTTCTGACACGCCGCGGTCGCGCGGTCCCGTCCGGTCCTGACATGCCATTGCCATCGTCCGCGCGTGCGTTGAAGAAGCCTCGTCTCGATGACGAGGTGCGCTTTCTCAGATCATGGATCGAAAAGCCGCTGCACATGGGCGCGGTGATGCCGTCCGGCAAGCTGCTGGCGCGGACCATGGCCCATTACGTCGACACCAATTCGGACGCACCGGTGGTCGAACTTGGTCCTGGTACGGGCGCCATCACCTCGGCGCTGGTCGAGCGCGGCGTCGATCAGAAACGACTCGTCCTCGTCGAATACAATCCCGGCTTCTGCGCCCTGCTGCGCGACCGCTATCCGCAGGCCAAGGTGGTGCAGGGTGATGCCTATCGCCTGCGCGACACGCTCTGGAACGTCCTCAGCGCGCCGGCCAGCGCGGTCGTCTCCGGCCTGCCGCTGGTCACAAAACCGATGCTGACGCGCCTTCGGCTCATTCGCGACGCCTTCACGGCGCTCGCGCCCGGGGCGCCCTTCGTTCAGTTCACCTATGCGGTGGTGCCGCCGATCCCGAAATCGCTGCCCGGCGTGTCCACAGAGGCTTCGGAACGGATCTGGATGAACCTTCCGCCGGCCCGCGTCTGGGTGTATCGCAAGGACTAATTCCGCCGGCTTCCCTCGATGCGCGGCGGGCTCGTTTCGCCGAACGTATGGAAGCGGATGTCCGCACCGAAAATCCTGGTCATTCCCGGCTCGCTGCGCACCGGCTCGCACAATGCGAAGCTGGCGGCGGTTGCCGCGTATGAATTCGCCCAGGCCGGCGTTGAAGTCACCCGCATCTCGCTCGTCGATTTTCCGCTGCCGATTTACGACGGTGATCTCCAAGCCAAGTCCGGCGTGCCGAAGCACGCCATCAATCTCAAGCGGATGATCGGCGCGCATCATGGCGTGCTCTTCGTCTCGCCGGAGTACAACGCCTCGGTGCCGCCGCTGCTGAAGAACGCGATCGACTGGGTCAGTCGCGTGCAGGATCCGCACGAGGCGCGTGGCGAGGTCTTCCGCAACCGCGCTTTCGCGCTCGCCGGCGCCTCGCAGAGCCGGCTCGGTGCCGCCCGCGCGCTCCAGGCGTTGCGGCTGATCCTGACGTCCTGCCACGCCAATGTGATCGCTAGTCAGTTCACGCTCGCCTTTGCCGACCAGGCCTATGACGATATGGACAGGCTCAAGAGCCAGGCCGATAGCGATGGGCTGAAGGACATGGTGCGGCAGTTGATCGACATTTCCCAACGCATGATGTGAGGTGACATGACGCCAGCCGAAATCGCCCCGAAGGACCGCCTGATCGTCGCGCTCGATTTGCCCGGCGTCGATGCCGCGGAGGCGATGATCGCAAGGCTCGGCGACAGCGTCACCTTCTACAAGATCGGCTATCAGCTCGCTTATGCCGGCGGCCTTCCGCTGATCGGCAAACTCGCCGACAAGGGCAAGAAGGTGTTTGCCGATCTCAAGATGCACGACATCGGCAACACGGTGACGCGCGGTGTCGAGAGTGTAGCCAAGCTCGGCGCAACCTTTCTCACCGTGCACGCCTATCCACAGACCATGAAGGGCGCCGTCGAAGGGCGCGGCAAATCGGGTTTGAATATTCTCGCTGTCACGGTGCTGACCTCCTACAACGAGGACGATCTGCACGCGGCCGGCTATCGCCTCGGCGTCTCCGAGCTGGTCGAAGCGCGCGCGCAGCAGGCGCAGGCGCTCGGTATCGACGGGCTCGTGTCGTCGCCGGAGGAGGTCGGTGCCTTGCGCAAGATCGTCGGCCACGAGATGCATCTCGTCACGCCAGGTATCCGCCCGGCCGGCTCGGCAACCGGCGACCAGAAGCGCATCATGACGCCCGGTCGTGCGATTGGCGCCGGCGCCGATTATCTCGTCGTCGGGCGGCCGGTGGTGGAAGCCGCTGATCCGAAGGCGGTTGCTGAAGCCATTCACGCCGAGATCGCGCAAGCGCTCGGCTAATCACGAACAACCAGGGAGAAGAACGATGGCAAAAGGCTACTGGATCGGACGCGTCGACGTGAGCAATGACGAGGGCTACAAGCCCTATGCCGTCGCCAATCTCGCAATCTTCAAGAAACATGGCGGCCGCTATGTCGTCCGCGGCGGCCGCTTCACGACCGTCGAAGGCGCCAGCCGCAGCCGCAACGTCGTGATTGAATTCCCGAACTATGAGGCTGCAATCGCCTGCTATAACTCGCCGGAATACCAGGCCAACATCAAGGTGCGCGCGCCGCACTCGATCGCCGACCTCATCATCATCGAGGGCTATGACGGCCCGCAGCCGTCGGACGGCTGAGGCGCTCCGTCATTCGGGCGCTGCCTTGGCGCTCAAGGCGTGAGCGCGTCTGAGCATTCACGAGAGGTCGTCATGCCCGGGGCTTGTCCCGGGCATCCACGTTCCTTGTGCCGCCGAAGAGGCGTGGATGGCCGGGCCAAGCCCGGCCATGACGGCAAGCGCAGCTGCTCAGCCCTGCCCCCTCGGTTGCCGGAACTGCATCCCGCCGCTACAACGGCTCCGAGAGGATCGCACCATGTCAGACATGCGCTTGATTGTTGCTGGAGCCGGCGGCCGGATGGGCCGCGCCCTGACGCGGGCGATTGCCGACAGCAAAGGCGCGGTCCTGGCTGGCGCCCTGGAGGCTCCGGGCTCGGAGCTCTTAGGCAAGGATTCCGGTGTGCTCGCCGGCCTGCCTGAAAACGGCATCAAGCTGTCAGCCGACCTCTGGGCGATGTCGAAGGAGGCCGACGGCATCCTGGATTTCACCGTGCCGGCCGCGACCATCGCCAATGTCGCGATCGCGGCCGAGCGCGGCATCGTGCATGTCGTCGGCACCACCGGCCTGTCGGCCTCCGACAATGCCGTGATCAAGAGCGTCACCAATCGCGCGATCGTCGTGCAATCGGGCAATATGAGCCTGGGCGTCAATCTGCTTGCCGCGGTGGTCAAGCGCGTCGCCAAGGCGCTCGACGAAAATTTCGACATCGAGATCGTCGAATCCCATCACCGCATGAAGGTCGATGCGCCCTCGGGCACCGCGCTGATGCTGGGCCAGGCGGCAGCCAGCGGTCGCGGCATCCCGCTCGAGGGGCATTCGGAGCGCGGGCGCGACGGCATCACCGGCGCGCGCAAGCCGGGTGCGATCGGCTTTGCTTCCTTGCGCGGTGGCACCGTCGCCGGCGAGCACAGCGTCACCTTCCTCGGCCCGTTCGAGCGTCTCACTCTGTCGCATCTCGCCGAGGACCGCATGCTGTTCGCGCACGGCGCGCTCAAGGCGGCGCTGTGGGCGCACGGCAAGACGCCGGGGCACTACTCGATGGCCGACGTGCTCGGCCTATCCGACATCTAAACAACACGGAAAGCAGTTGATGAGTGAACGTCTCCTCGTGCTCGTGCGCCACGGCCAGAGCGAATGGAATCTGAAGAACCTGTTCACCGGTTGGAAGGATCCCGACCTCACCGAGCTCGGCGTGAAGGAAGCGTCCGAGGCCGGCCGCAAGCTGAAGGCCCAAGGCCTCGTGTTCGACGTTGCCTACACCTCGGTGCTCACGCGCGCGCAGCACACGCTCGATCTGATTTTGGGCGAGCTCGATCAGAAGGGCCTGCCGACTTCGAAGAACCTCGCGCTGAACGAGCGCGACTACGGTGATCTCTCCGGCCTCAACAAGGACGATGCGCGCAAGAAATGGGGCGAGGACCAGGTGCTGATCTGGCGCCGCTCCTACGACGTGCCGCCGCCCGGTGGCGAAAGCCTGAAGGACACGCTGGCGCGCGCCCTGCCGTATTACGTGCAGGAAATCCTGCCCGGCGTGCTCAACGGCAAGCGCACGCTGGTCGCCGCCCACGGCAACTCGCTGCGCGCGCTGATCATGGTGCTGGAAAAGCTGTCGCCCGAAGGCATCTTGAAGCGCGAGCTCGCCACCGGCGTGCCGATCATCTACCGGCTCAATGCGGATTCGACGGTGGCGTCGAAGCTGGATCTGGCGGGCTGAAAACGCTGCGCCAGAGGCGACGGCGTTCATCAAATATTCGGTGTCGTCCTGGCGAAAGCCAGGACCCATACCCACCGTTCGCAGTTTGGCGAAGACTGGTAGTGGGCACCTGCCGACACAATTCCATTTGGGGGAACGGGTCCTGGCTTTCGCCAGGACGACCACGTGGAGGCAGTTCGCCTATAACTTACTGCATCCCCAGCTGCCCGGCTTCCCAGCCCAGCATCGCCTGCTTGCGGGTGATGCCCCAGTGATAGCCGGTGAGCGTGCCGCTCTTGCCGAGTGCGCGGTGGCAGGGCACGACGAAGGACACCGGATTTTTTCCGACGGCGGCGCCGACGGCACGCGAGGCCTTCGGGCTGTTGATGTTGCAGGCGATGTCGGAATACGACACCGCGCGGCCCATCGGGATCTTCAGCAGCGTCTCCCACACCCGCACTTCGAAATCGGTGCCGATCATGACGACGCGCAGCGGCTGATCCGGTCGCCACATCTTCGTATCGAAGATGCGTGCCGCGAGCGGCGCCGTGCCTTCGTGATCCTCGACATAGGTCGCGTTCGGCCAGCGCCGCGTCATGTCCGCCAGCGCGGCCTTCTCCTCGCCTTGATCGGCGAAGGCGAGACCTGACAGACCGCGATCAGTCGCGATCACGATCGCGGTACCGAAGGGCGAAGAGTGGAAGCCGTAGCGCAAGGTCAGCCCCGCGCCGCCATTCTTCCATTCGCCCGGCGACATCGCTTCGTGAGTGACGAAGAGATCATGCAGTCGGCCCGGACCCGAGAGGCCGGAGTCGAGCGCCGCGTCGAGGATGCTCGCGGAGTCCCGCAGCAGGCCCTTGGCGTGGTCGAGCGTCAGCGCCTGCATGAAGGCCTTCGGCGTGATCGAGGCCCAGCGGCGGAACAGGTGGTGCAGCTCATCCGGGGTGACGCCGGCCGCATCCGCCATCGCCTCGATGGTCGGTTGCGCGCGCCAGTTCTCCGAGATGAACGCGATGGCCCGGCGCACCGAATCATAGTCGCGGAGCGCGGCGTTAGGGGTGCCCGGCCCGGCCAGGCGCTGGTCATGTATGGCGAGTGTCATCATGACCGGAAATGTAGGCGCGGGAGGGTCGCGAAACCACCCGATTTCCGACTGCCCTCAGGTCATCGGATTGTAGGTCGGGCCGCGCTTGGCGGCGTTCAAACCTTCTATCAAGCCTTTGTAAAAACTAGCTTTTTCATCGGGCCCGAGGAACCTCGCGATCTGGATCTGGTGGCCGCGCGAGATCAGATAGAGATGTTCGATGCCAAAGTCCTCGTCGACTTCCATGTCGAGGCGGACCCAGAGCGGATTGAAGCTCCATTCGGCGACCTGGCCATGATGGTCGACGCGCCGCACGCGCAACTCCGTGGTCGTGACCGTGATCTCCTCGCGCGCCCGCGCGGTGCGGAAATTGACCTTGAAGGCCCACCAGACCACGAGCACGTCGAGGCCGAAAAAGCCGAGCACCGGCCAGGCGCCCTTCATCAGGAAGACAATGCCGGTGACGAAGCTGACGACGCTGAGAAACACCATCACGGCCAGGAAGCCGGTGCGGTTCAGCGAGCGATGAGGCGTCAGCAGCGCGGAGAAGATCTGCTGCTCGTTATCCCGCTCAATTTCGTTGCCTGTGCTCATTGTCCCTCAGTATATCCCGATCATGGCGAAAATCACCCGCAAGCCGGTCCCGCGCAAAGCGGCGGTACCGAAGAAAAAGACACAGGCGGCCACCTCGAAGCCGAAGACCCCCGGCAAGACATCGGCGCCCGCCAGGAAATCGCTCAAGGCTACCAAGCGGTGGACGCCGGCGGAGATCCACGAGGTCTTCAGCCGCTTCCGCAAAGCCAATCCCGAGCCGAAAGGCGAGCTCGAGCACGTCAATCCGTTCACGCTGCTGGTCGCCGTGGTGCTGTCGGCGCAGGCGACCGACGCCGGAGTCAACAAGGCGACACGCGAATTGTTCAAAGTCGCCGACACCCCGCAAAAGATGCTCGATCTCGGCGAAGAACGTCTGCGCGACTACATCAAGACCATCGGCCTCTATCGCACCAAGGCCAGGAACGTGATTGCGCTGTCGGCAAAAGTGCTCAGCGATTTCGGCGGGGAGGTGCCGCGCACGCGCGCCGAGATCGAGTCGCTTCCGGGCGCGGGACGCAAGACCGCCAACGTCGTGCTCAACATGGCCTTCGGCGAGCACACCATGGCGGTCGACACACATGTCTTCCGCGTCGGCAATCGCACCGGGATCGCGCCCGGCAAGACGCCGCTCGAAGTCGAGCTTGGTCTCGAAAAGGTGATCCCCGCCGAATTCATGCTGCATGCCCATCATTGGCTGATCCTGCATGGCCGCTATACTTGCCTCGCGCGCAAGCCGCGCTGCGAGGTTTGCCTGATCAACGATCTCTGCCGGTGGCCGGAGAAGACGGTGTGAGCACAATGTTCGGGCAAGGTGGTTTTGGGGACATGGCGTGAGTCAGCAGGAACAAGTCTCGTCACCGCCGGCCGCCACGCCGGCTCCACCGCCCAAGCCGACGCAGCGGCCGGCAAGCTCACTCTGGAGCCGGCTCGCGATCCCGCTGTTCGCCGTAATCGTCGCGCTGACCTTCGTTGCGCTGGCGACGCTGCGCTTTGATGAATGGGTCGGCAACGCGGTCATCCAGACCACCAATGACGCCTATGTCCGCGCCGACCTCACGCGCCTTGCCAGTCGCGTTTCCGGCGAGGTGCTCACCGTTTCGGTGACCGACTTCCAGCGTGTCAAGGCGGGCGACCTCCTGATCCAGATCGATCCCGCCGATTATCAGGCCCAGGTTGCGCAGTCCGAGGCGGCTGTCGCCGCCGCGCAAGCCGTGCTCGACAATCTCGCCAACCAGATCGAGCTGCAATACGCGACCATCGCGCAGGCCGAGGCCGCGCGCCTGTCGGCGGAGGCGCTGGAGGTCGAGGCCAAGCAGGAGCAGGAGCGCCAGCAATCGCTGTCGCAGACCGAGGCCGGCACGCGGCAGCGTTTCGAGCAGGCGGTCGCGGGGCTCGCCAAGGCGCAGGCCGACGTGCGCGCCAGCCGCGCCGTGATCGCCGCTCAGCAGCATCAACTCGAGGTCTTGCAAGGCACCAAGAAGCAGCGCGCGGCCGATCTCGACGCCACCAAGGCGACGCTTGCGAGCGCCAGGCTCAAGCTCGGCTACACCAAAATCACGGCGCCGTTCGACGGCGTGGTCGGCGAGCGCCAGGTGCAGCCGGGCGACTACGTCAATATCGGCACCAACCTCATCAATGTCGTGCCGCTGCCGAAGGTCTATGTGATCGCGAACTACAAGGAGACCCAGCTGACCCACGTTGCGCCGGGTCAACCCGTCGAGATCACGGTCGACAGTTTTTCGCGCGAGAAGCTGCGCGGCAAGGTCGAGCGCATCGCGCCCGCGACCGGTGCGCAGGTCGCGCTGCTGCCGCCTGACAACGCGACCGGCAATTTCACCAAGGTCGTGCAGCGCATTCCCGTCCGCATCCAGTTCGACGACAACCAGCCACTGTTGGCGCGGCTCGTGCCGGGGATGTCGGTTGTCACCAGCATCGACACGAAGGATGCGAATGGCGGCAAATGACGACGCCGGACGCGGTCCCGTCTCGCGTGGAGGCGTCGCCGCGCAACCGCTGTTTGCCGTGGCCGCCGTGCTGCTCGGCGCGTTCCTCGCCAATTTCGACAGCCGGCTGACCACGGTCGGGCTGCCCGATCTCCGTGGTGCGTTCGGGCTCAGCTTCGACGAAGGCGCGTGGCTCTCCACGGCCGGCATCGGTTCACAGATCTTCGTCGCCCCGGCGGTGGCGTGGCTCGCGACCGTGTTCGGCCTGCGCCGCGTGCTCGGGATCCCGAGCCTCGTCTACGCCGTCGTCTCGCTGATCATCCCTTTCGTGCACGATTATCCGACGCTGATCGCGCTCAGCGTCGTGCACGGCCTCTTGCTCGGCACCTTCGTGCCGGCGACGCTGATGATCGTGTTCCGCAATCTGCCGATCCGCTGGTGGCTGCCGGCGATCGCGCTCTATTCGATCCGCGTCGGCTTTGCATTGGACTCATCGACCTCACTTGTCGGCTTCTATGTCGATCATCTCGGCTGGCAATGGCTGTACTGGCAGGGCGTCGTGATCGCGCCGCTGATGGGCCTGATGGTTTATCTGGGCACGCCGAGCGAGCCGGTTGATCGGGCGCTGCTGCGCGAGGCCGATTGGGGCGGCATGCTGCTGCTCGGCGCAGGGGTCGGGATGATCTATGCCGGCCTCGACCAGGGCAATCGGCTGGACTGGCTTGGCAACGGTACCGTGACGGCGCTGCTCGCTGCCGGTGCAGTGCTGTTCGTCGCCTTCCTCGTCAACGAGTCGCTGGTGCGGCAGCCCTGGGCGCATGTGAACGTGCTGTTCTCGCGCAACATCGGCCTGTCGCTGGTGGTGATCCTGCTCTACACGCTGAGCTCGCTCTCCAACTCGTCGCTGGTGCCGAACTTCCTCGGCAATATCGGCCTGCTCCGGCCGGAGCAGAGCGGGCTGCTGCTGCTGACTTACGGCGCGCTGCCGATGTTCGTGCTGGTGCCGCTTACGATCTGGCTGCTCCGCCATTTCGATGCACGCGCAGTGACGGTGGTGGGATTTGCCTGCTTCGCCGCCGCCAATCTCTGGGGCACCCAGCTCACCCATGAGTGGGCACGTGAGGACTTTGTCGGCATCGTCCTGCTGCGGCCAGTCCACCACGCTGCTGCCGCTGATCATCATCGCGCTGTCGAATTCCGATCCGAGTCGCGCGACCTCGTTTGCGGCCTACATCCAGATCATGCGGCTCGGCGGTGCCGAGATCGGCGTGGCGCTGATGGGCACGTGGCTGCGCGTTCGTGAGCAGGTTCATTCTTTCTACATCGGCCAGAATTTGGAGGTCGGCGACGTTAATGTGGTGCGCGCGCTGAAGCAGCTCGCCGATCACTTCGCCGCCCACGGCACCGGTTCGGCGCAGGCGCGCGCAGTGGGCACGCTTGCCGGCTTCGTGCAGCGCGAGGCCAATGTGCTCGCTTATATCGACGGCTTCTGGCTGTGCTTCTGGTTGGCGATGGCCGGGCTCGGCTTCATCGCGCTGATCACGCGGGCGCCGCCGGGTCCGTTTACACCGGCGCCGTTCGGCTTCGCCAAGACGGTGCTGCGCAAATGCGGCGTGCCGGTGAGCCGATAGCGCTCACCGCATCTGCCGTGCCGGCTCGATCAACTCGGGCCGTGGTCCCGACAGCCGCTTGTGCATGTGAACCATGAAGGCCATGCCGAAGATCGGCGTCGCCAGGTTCACGACAGGGATCGAGACGAAGGCCGCAATGAAGAGGCCGGCGGTGAAGATGGTCGCGGCATTGTCGCGCCGCATCGCCTTGGCGCCCTCCGGCGAGCGGAAGCGCATCGCGGCGAGCTCGAAATATTCGCGGCCCAGCAGCCAGGCGGCCGCGAGGAAGAAGATCAGGAAACCGGCGCCGGCCAGAAACACCAGCGGCAGCGCGACGAGATAGACCAGGATGGTCAGCAGCGCGGTCTTGATGCCTTCGAGGATGGCCTGGTTGAACGGCAGCGCCGTGCCCGGCCGCTCGGCCGGATAATATTCGCGCTCGACGATGTCGGCGACGTCGTCTACGAAGAAGCTCGCCACCAGCGAGGTGATCGCGGGCATCAGGAACACGCTGCCGAACACGACCCCAAGACCAGCCGCAATCGAGATGATCCAGGACAGCACGTCCAGGGATGAGTGCCAGCTCGGCCCAAGCAGGCCCTCCAGCCAGACTTCGCCATACGTGGCGAACCAGCTCAGCAGCCGCTGCAACCCGATCGCCAGCACCACGATCAGCACCAGCGCGAGCCCGATCGACCGCCACAGGATCGAACGCATCGGCGGCGACATCATTTGCGACAGCGCCTTCACGGCGGCATCCAGCATGGGAACCTCTCACGAAACACTCAGCGAGAGGTAGACACCCCGGGCCGCTTCGGCAAGAGAGGCTGACCTGCAGCCTTTGCGGCTTTATTGTTTGGGCATGATCTTTCGGAAAACCGCGTCACACTTTTCCGGATCATGCCCTACGGCTCCGCCACGATGCTCGCCCAGCAGGTGATGGCGCTGCAGACGGTGCTCCAGCGACCGAACCCTTTGTAGATCTGGGCGGCGATCTGTTCCTGCTGCTTCAGCGTGCCCTCGGCCTTGATCTGCGGGTCGGAGACGTTGCGGATCGCGAGCCAGCGCGGCGCCTTGGCGCCCATCTCTTGGGCGACGAGGCCCAGGATGGCGTCGCCCATTTCGGAAACGTCGCCGAGGCCCTGGAGATGGAAGTGGTTGTCCGAGGTGTCGAAGCCGAAGAAATCAGTCGTGACCACGGAGGACGACAGCCCACTCGGCTTCACGACGAAAATCTTTGGGGGCCTGGTATTGGTCTTCGGCAATTGCCCGGCATTGGCCTTGAACAGCGTCTTGGCCGCGGCGAATTTCGTCGTCCTGGCGGGCTTGCTGGAGAAATGCGCCTGCGCAAACGGCTGCTTCTTGAACTTCGAGAGGCAATCGAAGCGAACGATCGGGCTGACGACGACGTCGCCGACCTCGACCTGCCTGCCGATGCCGCCGGCCGTGCCCGTGGTGATGACGAGCGTCGGCTGCACCTCGGTGATGATCTGGCGCCAGACGTCGATGTTGGGCAGCTGCGGGCCATCCTGCGACATGTGCGAGTCGGATTTGAAGACCACGACCTTCTTGTTGCCGATTGTGGTGGTCCAGAAGGCGCCGAGCCGCTTCAGCTCCCTGGCCGGGCAGCCGTTGCGCATCTTCTTCGAGATGGTTGCGTAATTGTGCGTGTAGGGGACGTAGTCGTTATGCGAGTCCTTGCCTGGCGTCAGCACGCGGCTGGTTGCGTGCGCTTCGTCGACGGTCCAGGTCACCACCAGCACGTCGGCACGCGGCAGCGGGCCCTTGCCATTGCCCGGCTTCGGCCCGGTCTGCGGCGCGAGCCCCTTGGGCCAGCGAATGTCGGTGAAGCGCGACAGCCCGGTCGCGGTCGAGAAGGCCATGAACTCGCGGCCTTCGGTTGATTCAGAATCGAAATCGATGATCTCGCGCTGAAAATCTTCGGGCGCGATCTTGGCGGTCTTCTTCGCGGCGGCATCCGCGATGCGCTTGACCACGAAGGTCTGGCGCGGCGGCGGTGTGGTGATTGGATCGAACCCGAGATTTTTCTCAACCCATTTGCGGTCAGCAGGCATCACGCGGTCTCCGCCAATTGATTTCGACAAACGTCTTCCGTCGGTCGGACAAGTCGCGCCGACGGCTGCAATTCTAGATCGAAGACCTATTCACGGAATGGTCGGAGCTATTGACCGATTCCGTGTCGATTTGAGGCAGAAGAGCATTTGCCCTTAAAAACAAGGGTTGTTTTGAAAATATTCGCTCAATCGTCTGAACCAATCCGTCTGCGAGACTACACCTATAGTTGAGGTGCGACAATCCGCCTTTCAATCACAAACGGAGGAAGTCATGGCAAGCTCGACTAAGCGTGTCACGCTGGCGAACAGCGCCCGGAAATTGCCGAAGGGGGCCAAGCTCGTCGGCGCGGCCGATTCCAGGCAGGAAATCGAGATCAGCGTTCGCCTGCGCGCCAAACGCGCCGACGACGAGCAGGTGATGGCGCTCGGCGCGCAACCGCCGCGCGAGCGGCAATATCTTTCTCGCACGGAGTTTGCCGAGCAGATGGGCGCCGATACGGCCGACGTCGCCAAGATCGATGATTTCGCGCATCACCATGATCTCAACGTCAAGAGCGTGCACCTGGCCTCCCGCACGGTGAAGCTGACCGGCACCGTGAAGGCGATGGGTGCGGCGTTCGGCGTCAAGCTCAACAAGGTCAAGCATGACGGCGCGACCTATCGCATGCGCAGGGGCAATGTGCAGATCCCGGCCGAGCTCGAAGGCATTGTGATCGGCGTGCACGGCCTCGACAACCGGCCCGTGGCGCAGCCGCATTTCCGGCGCAAGGCGGCCAGCAAGACAGCGAAGAAGGGCGCGACCGCGCGTGCGGGGCAGGGCGGCAGCTTTTCGGTCGAACAGATCGCACAGCTCTACAATTTCCCGGGCGGCGAGACCGGCGCCGGGCAGTGCATCGCCATCATCGAGCTCAACGACATCGACACCAAGGGTCATCCCACCGGCGCAGGCTACAAGACCTCGGACCTGAAAACCTTCTTCAAGAAGGCGGGGATCCCGATGCCGAAGGTCGTTCCCGCGAGCGTCGACGGCGGCGCCAACAAGCCCGGCCATTCCGACGCCGACGGCGAGGTCGTGCTCGACGTCGAGGTCGCCGGCGCGATCGCGCCCGGTGCCAGGATCGTGGTTTATTTCGCGCCCAACACCACCAACGGCTTCATCGACGCGGTGAAGGCCGCGGTCCATGACACCGCGCGAAAGCCATCGGTGATCTCGATCAGCTGGGGCGGACCGGAGGATCCGGAGAGCTCACAGCAATTCATGGACGGCCTCAATGAAGCGATCCGCGACGCTGCGGCGATGGGCGTCACCGTCTGCGTCGCGTCCGGCGACAACGGGTCGGCGGACATGGCCGAAGGCTGGGATGGCAAACCGCACGCCGACTTCCCCGCGTCGAGCCCCTTTGCACTCGCCTGCGGCGGGACCAATCTGAGAGCCTCGAACGGCACGATCACCGAGGTCGTCTGGAACGGTGGTCCGCAGGACGGCGCCGGCGGCGGTGGCGTCAGCGTGATGTTTGCGGAGCCGAAATATCAGGCCAATGCGCATGTGCCGAAATCGCCGGCGCATCGGAGCGGCCGCGGTGTGCCCGATGTTGCGGGCGACGCCGATCCCGCGACCGGCTACCAGATCTTTCTCAACGGTGTCATGACCACGATCGGCGGCACCAGCGCGGTAGCGCCGCTGATGGCCGGACTGATCGCCCGCATCAACGAGGCCACGACCAAGAAGTTCGGCAAGACGGTCGGCTTCATCAATCCGCTGATCTATGCCTCGCATGGGCACGGCGTGTTCCGCGACATCACCGTCGGCAACAACGACATCACCGGCTCCCTGCGCGGCATGTACAAGGCCGGCCCCGGCTGGGATGCCTGCTCCGGCCTCGGTGTACCCAACGGCGCGGCATTGCAGAACCTGCTGGCGGCGTGAGCTATGCTCTCTCCCCCGTCATTGCGAGCGCAGCGAAGCAATCCAGACTGTCTCTATGGAACGACTCTGGATTGCTTCGTCGCTTCGCTCCTCGCAATGACGCGTGGAGAGAGCTGAGGCTACACCGTGTCCAGCGCCTTGCCGCGGACATCGGGGCCGAACAGCGACATGGCGATCACCACGATCAGCATCGCCACGGTGATCAGGCCGAACACGCCGATGACGCCGGCTTCCTTCAGCATGTAGGCGACGATGAAGCCCGAGAATGTCGCGCTCAGCCGGCTCATCGAATAGACGAGGCCGGACGCCTGCGCGCGGATCTGGGTCGGGAACACTTCGGTCTGGTAGGCATGATAGGCGTAGGACATCGTCGTGTTGCAGGCCGTCAGCAGCACGCCGCAGACGATCAGCAGCGCCGGCTCGGTCAATTGGGCGAACGCCATGCCGAACACGATGATGGCGATGCAGGCTCCCGCGATGATCCAGCGGCGTTCGAATCTATCGGCGAAGCTCGCCGCGAGCAGCGGCGAGATCGGGTAGGCGAACGCGACGATGAAGGAATATTGCAGGCTCTTGGTGACGGTGATGCCCTTCGCGACCAGCAGGGTCGGGACCCAATTGGCGAAGCCGTAGAAGCCGAAGGCCTGGCAGAGGTTGAACACCATGA
The DNA here is from genome assembly GCF_018131105.1 of Bradyrhizobium manausense. NCBI lineage: Bacteria > Pseudomonadati > Pseudomonadota > Alphaproteobacteria > Hyphomicrobiales > Nitrobacteraceae > Bradyrhizobium > Bradyrhizobium manausense. Next base: position 3,969,191 of record NZ_JAFCJI010000001.1, on the reverse strand, counting down.
ACAGGACGACGAGCGAGAGATAGGGCGGGCGGAACAGATCGGCGAAGCCGATGTGCCCGGTCGCCTGCGTCGCTGGCCGGGCAACCGGAGCTGAGGGCCCCGGCGCCGCGCCGCCGCCTCTGGCCTCGAGCGTGGCGAGAATCCGGAATGCTTCCTCGGTGCGGCCGTGGCGGGCGAGCCAGAGCGGGCTCTCGGGCAGGAACAGGCGCAGCACCCAGATGATCATGCTGGCGGCGGCGCCGATCAGCACCACCCAGCGCCAGCCCTCGATGCCGTAGGGCGCGAGCGGCACCAGCCACCAGGCGAGGAACGCGACGATGGGAACGGCGATGAACATGATCGCCTGGTTCACCGCAAAGGCGCGGCCGCGCATCCGGCTCGGCACCAGCTCGGTGATGTAGGCGTCGATGGTGATGACCTCGATGCCGATGCCGACCCCGGCGAGGAAGCGCCAGAGCAACAGGCCGCCTGAAGAGGTCTGGCAGGCCATGATCACGGACGCCGCGGTATAGCCGAGCAGGGCGTAGGTGAAGATCGCGCGCCGGCCGAAACGGTCGGCGAGGAAGCCGAGGAAGAAGGTGCCGACGAACAGGCCGGCAAAGGTCGCAGCGACGAAGGCGCCGATGCCGGAGAAGCCGAAAAAGGCCTGCGTCGTGGTGCTTAATAGTCCGCTGCGGCTGAGGCCCGGCGCGATGTAGCCGGTCAGGAACAGATCGTAGATCTCGAAACAGCCGCCGAGCGACAGCAGGACGATGAGCTTCCAGACATGGCCCGTGGCCGGCATTGCCTCGAGCCGCCGCGAGATCTCGTCCGGTCCTGAAGGCGTAGCGCCGAGCTCAAACCCTGTGTCGATGCCGACAACGCTCATGATGTCCTCCCCGTGGCGCGCGGATCGCGCGCGGTTCCCGGCGGCTCATCTCTGAGGTTTTTCGCAAGCTCTGCCGGACCGCGCCATGTTGGCCGCCGTCAGCCGGAAATCCAGACGAACATATCGATGGAAGCGTTCGAGATTTTCGAACTCGATCTTTCCTGACCTCGCCCCGGCGGGACTGTCGTCATGCCCGGGCTCGTCCCGGGCATCCACGTTCTTCGTGCTGCGCGGCAAGGCGTGGATGGCCGGGTCAAGCCCGGCCATGACGCCGGAAGCGCTCCTCACTCAACCAGCGTCGCCTGCCAACTGCCGCTGCGCACCTGCTCGGCGATCATTTCGAGCATCAACCGTCGCATCTCTTCCATCGCGTAGGTCATTGGGCGGTTGCGCAGGCGGCAGAGATAGAGCGTGCGAGTGAGCTTTGGGGCAATCACTTCGCGCGCGACCAGGCGTCCGGCGGCGAGCTCCTCCCGAGCGAACAGTTTTGTCGCGATGGTGCAACCGAGCCCCTCCACCAGTGCACCGGTCATGCCCGTAATCGAGTTGGCGTGCAGGATCGCGCCGCCCTCGAGCCGCTTGAGCAGGACCGGATCGTCCAGCAGCGCGCGCGAGGAGAGGCCGAGGCCGTAGCGCAGCAGTATCAGCGGCAGCCGGCTCAGCTCCTCGAAGCGGATGGGAGTCTTGGCCTTGCCGACGAGTTTGGGAATGCCGACCAGGAACATCTCCTCTTCGAGCACGGCCTCCGTGATCAGCTCCTTCTCCGACGGCGGATTGTAGACCAGCGCGAGGTCGACGTTGGAGACCATCAGGTGCATCAGCGTCGCGCCCGACAGGCTCTCGGTGAGCGACAGCTTGAGCTTGGGATACTTCGTCAGCACCGTCCGCATCAGCTCCACGCCGATCGCCTTGACGCCGGAATTGGCCATGCCGATCGAGATCTCGCCGGCAATGACGCGCGCGCCCTCGCGCACCTCGGTCTCGGCCTCCGCCATCGCGCGCAGGATGATGCGGGCATGCTCGTAAAGCCGCTCGCCGGCCGCGGTCGGGTCCATGCCGCGCGACTTGCGCTCGAACAGCGGCGTTGCAAACTCGGCCTCCAGATTCGAGATATGATGGCTGAGCGCGGATTGGGCGACGTTCACTTGGTCAGCGGCGCGCGACAGGTTCCGCTGCTCGTAGACGGCAATGAAATAGCGGAGCTGGCGTGAATCCATGTCAGATCAGCTTGGTCCTAAAGCGTTCTATATCTGCGAAGGCAATCTTCGACAGATTATATTTTTAAGAAGACTTGTGAAGACCTAGTCTTCGGGCCGAACAGACAGGGAGTGACGGATGGCTGAGACCGGATTGCCGCTCGAGGGCGTGCGGGTCGTCGAGATGACCCACATGGTGATGGGCCCGACCTGCGGCATGATCCTCGCGCAGCTCGGCGCCGAAGTGATCAAGGTCGAGCCGCCCGCCGGTGACAAGACCCGGTCGCTCGGCGGCATGGGCACGGCGTTCTTTCCGCTGTTCAACCGCGGCAAACGAAGCGTCGTGCTGGATTTCGAGAAGCCTGAAGATCGCGACACCATGCACCGGCTGCTGGAAACGGCCGACGTGTTCCTGGAGAATTTTCGTGATGGCCTGCTCGAGAAGCAGGGGCTTGGCGCGGAGGAATTGCGCCGCCGCCATCCGCATCTGATCGTCGCCGGCCACAAGGGCTTTCTGTCCGGCCCCTACGAGCATCGTCCCGCGCTCGATGAAGTCGTGCAGATGATGTCGGGGCTTGCCGCCATGACCGGCACGAAGGAGAAGCCGCAGCGCGTCGGCTCCTCCGCCAACGACATCATGGGCGGCATGTTCGGTGTGATCGCTATCCTCGCCGCGCTGTATCAGAAGCGCGGCGGAAAGCGCGACGGCGCCGACATCCGCATCGGCCTGTTCGAGAATTGCCTGTTCCTGGTTGCCCAGCACATGGTCGAATACGAGATGACCGGCAACAGGCCGCGCTCGATGCCGGAGCGCGAGCACGCCTGGCCGATCTACGACATCTTCGATGCCGCCGGCGACGGGCGCATTTTCATCGGCGTCGTGACCGAGGGCCACTGGCAGGCATTCTGCCGCGAGTTCGGCCTGAGCGAGTTTCTCGATGACCCGGGTCTGCGCACCACGACCGATCGTATCCTGGCGCGGTCGCGGATTCTTCCGCGCGTGGCCGAGATTGTCAGGCAATGGAACGTGGCAGAGCTGTCGCAAAAGCTCGACGCACTCAACATCTGCTTCTCGCCGGTCAACCGGCCTGAGGATCTGTTGACCGACCCGCATGTGCTGCGGCCTGGTGGCCTCGTCACCAACATCACCGCCGACGGCAAACCGTTCCATGTGCCGACGCTGCCGATCGAATGGAACGGCGACCATCTCGGCGAAGGCCTGAAGGTTGCGCCGCTCGGCGCCGACACATCTGCTGTTCGCGCCGAGATAGACGACAACAACGACGCCACGTCAAAAGCCGCTGGGAGGCGCGCATGAGCCGGATCGAGACCATTTACCCCGCGGACCGCGTTGCCTTGCGCGAAGTCGGCTTGCGCGACGGGCTCCAGCTCGTCAAGAAGTTTCCGTCCACCGAGGCCAAGCAGCGCTGGGTGCGCGAGGAAAATTCCGCCGGCGTCAGGCATTTCGAGGTCGGCTCGTTTCTGCCGGGCAAGACGTTTCCGCAATTCGTCGACGTCCGCGAAGTCATCGCGACGGTGGCGAGCCTGCCCGGCGCCCACGGTATCGCGCTTGCGCTCAACGAGCGCGGCGTGAACGAGGCGCTGGAGTCAGGTGTCGGCGAGATCGCCTCGGTGGTTTCGGCGACCGAAGAGCACAGCCAGGCCAATGCGCACCGCTCGCGCGACTCCGCAATCGCCAATGTGAAGCGTCTCTGCGAGATGCGTGACGCCAGCGCCCACAAGCCGCTGGTCAACGCTGCGATCTCGATGGCGCTGGGCTGCTCGATCACTGGGGAAGTCGACCCTAACGAGGTGTTGCGGCTCGTCGACAAATGCCTGGAGGCCGGCGTCGATTTCGTCGCGATCGCTGACACCGTGGGTTACGCAGGCCCGAAGCAGGTAGGTGAGTTGTCGCGCGCTGCGGTCAAGCTCGCAGGCTCAAAGCCGATCTGCATCCATCTTCACGACACCCGCGGCATGGGCATCGCCAACGCCGCTGCCGCGCTCGACGAAGGCGTTCGCATCCTCGACGGCTCGCTCGGCGGTCTCGGCGGTTGTCCCTTCGCGCCCGGCGCAACCGGCAATGTCGTGTTCGAGGACCTTGTGTTCCTGTGCGAGAGCAAGGGCTTTGCGACGGGCATCGATCTCGACAGGCTGATCACGGTCCGCCAGATCCTGCGCGAGGAAATGCCGAACGAGCAGCTGTATGGCGGCCTGGCGCGAGCAGGATTGCCGGGCGGGAGTGCGGCGAAGGCGGCTTAGCGCCCTCTTTCTTCCTTCTCCCCTTGCGGGAGAAGGTGGCGCGAAGCGCCGGATGAGGGGTTCTCTCCACACGGCAATACTGCTCGTCGGGATAGATACCCCTCACCCGTCTCGCCGCTACGCGGCGAGCTACCCTCTCCCGCAAGGGGAGAGGTGAAGTGCGCTGCTCCTCTAGCGCAAATCACTCATGCCGATGCCCGTGCCCGTGCTTCCGCACCTTGGCCGGCTTGCCGTCCCCCGTCGGAATCATCACCACGCGCCCGTAACGCACGCCACGCTCCGCGATGATGTGGTCGGCAAAGTGCCTGAGTTCGGCGGCGTCGCCGCGCAGCGCCGTCATCTCCATGCAGTTGTTATCGTCGAGATGGACGTGCAGGGTTGCGAGCGCGAGGTCGTGATGGCCGTGGAATTCCTGCACCAGCCGCTTTGAGAGATCGCGCGCGGCGTGGTCGTAGACATAGACCAAGCCGGCGACACATTGGCCGCTTCGCGCCGTGTCCTCGCTCGATTGCTGCAGCCCGGCGCGAGTAAGGTCGCGGATGATCTCGGAGCGGTTCTGGTAGCCGCGGGCTTCGGCTGCGGCATCGATCTTCGCCAGCAGATCGTCCTCGATCGTGATCGTAATCCGCTGCATCAGGTCTCCTCCGCGTATGCCGCCGAATGGACCTGTTCTACACGGATTTGACCTCCCTCACAGCCGCGTCGCACGCAGCCTTAGCGCGTTGCCGACCACGCTCACCGAGGACAGCGCCATCGCGGCGGCCGCGATGATTGGCGACAGCAGCACGCCGAAGGCGGGGTAGAGGATGCCGGCCGCAATCGGAATGCCGGCGGCGTTGTAGATGAAGGCGAAGAACAGGTTTTGCCTGATATTGCTCATCGTCGCCTGCGACAGCTTTCGTGCCCGGACGATGCCGGTGAGGTCGCCCTTCAAGAGCGTCACGCCGGCGCTCTCCATCGCCACGTCGGTGCCGGTGCCCATGGCGATGCCGACTTCGGCTGCCGCCAGCGCGGGCGCATCGTTGACGCCGTCGCCGGCCATCGCGACGCTGCGGCCGGCCTTTTGCAGGCTCGTCACCACCGCGCTCTTCTGGTCCGGCAGCACCTCAGCCTCGATATCGGCAATGCCGAGCCGGCGCGCCACCGCGTCCGCCGTGGTGCGGTTGTCACCGGTCAGCATGATGACCTTGATGCCCTCGGCGGCGAGCGCCCTCAGCGCCTCAGGTGTCGAAGCCTTAACAGGATCAGCGATCGCAAAAAGTCCGGCGAGTGCGCCGTCGATCGCCATGTTGATGACGGTCGCGCCGTCGCCGCGCAACCGTTCGGCCTCGGCATCAAGCGCCTTTGTGTCAATGCCGATCGATGCCAGATATTTCGCGTTGCCGAGCGTGATGGACTTGCCGTCGACCTTGCCGGTCGCGCCCTTGCCCGTCGGCGAATCGAACGCTTCCACCCGGCCAAGAGCGAGCTGCTTTTCCTTTGCCGCGCGCATGATGGCGTCGGCCAGCGGATGTTCGCTGGCGCGCTCCACACTGGCTGCAAGCCGCAGGATGTCATCCTCGGCAAAGCCGGATGCCGGCACGATCCCGACGACCTTGGGCTTGCCTTCGGTCAGCGTGCCTGTCTTGTCGACCACCAGCGTATCGATCTTCTCCATCCGCTCCAGCGCTTCGGCATTCTTGATCAGCACGCCAGCTTGTGCGCCGCGGCCGACGCCGACCATGATTGACATCGGGGTGGCAAGACCCAGTGCACAGGGGCAGGCGATGATCAGCACGCTGACGGCGGCGACGAGACCGAAAGCCAGTCGCGGCTCCGGCCCGTACCAGGCCCATGCAGCGAAGGCGATGATGGCAACGGCGATGACTGATGGCACGAACCAGCCGGCGACCTGATCGGCCAGCCGCTGGATCGGGGCGCGTGAGCGCTGTGCGTCGGCGACCATCTGCACGATCTGCGACAGCAGCGTCTCGCGCCCGACCTTGTCGGCGCGCATGATGAAGCTGCCGGATTGATTGAGCGTGCCGGCGATGACGTTTGCGCCGGTCTCCTTGGTGACGGGCATGGACTCGCCTGTCACCAGCGACTCGTCGAGCGAGGAACGTCCTTCGATGATCACGCCGTCGACCGGGACCTTCTCGCCGGGACGAACACGCAGGCGGTCGCCGGCATGGAGCGTGTCGATCTCGACTTCATGCTCGCTGCCGTCAGCATCGACGCGTCGCGCGGTCTTTGGCGCCAGCTGCAACAGCGCCTTGATCGCGCCTGACGTTGCATCGCGGGCGCGCAGCTCCAGCACCTGGCCGAGCAAGACCAGAACGGTGATCACCGCGGCGGCTTCGAAATAGACGGCAACGGCGCCGCCATGATCGCGGAAGGTTTCAGGGAAAATCTGCGGCGCGAGGGTGCCGATCAGACTGTAGATATAGGCGACGCCAGTGCCCATCGCGATCAGCGTGAACATGTTGAGGTTGCGCGTGCGCAGTGATTGCCAGCCGCGTACTAAAAATGGCCAGCCGGCCCAGAGCACCACCGGAGTGGCGAACACGAGCTGAATCCAGTTCGACAGCACAGGGTCGATCCAGTTGTGGGGACCCGCGAGATGGCCGCCCATCTCCAGCACCACCGGCGGCAACGCCAACGCCCCGCCGATCCAGAATCGCCGCGTCATGTCGGCGAGTTCCGGGTTGGGACCTGACTCCAGGCTCACCACGTCCGGCTCCAGCGCCATGCCGCAGATCGGGCAGCTGCCGGGACCGGCCTGGCGGATCTCCGGATGCATCGGGCAGGTGTAGATCGTGCCTGCAGGCATCTCCGGCTCGGGCGCCTTCTCCCTGGCGAGATATTTTGCGGGATCGGCAGCGAATTTGGTGCGGCAGCCGGCCGAACAGAAATGAAAGGTCTCGCCGCGATGCTCGAAGCGATGCTTCGAGGTCGCAGGATCGACCGTCATGCCGCAGACGGGATCGAGAACCTTTGCAGTGGCCGCGCCATTGTCATGAGCATGATGATGGGCATGATCGGCACGATTGCCATGTCCGCCGCAGCAGGACGACGCGGCAGGTTTGGGCGCGGGCTTTGCGGAGCAGCCGCATCCGGACTGCGTGTCTCCGTCATGATGATGGCTGTGGTCCGCTTCGTTCATTCCTGCACTCCGGCCTTGTAACCGATACCCGGTAGGGGTATATAGACCTCATGCGCAAGGACATCAAGGCATCCGTCGGAAAACGCCTCGGCCGGATCGAGGGCCAGGTTCGCGGCCTCTCGAAGATGGTGGAGGAGGACCGCTACTGCATCGACATCGTCACGCAGATCTCGGCGGTGCGGGCCGCGCTGCGCCGGGTCGAGGAAGAGGTCTTGAAGGACCACGTCGCGCACTGCGTCGAGCATGCGATCGCGAGCGGCGACAAGTCGGACCAGCGGGAAAAGATTGCGGAACTGATGGCGGTGATCGGGCGGGCGGAGCGGTAGGCTTTCCCGTCATTGCGAGGAGCGTAGCGACGAAGCAATCCAGAATCCCTCCGCGGAAGATTCTGGATTGCTCCGCTGCGCTCGCAAATGGCGGTGGTTGGAATTCTCTAGGCTGCCCTCTCTCGCGAGCGTCCCCGGCGTCTCGGCCGGTACATCGCGAGCCTCTTCAGCAGCGGCAAATGATCGGAGCCGCGTTCGACCTCAGCGGTCACCGCGTTCACTTGCTCAGCCGGAACCTCAGCCGGCGCTTCTTCGTCAATCGCTTCAGGAACGAGCGGCGGCGAACTGACCGTTTCTGGAAACACACCGAATGAGCCCGCTACCTCCTCGAGCGGCTTTTGCTTGTCGGCCCAGTGCAGGGCTGTGTAGTCGAAGCCGTGCACGATGGTGGGTTTGACGACTTCGAAATAGGGCGAGATGTCGAAGTCGCGGGGCATGTAGAGCGAGGAATCGCGGATGTGCAGGATCTCCCGGCGGGCGGCGCGGCTACCGGCCTTGGTGATCTTCGGCAGGATCGGGTAGCGCACGGCGTCGAAGGCCTGCGCGATCAGCGCGGAGCAGATGATCTTGGTCGGATCGCCCGAGCCGATCGCGATCATGCGCCGCCGCCAGCGCTGCGGCACCGGGAGCGGGAACAGGAAGCGCATCAGGTCGATGATGTTCTTGGTGTCGTAGCCGAAGCCGATGCGGTTGATCGCATAGCGGCACACCGTGGTGCGGTCCTCGTAGGACAGCCCGACCGGACGACAGAGGCGGGTGTGATAGGGGAAATATTTCGACAGCGGCGCGGAGGTGACGCCCTCGCCGATATTGGCCTCGATCAGCACATGCGGCTCGCCGTCGGGCTCCACCGCGCCTTCGACCGGACCCACATAGAGCGCGGCATGCGACCAGGTCGACTGCGTCAGATATTTGATGATGCCGGAGATGCGGTTGTTACCCTCGACCAGCATGACGTCGCCGGGCTGGATCACGCCGCGCAGGTGCTCGGGGTCGCTCGGCGTGAACGGCTCGTAGCCCGGCACCTCCTTCGAGAGGTACGCGGCGATCACCTTGCCGACTGAATCTAGGACCGTCCCCATGAACTCCCCCGGGCCTTTCTGGCCATCTTTTTTTCCATCTGTATCATGGTCGAAACCTGTTGCAATTCGGTTCATGGGTCTGTGACCTCAAGCACGATTGATTCACCATGATGGTTGCTGCGCAACATCAGATGCGGCAAAGTTCGCTGGCTGTTCCCGTTCGCTGCAAGTCCCCGGAAACCATGACATGACAATCACGCGCCGCAGCTTCCTATCGGCGTCGGCGGCCTTTGCCGCAGCGCCGGTCCTGCGCGCAACGGCCGCACCGCTGCCGCGCGAGGCTGACATTGTCGTGATCGGTGCGGGAGCGGCGGGTATCGCTGCAGCGCGGCGCGTCTTGGCGGCCAATCGCAAGGTCGTGGTGGTGGAGGCGTCCTCGCAGATCGGCGGGCGCTGCATCACGGATAGCTCTACCTTCGATGTGCCGTTCGACCGCGGTGCACGCTGGATGCACAATCCCGAGACCAATCCGATGATCCGCCTTGCGCGCAGCGCCGGGCTCGATGTCTCGCCGGCCCCCTCGGGCCAGAAGATGCGCATCGGCCGCCGCAATGCGCGCGCGGGCGAGACCGAGGACTTTCTGGCGGCGCTGGTGCGTGCCAACCGTGCCATCGACGAGGCCGCGCGTGGCAAGCTCGACACGTCTTGCGGGTCGGTCCTGCCAAAGGATCTCGGCGATTGGGCGGGCGCCGCCGAATTCGTGCTCGGCGCGAGCTTTGCCGGCAAGGATCTGAAGGAACTGTCGGCGATCGACAAGGCGCGCGCACAGGATCGCAACGCTCCGATCGCCTGTCGTCAGGGTCTGGGCACGTTGATCGCCAAACTCGGCGAGCAGGCGCCGATCGTGCTTTCGACGCCGGCCAGCCGCATCCTCTGGAGCAATCGCGACGTCAGCGTGGAGACGCAATCGGGCAAGATCGTCGCCCGCGCCGCCATCATCACGGTCTCGACCAACGTGCTCATGTCAGGCGCGATCAAGTTCGCGCCCGACATTCCCAAGCGCACCCTGGACGCCGCGTCAAAGCTCACGCTCGGCAGCTACGATCACATCGTGCTGCAACTGCCGGGCAATCCGCTCGGACTCTCGCGTGACGACATCCTGATCGAGCAAAGCAACTCGACGCGCACCGCGCTGATGTACGCCAATATCGGCGGATCCTCGCTGTGTTCGATCGACGTCTGCGGTTCGTTCGGCCGCGATCTCTCGGAGCAGGGCGAGAAGGCGATGGCGGCCTTCGCGAAGGAGTGGATCACGAAACTGTTTGGCAGCGAGGCGACGGCCGCCGGGCAGAAGACCGCTGCGACGCGCTGGAACGCCTCGCCCTATGTCATGGGCGCGATGTCGGCGGCTTCGCCCGGCGGACAGCTGTCGCGAAAAATCTTGAGCGAGCCGGTCGGCAACATGTTCCTCGCCGGCGAAGCCACGCACGACACGCTCTGGGGCACCGTCGACGGCGCCTGGGAAAGCGGCGAACGCGCCGCCGACGCCGCGCTGCGCAAGATCGGTGCGCTGAAGGACGAACCGGCCGACGTGCCGACGCAGTCGACGAGGAAGCGCCGCGCGCCGCGGCATTAGGGCAACTCTCTGTTGTCGTCCTGGACTAGCGCAGCGAAGCGGAGCGCAGATCCAGGATCCATTACCCCAGGATCTAGTACGAAGGCCTGTAGTTATCAGCTCACGCTACAATCGCTGACCGGGGTAATGGGTCCTGGCTTTCGCCAGGACGACAACTAGCGCAACACCCCGTCCAGCACCGGCAGCCCGGTGATCACGGCCATCGCGATCAGGGCGTAGCAGATCCTGCGGAAGACCATCTCGCTGGCGCGGCCGAACAGCGAGGCGCCGAAGGCGACGCCGAGCGCATAGACCGGGCCGACGATCAGCGAGAGCACGAGCGACTCGCGCGAGATCAGGCCTGTCGTGGCATAGCTAAGCATCGAGAAGCAATCCGACGCGCCGAAGAACAGCACGATGTTGGCGCGCGCGACGAGCGGCGCAATGGGACGGCCGAGCCAGTAACCCACGATCGGCGGCCCGCCGGTTTGCGCAAGGCCGCTGCAGAAGCCGGAGAGGCCGCCGATGCCGACCGAGAGCCAGGCATGGTCCTTGCCGCGATAGCGCCAGCCCGACAGCAGCAGCAGAAGCAGCGCGGCGACGAAGCAGGAGATGATCCAGCGCGTGGTGACGGGCTCGAGCACGCTGAGGAAATAGGTGCCGGCGGGCACGCCGACCAGCGCGCCCAGCACGATCACGGCGGTCGCCTTGCGGTCCGCCTTGCGCCAGGCGTTGGGCAGCAGCGGCGCGGCCGAGACGAAATCGATGACGAGCAGAAGTGCCGCAACCAGCCGCGGCGCCGCAACGCTGCTTGCCAGCGGCATGAAGATCAACGCCGCGCCGAACCCCGAGAAGCCGCGCGCAGTGCCCGAGACGAAAGCGATGGCGCAGAGCGCCATCGCAATGGTGAGACTGACATCCCTGGGAAGGAAGTCCGTAAGCGTCATGCTCTCAACGTACCGCCGGTCTTCTTCGTGACCTCCGCCACGATCTTCGCGGCGACGGCCTCGATCTCCTGGTCGGTCAGCGTCTTCTCGCGCGGCTGGATCGTCACGGCGATGCCGATCGACTTCTTGCCGTCGTCGATGCCCTTGCCCTCATAGAGGTCGAACACGTTCACGCCGGTGATCAGCTTCCTGTCGACGCCCTGCGCAGCGCGCACGATGTCGGCGGCTTTCACCGTGCGGTCAACGATGAAGGCGAAGTCGCGCGACACGGGCTGGAACGCCGACAGGTCGATCAGCGGTTTTGCGCGCGTCGGCTTCTTCTTCGCTTCCGGGATGCGATCGAGGGTCACCTCGAACACGACAAGCGGACCGTCGGCGCCGAGTGCCTCCAGCGCGCGCGGATGCATCTCGCCAAAATAGCCGAGCACGTTCTGCGGTCCGATCTGGATCGTGCCGGAGCGGCCCGGATGCAGCCACGCGGGACCACCGGCGACGATCTGAAGCGCCTGCATGGGAGCGCCGGCCGCGGCCAGCACCGCGAGCGCGTCGGCCTTGGCGTCAAACACGTCGGCCTGATCAGAGCCGGACCAATGCCGCCCCAATCCTTCCGACGACGCAAGGCCGCGGCGCACGCCGCTCGCCGTCATGAACTGATCCTGCGGACGATCACCCCTGAAGACCTGGCCGACCTCGAACAGCACCACGTCGCCATAGCCGCGATCGGCATTGGCCTGCGCGGCAGCGACCAGACCCGGCAGCAGGCTCGGCCGCATGTCGGAGAGATCGGCGGCAATCGGGTTGGCGACTTCGAGCTCGCGCTGTCCGCCGCCGAACAATTGTGCCGCGGCCTTCGTGATGAACGACCACGTCACCGCCTCGGTCATGCCGCGGCTCGCCAGCGCGCGCCGTGCCCGGCGGGTGCGAAGCTGCAGCGGCGTCAGCACCGGTTTGCGCGCGTCCTCGCCGCGCTCGAACGGGGTCATCGGCACCTTGTCGACACCGTAGATGCGGACGACTTCCTCGACGATATCGGCCTTGCCGTGCACGTCGGTCCGCCATGACGGCACCGCGACCTTCACGACCGGGCCCGGACCGGCCATCATGAAGCCGAGATGGGTCAGGATGCGCTTCATCTCCGGCATCGGCACCTCGATGCCGGACAGACGCTTCACCTCGGTCACCGGGAATTCGATGATGCGGTCGTCACCGAACGCCTTGCCGACCACGACGTTGTCCGACGGCGCGCCGCCGCACATGTCCATCACCAGCCTGGTGGCGAGCTCGAGCCCGGGCACCATGAAGGCCGGATCGACGCCGCGCTCGAAGCGATAGCGCGCATCGGAGTTGATGCCGAGCTTGCGGCCCGTCTGGGCGATGTTGATCTCGTTCCACAACGCCGATTCGATCAGGACGTCGGTGGTGGTCTCGTCGCACCCCGAGGCCTCGCCGCCCATGATGCCCGCGAGCGACTCGACGCCGTGCTCATCGGCGATCACGCAAGTTGAGGGATCGAGGTTATAGGTGCGGCCGTCGAGCGCGAGCAGTGTTTCGCCGTCGCGGGCACGGCGCACGACCAGATTGCCCTTCACCTTGCTGGCGTCGAACACGTGCAGCGGGCGCGCGCGGTCGTAGGTCATGAAGTTGGTGATGTCGACAAGCGCATTGATCGGACGCAGGCCGATCGCGGTCAGCCGCTTTTGCAGCCATTCCGGCGACGGGCCGTTCTTCACGCCGCGCACGAGGCGCAGCGCGAAGCCCGGACACAGCGTGGCGTCTTCGACCGTGACCTTCACCGGGCAGGGGAATTCGCCCTTGATCGGCTTGATCGACGGGTCCTTGAACTTGCCCATATCGGCAGCGGCGAGATCGCGCGCGATACCGTGCACGCCGGTGCAGTCCTGCCGGTTCGGCGTCAGGTTGATCTCGATCACGGGATCGCCGAGCGCGGCCCATTCGGCATAGCCGGCACCAACAGGCGCATCCGCCGGCAATTCCATGATGCCGTCATGGTCGTTGGAGATCTGCAACTCGGCCGCCGAGCACAGCATGCCGCGGCTCTCGACGCCCCTGATGGTGCCGACACCGAGCGTGATGTCCTTGCCGGGAATGTAGGTGCCGGGCGGCGAGAATACACTGACGAGCCCCGCGCGCGCATTCGGCGCTCCGCACACGACCTGCACCGGCGCGCCACCGTCACCGGTGTCGACCATGCAGACGCGCAGGCGGTCGGCATTCGGGTGCTGCTCGGCCGAGATCACCTTCGCAATGGTGAACGGCTTCAGCGCCTTCGCCTTGTCCTCGATGTTCTCGACCTCGAGCCCGATCATGGTGAGCTTGTCGGCGAGCTTTTCCAAGGGCTCGTCGGTGTCGAGATGATCCTTCAGCCAGGAGAGGGTGAATTTCACGAGCTCAGCCCTCCGGCGAGTGTCGGCACTTCGAGCGGCTTGAAGCCGTAATGGTTGAGCCAGCGGACGTCGCTGTCGAACAGCTGGCGCAGATCGGCGATGCCGTATTTCAGCATGGCGATGCGGTCGATGCCCATGCCCCAGGCAAAACCCTGGTACTCGTCGGGATCGATGCCGCAGGCGCGCAGCACATTCGGATGCACCATGCCGCAGCCGAGGATCTCCATCCAGTCCTCGCCCTCGCCGAAGCGGATATCGTTCTTGTCACGGCGGCACTGCAAGTCGACTTCCAGCGACGGCTCGGTGAACGGGAAGAACGACGGACGGAAGCGCATGTTGATGTGGTCGACCTCGAAGAATGCCTTGCAGAACTCATGCAGGATCCATTTGAGGTGGCCGAGATGCGAATGCTTGTCGATGACGAGGCCTTCGACCTGGTGGAATTGCGGCGTGTGGGTCGCATCCGAATCGATGCGGTAGGTGCGGCCCGGGCAGATCACGCGGATCGGCGGCTTCTGGGTCAGCATGGTGCGCACCTGCACCGGCGAGGTGTGGGTACGGAGCAGCATGCGCGATCCGTCCTCCTTCGGATGGAAGAAGAACGTGTCGTGCATCTCGCGCGCCGGATGGCCTTCCGGGAAATTCAGCTTGGTGAAGTTGTAATCGTCGGTCTCGATATCCGGACCTTCAGCGACCGAGAAACCCATGTCAGCGAAGATCGTGGTGAGCTCGTCCCACACCTGGCTCAGCGGATGGATGCGGCCGGCCTCGGCCTGCGCGTCGCGCAGCGGCAGCGTGACGTCGACGGTCTCGGAGGCGAGCCGTGCGTCGAGCGCGGCTGATTTCAGCACATCGCGCCGCGCGGCGAGCGCCTCGGCGACCTTGTCCTTGGCCTGGTTGATCGCCGCGCCCTGCGTCTTGCGCTCGTCGGGCGACATCTTGCCGAGCGTGGCGAGCAGCGCCGAGATCGAGCCCTTCTTGCCGAGGGCTGCGACGCGCACCGCTTCGAGCGCGCCTTCATCGCCGGCGGCGGCGATCTGGTCGAGGATGGATGTTTCAAGCGTTGCGAGGTCGGACACAGGCAAATCCTTGGCTCCAAATTCGGCTGGGTTGTCGCCGCCAGAAGGGCGTAACGTCAAGCAAAAAGCCGGTCATTTCGGGGTTGGACCAGCTGGGTTGAACCTCGCGCGGGGGCAGGGCACCAAGGGAGGTTACGAGGAGACCTTCGCGATGCTTTCGAAATCCGCTCTCGCCGTCCTGGCCATCGTGTTGCCGGTCGCCGTCACGCCTGCGCGCGCCATGGTCTGCATGGACAAATCCATGACGCTGGACGAGGTCGTCGACACCATCGGCAGCCAGAAGGGCTGCGACAGCGCGATGAAGGTCTTCAGGGATTGCGAACTGACCGCGAGCGGCGATGTCCAGCTCGGCGCCGCCGTTGAAAAGAAATGCGAGGCGGACTTCAAGCCCGGCCTCAACGCCGCGCAGAGCAAGGCCTACAAGCGCGAGATGCACGCGTGCGACGTTAAGTACCGGAACAAGTCCGGCACCATGTATCTCTCGTTTACGGCATTCTGCCGGGCGGAGGTCGCCCAGCGCTACTCGCAACGCGCGCTGAAGTCTGCGGGCCAGACGGCCCGCTAGCGCCAAGCTTAGGCCGCGAGAGCGGCCTTGGCCTTCTCGGCGATCAGCTGGAACGACGCGGGCTCGTGGATCGCGAGATCCGACAGCACCTTGCGGTCCACAGTGATGCCCGACTTGGCGAGACCGTCGATAAATCGGCTGTAGGTCAGGCCGAACGGACGGACGGCCGCGTTGAGACGCTGGATCCAGAGC
The DNA here is from genome assembly GCF_018131105.1 of Bradyrhizobium manausense. Taxonomy (NCBI): domain Bacteria; kingdom Pseudomonadati; phylum Pseudomonadota; class Alphaproteobacteria; order Hyphomicrobiales; family Nitrobacteraceae; genus Bradyrhizobium; species Bradyrhizobium manausense. Next base: position 3,953,569 of record NZ_JAFCJI010000001.1, on the reverse strand, counting down.
GCGCGGAAGGTGCGCTTCTTACGCTTGCGGTCGCGGAAGGCGTACTGCTGGGCCTTCTCCACGGCCGGCTTGGCGGCGCGGATGGTGTTCTTGCGGCGGCCGTAGAAACCCTTGGCGGCCTTGTAGACTTTCTTGTGCTTGGCGTGAGCGGTCACACCGCGTTTGACGCGAGACATGACGAAATCCTTCAGAGATGACTTGGTTTTTCGGATCGCCGCGCAAAACGCGGCGCAGATGGCAATGATCTTCGTCGATCTTGGACGCGATCAGGCGTTCGGCAAGAAGTACTTCTTGACGTTGTCGCCGTCGGTCTTGAACAGCACAGCGGTGCCGCGAAGCTGACGGATCTGCTTCTTCGTCCGCTTGATCATGCCGTGACGCTTGCTGCGATGAGCGAACATCACTTTGCCGGTGGCAGTCACCTTGAAGCGCTTTTTAGCGCCCGATTTGGTCTTCAGCTTGGGCATTTGGCTCTCCTAATGGCCAACGAAATCCGCCCGCGAAGGCGGCGTGGCCGTCAAAAATGCTCGTTAGAGCGTTGATTGTGCTCAGGTTTTTGCGAACAAGCGCGAAACCCGCACGAACACCGCCACGGCAGCCCTTAATCAGCCGGGCGATGAAGGTCGGGCTTATGACAGAGAACGGGCGAATTGGCAACGACGATGAACCCGCGAAACCTGCTCGCCGACTATTGGGTGTTGCGACCTCGTTGTTCACGCCGCCTCGTCCGGAGCAGGACCAAAATGGCCCATTTTTCCCGATCGATTTTACCTGTTGTCGCCCGTCCCCGTAGCCTCGCGCTGTTTACCGTGCTCGCCATGGCGGCCGTCCCGTCGACCGCCGATGCCCGCATCGCCGGCTATGACGGCGTCTGGAATGTCACCTTTGCCACCACCCGCGGCAATTGCAGCTCGGGCTACAGCGTCCCCTTCACCGTGACCGGGACCCGGGTCTCGTCCGCCGGCGGCGGCAGGGTGTCCGGCTCGGTCAATCACGGCGGAGCCGTTGCGGTCCAGGTGTCGGTCGGCGCCTCTCACGCCACCGGCGGTGGTCGGCTCGGCGGTGCAGCCGGGGCAGGCTCCTGGCGGGGCATCATCTCCGGTGACCAATGCAGCGGAACCTGGCAGGCGTCGCGGACCTGAGAACACAAACGGCCCGCCGGAGATCCGGACGGGCCGTTAAGACTTTAGCTGTTGCGCGTTGGCTTCAGCGCGGCGCCAGCACCATGACGACCTGGCGGCCTTCGAACCGGGCGTCCTGCTCAACCTTGGCGAGCTCGGCAACGTCGGTCTTGATCTTGTCCAGCAGTTTGGTGCCGATCTCCTGGTGCGCCATTTCGCGGCCGCGATAACGCAGGGTGATCTTGACCTTGTCGCCTTCCTCGAAGAACCGCAGCATCGCGCGCATCTTCACGTCATAGTCGTGGTCGTCGATCATCGGACGGAGCTTGATCTCCTTGATCTCGACGGTCTTCTGACGCTTGCGGGCTTCGGCGGCTTTCTTCTGCGCGGAATACTTATACTTCCCGTAGTCCATGATCTTGCAGACGGGAGGGCTGACATTTGGCGAAATCTCAACCAGATCCATGCCGGCTTCCTGGGCCATCTTGATGGCCATCATCGTCTCGACCGTGCCTTTGTTTTCACCGGTCTGATCGATCAGCTGGATCTGCGCGTTGCGAATATCATCATTGATGCGCGGCCCGTCTTTGCTGGCAACGGGCGGGGCTCTATTGGGACGGCGAATGGGTGGTTCTCCAAGATTGTGAAAGGAAGCGGCTATTTTGCAGGAAGATGCGTTTGGCGGCAAGCAAGTCGCTGTTGCGAGCAGCGAAAAACCCTCAAATGCGAGGCATTTTGGCCACGCTTTTCGGCACGGTGCACGACATAGACACCTTGCCCCTGTTCCGCAAGCGTCCCAAAGGGACAATGCCAATATAGGGTTGCGTTCGGGTACGCACCCGAACACGTCAAACCGCACAACCAGAGCAAACGTTCCATGACCTCAGCAATTTCCGATGCCGTGCTCGACTTCATCGAATTGGGCGAGGGCTCCTCGGCGCGCAGGATCGCGGTGCGCCACCGCGCCGGCCAAGGATCTGGTCAAGGGCCCGGCGTGGTCTGGCTCGGCGGCTTCAAATCCGACATGCAGGGCGGCAAGGCGGTGGCGCTGGACGGCTGGGCCGGCGAGCATGGCCGTGCCGCCGTCCGGTTCGACTATTCCGGCCATGGCGAATCCAGCGGCGATTTCGCCGACGGAACCATCGGAAGCTGGCTCGAGGACAGCGTCGCGGTGTTCGAGCGGTTCTGCACCGGTCCGCAAATTTTGATCGGCTCCTCCATGGGCGGCTGGATGGCGCTGCTGCTCGCGCGCGAGATCAGGAAGCGTCAGGAAAAGCAGCAAGCCAAAGCCTCGCTTGCGGGCCTGGTGCTGATTGCGCCGGCGCCCGACTTCACTGAAGAACTGATGTGGAAGAACTTTTCGCCCGACGTGAAGAAGGAGATCGAGACCAAGGGCTTTTGGCTCAGGCCATCCGAATATGGCGACGGCACGCCCTATCCGATCACGCGCAAGCTGATCGAGGAGGGCCGCAACCATCTCGTGCTCGGCAGCGCCATCGATCTCGGTTGCCCCGTCCGCATTCTGCAAGGCGCGCAGGATCCCGATGTGCCGTGGCAGCATGCCTTCGCACTGACGCACCGCCTGCCGGCCGACGACGTCGTGCTCACCATGATCCAGGATGGCGATCACCGCCTCTCCCGTCCGCAGGACATCGCACGCATTCTTGCTGCGGTGGCGGAGATCGGGTGAAGTGTCTTTCGCCTCCCTTCTCCCCTTGCGGAGAAGGTGGCGCGAAGCGCCGGATGAGGGGTTCTTTCCGCGGAGACATACCCCTCACCCGTCTCAATCGCGCGACGCGCGATTGATCCACCCTCTCCCACGAGGGGAGAGGGAAAGAAAAACAAGGGAGGCAATCCAATGACAACCACCACCGCCATGCTGCGCGCGTTCTGCGACGCGGTCGAACAACGCAACGGCCGCGCCTTTGCCGACCTGTTCACCGAGGACGGCGTCTATCACGACGTCTTCTACGGCGCGTTCGCGGGCCGCGAAAAAATCGCCGCGATGGTCGACGACTGGTTCTATCGCACGGCGACGGATTTCCGCTGGGACATGCATGACCCTGTCACCAACGGCACCACGCTCTATGCGCGCTACACCTTCAGCTACAAATCAACTCTGCCGGAAGCGAACGGCGCGCGGGCGATGTTCGAGGGCGTGGCGATCATGACGCTGCGTGACGGCAGAATCGTCAGCTATCACGAGGTCGCCAACACGGCGCCTGCGTTCGTCGATCTGAAGTTCGCGCCTGAAAGGATCGCGAAGATCGTCGGCAAGCAGGGGGCGGAGCTCAAGGCGCGGCCGGAGATGAAGCGGCATCTCGCCTAGCCATCATTCCGGGCTCACGCTTCGCGTGCCCCGGAATGACAAAAACTACGGCGGCGGCGGCTTCGCCATCGGCTTGCGCTGCGCAAGCGCGGCGACTGTCGCGGTGCCGATCGGGCCCTGCTCGTCATAGAGCCAGCATTCGCCGATCGCCACGCCGTCGGTGGCCTGGTGGTTCACCACGTCGAAACCGATCCAGTTCGTCACCGGCAAACGGTGCAGATAGATCGTCACGTCGCTGTTGATGTAGCCGAGCCCCTTGTCGCCGGCATTCGCAAACGGGCTCGCGAAATCTGCGCCAACAGCGACATGCACGAACGGCGTCATCGGCACGCCCGCAACGAGCTCGCGTACTTCGCTCATCCAGAGTTTTCGTGGACCGAGCGAGCCCATATGGCCGACGATCGGGCGCGTCGTCCATTTGCCGTTCATGCCGAGCCGGGGATCGGTCGGCTTTGGAATGTCAGCCGGCTTCGGCACGTCCCAGTTCGGCGGCGACCACACATTGCCGTCCGGATTCTGCGTTTTGCGCAACAGCTGGCACGACGCGCGCGCCATGCTGACGCCGGCCGAAAAGAACTCCGCCTCGACCACGCGAATGCGCATCCCGTCGCGCACGAGCCGGGTCGTGACCTCGATCGGCTTGTCGATGGTGGGCAGCTTGTACATGTCGACGGTGAGCCGCGCCGGCACGAACTCAGGGCCGGAATGGCGTTCCTCAATGGCGAAGCCGAGCAGTCCGACGATGACGCGTCCGTGCAGCGATTTCGGATCCCACGGGCCGTTAGCCACTTCCGTCGGATGGAATGTATCGCCGTCGCGGGTGAAGAAGGGAATGCTTGTTGTCATGACGCGCGACTTTGCGGGAATGGGCGGGGAAATCAAGGGTGGTGAAGCGCGTACGGGGGCAGCAACAACAATGGTGCCATCGCCCGACTTGATCGGGCGATCCAGGACTCCGAGACGGCAGTGATTGCCCGAGAAGCCGCGGCGTACTGGATTCCCCGCTTTCGCAAGGAGTGACACCGAGAGTTAGGTGGCGGCCTGCCACTCCTCACGCACGCCGTCGTCGCGTTCGTTGTCCAACGCGACGGCTCTCATCGCCGCAAACGCGTCCCGCGCCACCAGCTGCCCCAGCGCCCACACCGCAGCGCCACGCACCAGCGGGCTCGCATCATCAAGCAGTCGCCGCGCTTCGTCCGCCAGCGCCGCCTCACCGGAATTTCCGATCGCGATCAGTACGTTCCGCAAGAAGCGATCACGGCCGATGCGCTTCACGGGCGATTTTGTGAACAGCGCACGAAACGCGGCGTCGTCGAGTCGCGAAAGCTCAGCGAGACCAGGCGCGCGCAATTCATCGCGCGCCGCGAGCTTTGCTTCACGCCCCTCTTGCGCAAACTTGTTCCAGGGGCAGGCCGCAAGGCAATCGTCGCAGCCATAGATGCGGTTGCCGATCGCTTTACGGAACTCCTGCGGGATCGGTCCCTTGTTCTCGATGGTGAGATACGAGATGCAGCGCCGCGCATCGAGCTTGTAGGGCGCGGGGAATGCCGAGGTCGGACAGATGTCGAGGCAGGCCCGGCATGAGCCGCAATGGTCGATCTCCGTGTCGTCGCGCGGCAGCTCGAGCGTGGTGTAGATCGCGCCGAGAAACAGCCATGAGCCGAATTCGCGTGAGACCAGATTGGTGTGCTTGCCCTGCCAGCCCAGATGCGCGGCTTGCGCGAGCGGCTTCTCCATCACCGCCGCGGTATCGACGAACACCTTCACCTCGCTCGGCGCGGTCACGACCAGCCAGCGCGCCAGCGCCTTCAGCCGCTTCTTGATGAGGTCGTGATAGTCGTCGCCCTGCGCATAGACCGAGATCGCCGCGCGCGTGCGCTGCTGCAGGATCGCGAGCGGATCCTGGTCGGGCCCGTAATTGACGCCGAGCATGATCACGCTGCGCACGTCCTGCCACAGCCCGCGCGGATCGACGCGACGCTCCGGCTGGTTCGCGAGCCAGTCCATGTCGCCATGGCCGCCCGTGGCGATGAATTCGAGAAAATGCGCACCGGCCTTTTCGATCGTGCCCGGCTCGGTGATGCCGATGCAGTCGAAGCCGAGCGCTTGCGCTTCGCGCGCCAGCGCCGCCTTCAGTTCAGTCGGATCGGAGGTCAGAAATCCAGGTCCACGTAGGTCCGCGATGCCGGCACGCCAGCCAGCCATTCGCTCAGCAGCGGACGGAACGACGGGCGGGATTTCACCCGCGCGTACCACGCCTTTGCTGCGTCGTCCTCGCTCCATGGCACGTCGCCCAGATAGTCGATCGCCGAGAGATGCGCCGCGGCGGCGAGGTCCGCGTAGGTCATCCGGTCGCCGGCGAGGAAGTTACGCGTCTGCGCCAGCCAGCCGATATAGGCGAGATGATAGCGCACGTTGGCCTTGGCGGCGCGCATCACGTCGGGCGAGGGCGGTCCTCCGCCACTCTCCTCGTTCATGAAGCGCTTGTAGATGCGCTCGGTGACCAGCGGGTGGGAGACTTCCTCGAAGAACTTTTCGTTGAACCAGGCCATCAGCCGGCGCACTTCGACGCGCTCGGCGATCGTCTCCGGCATCAGGCGCTTGGGGCCCATCTCGGCGCCATAGGCCTCGTCGATATATTCGGCGATGATGGCCGCGCCCGGGATCGGCGGCTGCTCGTCGTCCACCAGCACCGGCGTGGTGCCCGCCGCATTGAGCAGCAGAAACGCCTCGCGCCGTTCCCAGCTGCGCTCCTCGGCCAGCTTCAGTTCGAGCCCGTATTCGCCCGCGATCAGGCGGATGAAGCGCGAGTGCGGACAGAACGGATGATGAAACAGCGTAAACATGAACCCTTTGACTATTTGATGGTGCTTAAGAATCCATCAATGTTTGTGCGGCGCCACACTAGTTCTTCAAAACCGCGAGACAACCCGTCATTTCGCATTTTGCGATTGCAGCATTTGGGGGAATAGGCGAGAAGAACCCCGCTTTTCCAGCGGAAATGGACCGTAAATATGTCAGATACAATACGGGCAGTGATCCTCGGCATCATCGAGGGTGTGACCGAGTTCCTTCCCGTGTCCTCGACAGGCCACCTGCTGCTTGCTGAGCGTTTCTTCGGCCTCGGCGAGGGCGCCTTCTGGGATTCGTTTACCGTTCTGATCCAGCTCGGCGCCATCCTCGCGATCGTCGTGCTCTACTTCAAGAAATTGTGGGATGTCGCGATCGGTATGTTTACGGGCGATGCCTATGCGCGCCGCTTCGTGATCGGCGTGCTGGTCGCGTTCCTGCCCGCTGTCATCGTCGGCCTCGTGGCCGGCAAATACATCAAGAGCCTGCTGTTCAATCCCTGGGTGGTGTGCTTCTCGCTGATCGTCGGCGGCGCCATCCTGCTGTGGGTCGATCGGCTCGATCTGAAGGCGCGCGAGCATGACGCCACCAAGTTTCCGCTGCTGATGTATCTCTATATCGGCATCGCGCAGTGCATCGCGATGATCCCGGGCGTGTCGCGCTCCGGGGCCAGCATCGTCGCCGCGATGTTTTTGGGCGCGGACAAGCGGGCAGCGGCGGAGTTCTCGTTTTTCCTCGCCATTCCCACCATGATCGGCGCGTTCGCCTACGACTTCTACAAGAACCGCTCCGAGATGACGATGGATCACATCGGCATCGTCGCGATCGGCTTCGTGGTGTCGTTCATCACCGCGATCATCGTGGTGAAGGCGTTCCTCGGCTACGTCACCCGCCACGGCTTTGTGGTGTTCGCCTGGTGGCGCGTCATCGTCGGCACGCTCGGCCTGATCGCGCTGGCGCTGGGCCGTTAACTTCTCGAAAAACTCGCTGACAAGCCTCAACGCAATATCAGCTTTTGACAGCTAGGCAGTATCCGGAGCGGGGTGGCCCGCGGGCGGAGCTGAACGATGACCCTCGTCAGCGGCTGGGGGCGCTTCCCGGTCGTCGATAGCGAAGTGCTGCGTCCCAGGTCGTTCGAGGCCGTGGGCGAGGCCGTCGTCGCCGGCTCGGTGGCGAGGGGCAACGGCCGCGCCTATGGCGATGCCGCGATCGGCGCTGCCAGAACCATCGGCATGACCGGGTTCGACCGTATCAGCTCGTTCGATCCGGCGACCGGCCGCATTCGCCTCGAAGCCGGCGTGCTGCTGGCCGACCTCATCGACACCTTTGGCCCGCGCGGCTTCCTGCCCTTCGTGGTGCCGGGCACGCGGTTCGTCACGGTCGGGGGCGCCATCGCGGCCGACGTTCACGGCAAGAACCATCATGGCGAGGGCGGATTCGGCCGCTATGTCGACAGCATTCTGCTGCGAACCGGGCAGGGCGAGACCATCGAAGTTTCGCGCGACCGGAACTCCGATGCCTTCTTCGCGACGGTCGGCGGCATGGGCCTCACCGGCGTGATCCTCGAAGCGACGATGCGTCTGCGTCCCGTCGAGACTGGCTGGATCCGCGAGCGCGTCGTCTCCGCATCCGATCTCGATGCCGCGATGCGCGCGCTCGATGCGGGCGATTCCGCGACCTATTCGGTGGCGTGGATCGATTGCGTGGCGCGCGGGCGCGATCTCGGCCGCTCGCTGATCTATCTCGGCGAGCACGCCCGCATCGATGAACTTGCCGAAGGCGCCGATCGCTTTCCCGTCGGCAGGAATCCAGGGCTCGCCGTGCCTATCGACCTGCCGTCGATGACGCTGAATCGGTACAGCATCCGCGCCTTCAACGAACTCTATTACCGCATGGGCGCAAGGCGCGCCGGCAGCGACCACGTGGTCTCGCTCTATCCGTACTTCTTTCCGCTCGACAGCATTGCCGACTGGAATCGCATCTATGGACGACGCGGCTTCCTCCAGCATCAATGCGTGATCCCGGAACAGCGCGCACGCGGCGTGATCGGCGAGATCCTCGAACGCGTCTCGAAGCGTGGCGATGCCTCCTTCCTCGCGGTGCTGAAGAAGCTTGGCCATGGCGACGGCCTGATGTCGTTTCCGCTGCCCGGCTACACGCTGGCGCTGGATTTCCCTGTCAAGGGCGACATCCTGAATTTCCTCGACGAGATCGATAGCCTGGTCGTTGCCGCCGGCGGCCGGCTTTATCTCGCCAAGGATGCGCGCCAGTCGCGCGCGACCTTCGAGGCCGGTTATGGCGCGCTGTCGCGCTTCAACGCGATCCGCAAATCGCTCGATCCTGCCTGCAACATCCGCTCAAAATTGTCACAACGCCTGTTCGATGAGGTTTAAGCCGTGACGTCACGCAAGACCGTATTGGTGCTCGGCGGCTCCTCCGATATCGGCCGCGCCGCCGCACGTGCTTTCGCCAAGGCGGGTTACAATGTCGGCCTCGCAGGCCGCGACGCCGCCGCGCTGGAGCCTGACGCCGCCGACCTGCGCGCGCGCTACAACATCGAAGCGAGCACGTTGAAGTTCGACGTGCTCGATACTGCGTCGTTCGACGGCTTCGTCGCCGGCCTTCCCTCTTTGCCCGACGTTGTCATCTCGATCGTCGGCCTTTTGGGCGTGCAGCAAGATGCCGAGAGCGATCTCGCCCATGCCACCACGATCATGCGCTCGAATTACGAGGGCCCGTCGCTGATCCTCGGCCTGTTCGCCGAAAAGTTCCTGACCCGCGGCAATGGCACCGTTGTCGGTGTGTCCTCGGTCGCGGGCGATCGCGGCCGTGCCTCGAATTATGTCTACGGCTCGGCGAAGGCGGGCTTCTCCGCGTTCCTCTCAGGCCTGCGCGCCCGTTGCAGCCGTGGCGGCGTGCATGTGGTCACCGTGAAGCCGGGCTTCGTCCGCACCAGGATGACTGAGGGCATGAAGCTGATCGGCCCGCTCACGGTCGACGCACCGGTCGTCGGCGACGCGATCCTCGGCGCCGTCGAGAGGAAGACTGACGTCGTCTATGTCAGCGGCATCTGGCGGCTCGTGATGCTCATCATCAAGACGCTGCCCGAGGCGATCTTCAAGAAGCTGAAGTTCTGAGACCGTCGCGGCGCTGACGGCGGAGAGAGAGCCGCCTCACACGCCCATGCGCTGGAACTGACCCTGCGGGCGGAAGCGCCAGAGATATTGCGGGGCAACTGCTTCCAACGAATCGGCCGCGATGCCGAGCCCTTCGAGCGTGAGCCCGGCGGCCTTCGCTGCATCCGACACGACATTGTCGCGCTGGAGCAGCGTGACCTGGTCCGGCGTCAGCTTGAACGCGCCCGGCGCGAATTGCAGGAAGGCGGCCTTGAAGCGGGCGAGGCCGAACGACAGCGGCACCAGCGCGCGCTTGCGGTCGGTGATCTCCAGGATCGACTCGATGATCTCGCGCATGGTCAGCACCTCGGACCCGCCGAGTTCGTAGGTCGCGCCCGCCTTGGCCTTGCCGTCGACGGCGTCCGCAATCGCGGTGGCGACGTCGCCGACATAGACCGGCTGCATCTTCGTCTCGGCGCCGATCAGCGGCAGCACCGGCGACATCCGCGCCAGCGCCGCGAAACGGTTGGTGAACTGGTCCTCGGGGCCGAACATCACGGAGGGACGGAAGATCGTGGCCGACGGGACCGCCGCGCTCGCAGCCGCTTCGCCGGCCGCCTTGGCCTTGGCATAGCGCGATGGCGAAGCGGCGTCGGCGCCGATCGCCGAGACATGAATGAGGCTGGCGCCGGCGGCGGCCGCCGCCTTGGCGACGGTCTCGGCGCCCTTGGCCTGGACGGCGTCGAACGTCTGCGCGCCGCCCTCGGCGAGGATGCCGACCAGATTGATCACGACATGCGAATCACGCACCGCCGCCTCGACCGAGGCCGGATAGCGCAGATTGGCCTGGATGGTGTGGACCTGGCCGACCTTGCCCGAGGGCTGGAGGTACCCGGCTAGCTCCGGCCGCCGCACCGCGACGCGGACCCGGTAATCCCGCCGGCACAGCGCGCGGACGACATTCCGGCCCAAAAACCCCGATCCGCCGAAAACCGTGACGAGAGTTTCCAGATTCGATGCCATAGGAGCCAATCCTGCAGGAAGAGTGCGTAATATCAGGCTTGTATCGACCCGGTTTGCAATGCGCAATCGGCATCCCGAACCATGAATTGACAACGGCGTCACTGAACCGTAGTAACCGCCTCCGTGCCCCAAACGGCATGCCCAGGTGGTGGAATTGGTAGACGCGCTGGCTTCAGGTGCCAGTGGCTTAACGGCCGTGAAGGTTCGAGTCCTTTCCTGGGCACCATACGATTCTGGATATTAAACAAATCCAGATAGATAAGCCCGATCAGAGTGTTGCGTTGGCCCCGACTGTGTAACAATGGGGTGTAACATTGCTGTTCAGGGTTGTTCGGCCGATGCGCCGCGACGGGTCTCAAAACAAGTGGTTCGCTCAGCGCATCCCCGCTGATGTCCGCCGCAAAGTAATCGGTGTCGAACTCGCAATCCCGCTGGCCGATAGCTTCGTTTTCGTGACGCCCAGCGAGAGCACCCAAGCCATTCGTTTCTCCCTCCGCACGGCCGATCCTAGCGAGGCCAAGACGATTAACGCCATTGCTGCGGCCTATCTGGAGGGCGTCTGGCAAGCTCTCCGCAATGATGCCCCCGCTCATCTTAGTCACCGACAAGCGACGGCCTTGGCGGGCGAACTCTATCGCGTTTGGGCGGACAGCGAGAGCCGCGCCCGGAGTGTCGCCATGGTGCACACGCCCGGAGTTGGCTGGGCGCCAGACACCGACAGCCAGGACGAGCAGGAAGCGCAATGGGCGGCCGTCGTGTCTATGTGGGAGAAGGTCGGTAAGGATGGCGACCTCAAGCACTTGGAGAAGAAGCTTGGCTGCATCGTGGACCGCCTCTTGCTGACCAAGGGCATCCGCCGCGCGGACAGCGAATCGCGCGCCATGTTGCTTGTCGCTTTTTGGATGGCGTTGCGGGACGCCTTCATGAGCCGTCAGCGCAATGCGGGAGGGGATTATGCGCCGGATCCCAAGGCCGCCCGCTTTCCGGACTGGCAGGCGCCTGAAGGTGCGCCGAAGGAAAAGCCAAAGCGGGGCCCCTCCAAGAATTCTCTCACCGGTCTAGTCGAGGACTGGTGGAAGGAAGCCAAGCGAGCGGGCCGAAAGCAGAGCACTTATGAGAGCTATCGCAACTCGATGGGCCGCCTCGTGACATTCCTGAAGCATGACACTGCGAACCGGGTGACGCCGGAGGACATAATTCGCTTCAAGGATTATCGGGTGCAGAGCGGCGTGAGCCCGAAGACCGTGAAGGATAGCGATCTCGCGGGGATGAAAACGGTATTCGGCTGGGCGGTAGTCAATCGCCGGCTGCCCAGCAATCCGGCCGAAGGGATCACGATCAAAGTAGGTAAGCCGCGCAAGCTCCGGTCTAAGGGGTTCTATGACTCCGAGGCCATCGCCATCCTGAAGCACGCCCGCGAGTTTGTGCCCGGCCGGGAGGCCCCGAAGCTGGCGGCGGCCAAGCGGTGGGTGCCGTGGCTTTGCGCCTTCACGGGCGCCCGCGTGGGCGAGATGATTCAGATACGCAAGGAGGACCTCAGGCGCGAAGGCAAGCTTTGGGTGCTGCATGTGACGCCCGAGGCTGGACCGGTGAAGACGGATGAAGCACGTGATGTCGTGCTCCACCGGCAAGTCATCGAGGAAGGCTTCTTGGCTTTCTTTGAAAAGTCGAAGGGCGGCTATCTGTTCATTGACCCCAAGGCCGGTGAGCTAGGGGTGCGCAATGCGGTGAAGACGGTGCGTAATAAGGTCAATGCGTTTGTGCGCGAGGTGGTGAAGGATAAGAACGTTGATCCAAGCCACGGCTGGCGGCATCGTTTCAAGACTGTCGGTATTGATCAGGGCGTCGAGATGCGCGTGCTCGATGCCATTCAGGGCCATGCGCCGCGCAATGTCTCGGAGGGATATGGAGACGTGACCATCAAGGCGAAGTCCAACGCGATCGCAAGGTTTCCGATTATCGACGTCGCATAAGCTGCCACTCGCAGACACGAGTTTCAGCGCTTGCAAGGCCCGCTATGGCCAACAGGCGACATCACCGGCCGCGATACCGCACCCCAATGAGATTCAAATTTTAAAGGAAGATGAAGTGGAGGAGATAGAGCAAGTAGCCAGCGGCGAGAGTGGCCACGGTCACTGAGAGCCAAAACAGGAGTTTGTCATCATACATCGGAGGCCTCACGGCAAAATGCCCGAGTCGTCTATCAATGATCAGGCGGAGTCGCGAACCTCGCTCGACTTTTGACGATTGGAAAGGAGCGTCATAAGCGAAAACCTCGGTGCGATCAAAATCAAGTTTGGCTGGAGATGCGCTCCGGAGGGTCTTAGACTTCAGTCATATTGGTTCATGCGGGGGTTGGCTTAAGATGACCGCATGCGGGGAACGATCATTGTCATGATAGGCTTATTAGTCTTGGCGATTTCTTTCTCAACAACGCATCGATTCGTGGTCCAGCCGACGAAGCCGCTGCCTCCTGTAAATTCACTCGCCGAGTGAGGCGGTCTTTGCTCTGTCAAGTTTGATCCCATTGAGTCGAACTGTGGCGATTGGGCAAGTCTTCAAAGCTTCGAATGCGACGCTTGCTTCAAGATTCGTGATCCAGTTCCGCTGTACTTCCGTTTAAAAAACTGCGTCTTTGATCAAGGCAGTGCACAAGGTAGCTCTCAACGCCTGTTTGTCTAAAATCGGCTACGAGAATGGGTTCTTTTGCCCTTGCTACGTTCCCGCTGAGCGTATTCGGCTCCCCATCCGAGGCCGAGTGTCACGGAGATAAGCGAGCCGAACAGCACGCCGAATTTCGCGGCGTCCAGCAGCCTGTCGTCGGTGAACGCAAGCATGGCAATGAAGATGGACATGGTGAAGCCTATACCGGCTAAAAACCCGATAAGGCAGACGCCGGGCCACGAGACGCCCTCCGCCAACCGGCATCCCCCCACACGCACGGCGAGCCAAGTCGCACCGATCACTCCGATTGGTTTTCCTGCGCAAAGTGCTAATCCGACGCCGAGCGCCACGAACTGCGTTCCACCGGCGAACTCGAGGCTCCTAAGATCGATACCAGCATTCGCTAGCGCGAAGAGCGGCATGACGGCGTAAGCGACCCAGGGATGCAACGCGGTCTCCACACGGATGACCGGCGGAGCTAAGCTCGGACTAAGTGACCGCACCGGTGTGATCACGCCAAGCACGACGCCTGCGAGCGTGGGATGAACCCCGGCCATGAGAAATCCCGCCCAGACGATGAACGCCGGCACGATGTAGGCGTACGCGGAGCTAACGCCGATCCGCTGGAGGCCAAACGCTATGAGAACGCCGAGCGCGGCAACGGCGAAACCGCTGGGGTCAAGTCCGCTGGTGTAGAACAGTGCTATGATGAGAACCGCGATAATGTCGTCGATGATGGCAAGTGCCAGCAAAAAGACCCGGACGTTGCCAGGAATGGACTTTCCGAGAAGCGCCAGCACGCCGACGGCAAACGCGATGTCGGTGGCGGTCGGGATCGCCCAGCCATGGTCGCGCCCCGTAGCGGCGTTGAAGCTCAGATAGATCAGCGCAGGAACGACGACCCCCCCGAAGGCTGCCAGCACCGGCAGAATGGCCTGATCGAACCTGCTCAGTGCGCCCTCATGGATTTCACGGCGGATCTCCATGCCGACTACGAGAAAGAAAACCGTCATCAACGCGTCGTTGACCCAGAAATGCAGCGACTTCTCAAACGAAAATGTGCCGAGGCGAAGCGGAATCGGAAAGTTCCAGACATTATGATAGGAATGAGCCAAGGGTGAGTTGGCCCACACCAATGCCGAAGCCGCAGCCACGAGCAGTACTATTCCGCTGACGGCCTCGACATGTAGGAAATGTTCGAATGTAGCGAGAGCCCGCTCAACAAAAGGATGGGTTTTCAGCAGGTCTTTGCTTGGCAAATCCTGGCCGGGACGCTGATCGTTCATGAGCGCACGCACTCCGCGTGGCGGCCCGACCATCGCTTGACCTGTCACTGCCTCGTGCAGCGAGCACCCGTGGCCCTTCTACACAACCGGGTCGAGAACACAACTGCGATGTCTGCAAAGGGTCCACAAGCAGCGGTCATGGCAAAGGACGGCCCCGGTCTGCCGCCGATAGCCGACATGGCAACGAGACTCAATTTGTTCGACAAAGGGCCCAGCAGCGGAAATCAGCGTGGACTGAATGAAAGGGGCCGGCCACTGAGGCGGCCTAATCGAGCCAGATGAGTCCTCCACATCGATTGCACCGATAGACGCAAGTCGTGGTGCCGGTGCGGCTATCTGGCAGCTTCAAATACAGATGTGGAAGTCCATCGCATTTTGGACAATGGGGCCGGTGCTTCAGGCGGCGGTTGGGTCGGCGTTGAGCCGATCATTGCATCGTCTTATTCGCATCGAAAATAAGGGCCGCTTGAAACACTCGCCCGGTTTCTTCGGTGCGGACCTCGACTGCCACGTCGGGTCGGTCGTCCAACTGAGCCAGATCGCGGGCAAGGCCGCCGAGAGTTTTGGTGGCCTCCATCTCAGCTTCTCGCAGAGACTGAAACTCCAAGCCTTCTTCGTCAGGATAGAGCCCCGTATCATCTCGGATATCAAAAAAGAACCGCGTCATAGCACCGCCTCTCAATGAGAGTATCAGCGCCAACCATAGGTTCTGTTGCACGTTCCTAATCAAATCGGGCCCCTGCGGTTTTCAAACTAGGCCACCCCGCTTGGAACAGGCCAGCGGTATGGCACTAACCTCCAGGCAGCTTAGGGTGCCAAGCCTTGGGAGTGGGAAGCTTTAGTAATTGCTCAGACCGCGCAATCACTTCGCACGACCTCGCGATAATCTGGCAAGGGGCTACCGAGAGGTGGCCTCTTTTGATGCACCGCACCCGACATAGGCGCCACCTGCGGTGGTCCTACTTTGTCAGGGACAGGAAAGTGTTCCGTTGTTTGTAGAACTGCCTCAGCGTCGCCTCCATGGCAGCGAGCGTGTCTTCCGCTAGGTCAGTGGGCTGGCGACGGTGGCGAAGCCTTTCGATCAGCGCTAGCTGCCTCGAAATCCGTTGCTCGCCTCGGGCAATTCGATCTTCGGCCAGTTCCATGTATCGGTCTTCATCGAATCTGTTCATTCCAGAGCTTAGGCGGCTTAGGGCGCTGAAATCATTAAACTAGGACATTCGAACCAAATTAGGCCACCGCAATATTCAACTTAGGCCACTGAGGTCGGAAACAGGCGAGCGGAACAGACCGAAACACCAGTACGTATGGAGAACGACGAGCAGGTCCACCGTGGGTCACAAGCGGCTCTCGTCACATTGAGCTGAGGTGGTCCAGTTTGTGTCAGTAAGCCGATATTGGGTTAGCTCAGCATTGGGTTAGCTCAGCGCGTGTTGGCATATTCGGTTGCTGCCGTTTTGCAGGCCGCCATGTTTGCGCAGGCCAAGTCGAGAGGGGCAACCGCAACTGCACCATCATCGGTGACCATCAAGGCGAAGGCGAACGCCATCACAAAATTTCCTAGCGTGGAGGTCGCAGTAGGCAGCGTTAGGGGGCACAATTTTTAAGACCGCAGTTTCGCTTTGTGCCACGGAAGACGCCGATTGACGCGGCCTTTTTGTGAGCATGCTAGTGAGGAGAGACTAACGCGGCCATGCTGAAGGCAAGGACGCACGCGGCGGCCAAAGACCATAGGGCTATAGCGGCTTCCTTGGACATGACGCTCACCGTTCCTGAGGCGGCGGCTAGGAGACTCACTTCGGTAATTGCAATCCCGGAGAAGTAAGCCACTCGCTCATGTTGAGACCGGACTCGGCCTCCTCTGCCCTTCGAAGAGCCGCATCACGCACAGGACCATGCGGCAATAATTCGGCTTCTTCGCGGAGAAGCCTCGCCTGCTCGGCAAGGCGTTCTTCAAGGGATAGGGTTTGCTTCACCCTGCGGCGATGCACCGTCACTTGCCATCTCCCTCGTACTAATTTTTCGGCGATTCTAACTAGGTAACCAAGCGGCAGTTCCATGGCACCTAGTTTAGCTTTTAGTGCCTCTGGATGGGCTCGAACCTAGCGAGCTTGGTGGCCCCCTCCCAAAGTTCAACGGCATGCCCGTCTACAAGCTGCTTGGCTCGTTCCCTTGCTGCCGCCTCGTCCTGGGCCTCAAGCTCAATTCGAAGCGTTATGTGCCCATCGCCATCTAATATATAGGCGCGAAACTCTCGATGATCCGCCTCACAGCATCACAGTTCTGAAGCTGGAACGATGGTAACGCCGACCTACCAATTCGTCACACCTAAAATTGGCTACTGTGCTCGTCAAATAGACGCCTCTGGTCGGAAACCTAGCTTGGAGAGCGCGCTATGGCCGGAGGTCGATGCTAACGACCGGACGCGTTCATCAGATGGTCAAAGCCCCTGCTGATCTAGGAGCACTGCGCTGGGGACTAGAAGCGCCGTTAGGCATTTAGTTTGGCGCGAATGCAGAGATCGCGAAGTAGTGACGTCCAGCGATTGCAGACGAGATCAACTGTCTGAGGTTTAGCGAATTCGGGTTGCGGCCATGCCCTTTGTGCCGTCAGCTTTGCACAGGCATCGACACGCGCGTCAAATTCTTCGCGCTCTTCCCCTTTGACGAAGTTTCTTGCTGTGTCGGCCGGTGCTGTAACAATGGTTAGCATGCCGCAACTGCTGACGACTTGATCTTGCATCGTCGCTGGCTCTGCGTTGCTGGCCCATTTGTCGAGCTTTGCAAGATAAAATTCCCTTATCTGCTTTAGCCGTTCATCCTCTGGTATTTTCTCAACGGAGTTGAATAGGGCGCAGAGCGGGCTCTTAGTCACTGCACCGCAAACAGTCTCGCTCCAAGACGCAGCCAAGGTGGCTCTGTGCGGATAAACCAAAGTGGCCGAGAACACCAAGACGTAAACAATGCGTAAGGTCATTATCTCTTCTCCGGTAGGCGGACATAACGAAATGAGACTCATAGTCCGTAGACCAAAAGTCAACATCTCGGCCCTTTCGCCGGCATGGAAGACGAGACAGGGATCGTTGACGTATTGGCGGCGGCCGTACGGAGGGCCCGCAAGGAGCTGGGACTGTCCCAAGAGGATTTGGCCTTTGAGGCGGGGCTGGATCGCACCTACGTCAGCCAAGTCGAGAGGGGCACCCGCAACTGCACCATCATCGTTTTGGCCCGCCTGGCGAAGGCCCTCAAGACGACCCCTGACCGGCTGTTGGTCCTTCCGAATAAACCCCGGTTTTAGGCCTGAATCTCGTCCGGTGTTAGGCAGGTCACTTTGAGCACCGGACCTCAGGATAGGGCCGAACAGTGAGACCGTTGATTTAGCTCAATGGCCCTTATGTCCTCTTGCCAAGTCTTAGGCATAGATGAGCCTGAGCCCGAGAAACGTCCGACGCCCAAGCCGACGCGCATGGGGGAGGCTCGACGCATCATCGAGGAGTATGTCGATGACCTCAGCGAGATCATCAGGAAGCTGCGTCAGAGGATGAATTGAGACAGCCTTGGTCCGCAGACATGGTTTGGCCCTATGGAGTAGACCAAAGGGTTAGTCTTAGGGCTGTCCTTTGAGCGGCCATGTAGGAGGGGTGGTGGTCACTCACCCAAGCTTGGAGGTGACCCTTCAGGGTTGGTGAAGTGCTGACCCTTAGAGGCCGCGCTTAGGGGTGACCATGGAGGAGGGCGGTGTCACCTTCCCAACTTGAAGGCAACCCTTAGAGGGCCCCTGAGATAGACCTCTAAGTTTTGACCCTCTGAGTTTCCTCCCTCTAGCTTCCTCCTCCATTAGCGGAGGCGTAAGGCCGATTTCCGGTGTAAGATACTGTTATCGCTTACAAAAATCTACAGAAACAATCGCGCAGGAAGATCCCGTCCACATGCTGAAAGCAGCCTGCATCGCGTCGGCCGCAACGTCGGCCTTCGATTCCGCGACCAGCACCGCGTCATGGAGCGGCAGGGCGGTGACCCCTATGCTCGCAAGATGCGTGATGATCCCGATCAGCATGTCGCTCTCGATGCGCATCAATTGAAAGCCGAGCCCAGCACCGAACAAATTAGCGATGGGTGCATGGCGCGCGAGCAGCATCTTGATCGCATCCCGGAGCTTGGTGCCCGAGGGGAAGTGCTGAAGCGTGTCCTCCGGCCAATTCCGCAAAGAACCGTCCGAGAACAACATCGCGTTCATTAGCGTCTTCCAGCCATCTCGCCCGGACGCATCTCCCGCCACGTCATAGATGTCACCTTCCGGCTGCGGCTTGCCCGCCCTTACGTATGCGAGGCGCGGGAAGAGTTGCCTGTAATCGACATCAGCAATTCGCTCGCCATCAATCCGGATGCGCTCAAACCGCTCGGCCCGCTCCATGCCCATCCAGAAGCCGCCAGCGAGGCGGCCCCCTTGCTTCCAGTCGGCGTTATTGAAGATTCGCCGAAGGGAGCGGCGATAGGGGGCGATGACCTGCCCATCCTTGCCTAAAGAGAGGCCGGTGTTCTGACCGGTCACCTCGATATCCGCGCTGCGCAGAAACTCATTGATGCGCCGCATCTGTCCCGCAAGCTGGCGCGTATTCGGAGTCTCCCGGAAGGCAATCGTGGCCGCACGCCCCTCATCATCCTTGCCTTCCTTCAAGGTGATCAGAGCGCGGTCGTCGATTTGCTTAACGCTTCGCCAATCGGGTGGTGCCAGCGGCAGATGCTGAGCGAGCGCTGTGTTTGCTCGAATGAGCGACGGCACGCGCATTCTAGCGGACAGCTTATATCCCCTCCGCTCCTCCTCGATCAGGCCAAGCGATGCAAGGACATCTATCGCGGATAAGAAGTGCTGGCCGTATACCGGGTTGGCGCCGCCATCGCCCCGCCAAAGAAAGCCGTGCGACCGGGGCACCGCGAGCTTGGGGCCGGACTCGATTGCGCTAAGCAGGATCAAATTGCAGGCCAACGCCTCAACGGCGAGGCCGAACTTCTCCTTGTCCGCTTCCTTCCGCGCTCGCTTCCTCGCGCTGATGTCGGTCTCGTGGAGCAGCAGAGCGTCGCGCAAGCATTGCACCGCATGAGCAAGGTCGTTCGTCCTTGCCCGGAGCAGTGGATCGAACCACATTGTGTTGGGTGATTGCGTCATGGGATCGTGAAGCACGTGTTCAAAGTGGCCCGCTCGAACCCTTGATATGCACGCACTGCCTCACTCCGACCAGATAGCTCACGCGAATGATGTGGCTTTGAATTCTCGCGGACATCGATCAGCTCGCCGCGCGGCGGCGCCCATAGCGCTGCCGATGGGCCAGGACGCCCGCGACATGCTTCTCAATGGCCCAGTCGCAGGGCTCCTCCAGCATCCGCCCCATCTCCCGCAGAACCCGCCCGGTGGACTTGGGGAAAGCGTGCATTTCGATCTGCCGTTTCCTGCCTTGATGGTCCTCCACGGCCCACACACGATGCGTGCCGGAGGCCAGACGGTGGACTGCCTTGCAGATTTGCACTGTCCGAAACTCCTTTGCGCGGGGCGCGGTGGCGTCGGCTTTGATCAGGGCGGCGACGGCGAGGACGAGGGAGACGATGCGCTGCGGGAGCACGCCTTCAACGCGGAGCCGCGCTAGTCCGATCTTGGCCCGTTGTGTGGCGGACATGCCTTTGAGGCGCGTCGCAATTTCCACCGGGCCAGCGTCCTCCAGGGTCCTTCCCATGTCCGCAATCGCGGCGGCGATGAACTTATCGTTAGCTGCCCGAAGGCCGACATACGCGGTCGCGGCCGTGATGAATGGCCGC
Organism: Bradyrhizobium manausense; assembly: GCF_018131105.1. Taxonomy (NCBI): domain Bacteria; kingdom Pseudomonadati; phylum Pseudomonadota; class Alphaproteobacteria; order Hyphomicrobiales; family Nitrobacteraceae; genus Bradyrhizobium; species Bradyrhizobium manausense. The sequence continues at coordinate 3,933,370 of NZ_JAFCJI010000001.1, read as the reverse complement.
AACTCGGAAGCCTTGAAGCTCGGCCGCCAGTAGGACCCATGACGCTGCCGGTGCTCAACGTGGCGCCTACAGTGGTGAGGGGCGAGGCCTTCGCGGGCCGCCTTCATGGTCTGGCGTCCGCAGCCGGGAATGGCGCACTTGGCTGCTGCCGCGAACGGACCTAATCGGATGCTCTCCTTTAGGGCCGCCCGCCGTTTTGCCCGCTTGCCGCTAAGCTGCAGCATTGGACGCATCTCGGCTTTGCACCCGATATTTCTCATGCATCGAATCTGCCAGTTGGAGCGCGACTCGCAGGAGCATCTCGTAATCCACCAACGTCAGGTCGGTCGATGGCAGTACGGAATCGTCCTGAAGCTGGGGGCCGTATTGCTTCTCCAACTCACGTCTGAAGATGCCTAGCGCGAACTGAATGATATCCTCGCGCCCCTTCGACACATCTCGCGTTTTTTGGCCGCGCTTGCGGATAAGGTTCTTGCCCACCCAGTAGAGTCGGATGCGGCGGCAATCATGGTGAGCATTGTCATAGTGCTTCGTATCCCCCCAGATCGGCGTGTTGGCAATCATGCGATGCAGGTTGATGTTCTGCCGCTTGTTGGAGCCTGCGAAGGCAGCGTAAAACCACTCGCCCATATTCGAGCGATCCAGGACGATGCGTCCGCCCGACAACTCCAGCAACAGCAACACAACAAAATACCAAGGGTCGAAATGACGAGGGTTCTCTGCCTTCGAATCCTCGATAAGCACTGATACTGTCGGCGAGTCGATGCCATCTACGCCGTGGGCATACGTTGCCTCAAGAAGGGTGCTCGACGGAAAGCGAACGGTGAGCAAGGGAGCGACATCGGGCAACGTTTCTCGGTTCCCTTGCACAAATGCCTCCTCTTGATCGAGATAGGTCAGGCAAACGCTAAGAGCTTCCGCAATTCGGTCGTCGTGCTTGTCCGGTGCTACGTGTTGGTTGGTCATTTCCTCATTCCATAAGCGATGATGCGGCGTTCCTCTCATTGAGGATACGCCCCGCTTTATGTGGGAACTCGCGGCTTAATTTGCGAGAAATCGCGATGAAAAAATTTCAAATCGAGCACCAAAAATATTCGAGAGGCAGACTCGTTTTCGTTCGCGACTATCGCTTCCTTGCGAGCCGTGCTTCGATCAGCGTGACCTGTGGTGCGGACCACTTAGCTCCACCCCTTGCTGTGGGGATGCTGTGCTCGGTCAGTGCTCGTGCGATCTCGGTGGGTGACGTGATGCCCTTCGCTCGGAGCTTCATCAGCAATGGCGCGATGTCCGCTGCTCGTCTGTCAGCAAGCCGGGATTGCTCCTCTCTCCCTCTCGCCTGTGCGTCACTGGACAGGCTCCCCCCTCGGTGTCCCCCAAGCCGTTGCCCCCGTGTCTTCGCCGCCGCTAGGGCTGCCTTCGTGCGTGCAGAGATCAGCCCTGCCTCCAGCTCCGCCACTGCGGCCATCTGTTGAAGCATGAAGCGCCCCGTGGGCCCCTCAATAGTCGGGAGGTCAGCGAAGTGCACGTCGACCCCTGCTTCCAGCAGCCGCTCCAAGAAGCCCACCGAGCGTGTCAGGCGGTCAACCTTTGCGACGACAAGGGTTGCCCGGTGTAGTCGTGCTGAGGTGAGCGCCTCGTCTAGGGCCGGCCTATTGTTGCGCTTGCCGCTCTCCACCTCGGTGAACTCAGCTATGATGTTGGCGGGCCCATTGCCTACTGCCTTGGCAACAGCGGCTCTCTGTGCATCGAGGCCCAAGCCGGAGCGGCCCTGCTTCGGGGTCGATACGCGATAATAGGCGACGAACTTGCGCTTCACGGCTGTTTCCCTCTCGATGGTGGCCCGCGAAAAACTTAGTCAACGAGCTTTGTCACCATATTTCTCGGCAGAATCGCCCGGCAAGAGGGGCCGCCTGAGTCAAAACGACTCACGCAACGGGCGGCGATAGCGCGCGCATTTTGAGCGGGGAACGTGCCAACGGCCTCACGGGGCGCAGAGACGTCGAACTTCGGGACGCGGCGCTGAACGATGTGTCAGAAATTGATGATGGGCATGGGGGGAAAGCTCGCAGCCGACGCCACGAGGTGACCTCTTAGATTTTCGACTCTCGCGCAGTTTTCGGCCGGGCTCGGGCAACTACAACTTACTCGCCAGCGCACAACTCGCGAACTATCCGAATACGCCATTCGTGTCCGGAGTCGTGGGTAGTTTCTTTCTCACCTCATCAAGGATGTCCTTGACGAATTGGGGAACGTGGCCGCTCTGCACGAGAGCTTCAGCAACGAACCTTGCCACCAAGGGCTTGTTGCGATCGCCGGAGATACTCAGCTCAACCCGTGCCTGCGCTTCCAGTTCATCATAGAGGCCCGGCTGTATGATCTCCACATGCGCACGACACTGTGTTTCCCAGTTGCCTTGGAGGATAGCGTGATCTTCCTTCACGCAGGCAGCTGGTTCATCCTCTTCTTTTCCCCCCAAGCAATCGGCTCAAGGTGCGGTTAGCCGCCTTCTCCGATGGCTTGCCACCGTCGTTGTCGAACATCGTGTAGGTCTTCAAACCGTGCAGGTCGTAGAGCTGGAATAAGGTGTCGATGGCAGACTTGCCGCCCGCCGATACGATAGAGACACCATGCTCGTCAAAGTCCAAGTCTTGTGCTCTGGCGAAGATCGGTATCGCTTCGCGCTCCGATGGACCTTCGACTATGATGACGAGATGTGCGAAGAACGCCTCCGTCATTTCGGCCGTCCTTACATTTCTGACGAAAGCGCGAACAGACTCGACGGTCATCTCCCGTTCGTGATGCAGATGTTTTCGGGCAATGAGAAAATCCTCGCTCGAAGCCGTTTCCACCTGGGTGCAGACATCTTCGTCCTCATCCTCGCAGCGCTCCACCCTCACGATGCGGTCGCTTCGAGCCACGTCTAAAAAGTGAGCGCTATGGGTTGAGATGAAGAGCTGATTGCCAGCAGCCGCTAGCGTCTCGAATTGCCTCATAAGACTGCGCTGTGCGTGGGGATGTAGGTATAGCTCGGGCTCCTCAATGCCGAGCACGGCATCACCTCTGAACGACTTCGCGAATGCTTGGAAGAGCGCGAGCACGAGCACGTTGCGCACGCCTGATCCGACCTCTGAAGGATTTCTAGCCACACCGCGTTCGACAAGCGTGGGATAGAGGCTTCGGTAGAGATTGGTTTCCTCTAGAGTGCGAAATTCGAACGACACGTCGTACCGAGCGGTTTTCAGCTGGGCAGCAAAAGCGTCCTTTAGCTCCTTCTCGAAAGCCTTGTACTGATCAGTCTGCAGGAGAACGTGGGCCGTGTTCAGGGCTTCACGAAGCTTAACCAACTGATCGCCACTATCCTTGAGCGTCTGATGAAGGTGGCGGAGAGCCTGTCCGAAGATCGACCAGCGCGAAGTTGAGAACTGCCTTTCGTAGTTCCGGCCAGCGTCAACGTAGGCGAAAGCAAGCTCTTCTCTTTGAGCATTGGTGAAAGGCCGGACGGGCCTGCCCCGATTGTCGGTCGCATTCAACGCGTATTGCGGTTTGGACGTGTCGAATTCGATCTGTGAAATTGAGGGATGGTCTAGGCAGAGCCGGATGTAGATGCTGTTATCGCGGTTGCGCCCGTAAAACTCGGAGTCGTCGAGATTCGCGGGCATCGGCCAGCGCTCACCGAGGATGAAGTTGATCGCTGACAGGATGTTGGTTTTGCCTGCATTGTTCGCCCCCACGAGGATGCAAATGTCTTCCGGACAAAATCGATACATTTGATCGATCGCCAGTTTGCGATTTCGACCCGTGTAATCCTCACGACGAATCCCCCCAGAGATGCTAGGTCGATGGCCCATACAAAAATGTGGTGCCGAGCTGCCGGCGCTGGTTGTCTTGATGTCAGCAACTTGCGGGCAGCTAGCGCCTCATCTGATTCAGAAATTGAGCAATCTGGTTCAGCTGTTGCCCCATCCCGCTCAGCTTCGACTGAAGGTCGGCAAGCGTCTTCTCCTGCTGCTTCACCAGTGAACCAACACTGTAATAATCAGTGACCCCAATGGGGGTTTGGCACGATGCACATTGAATAGCGTACATTTTGTATTGCGCCCCCGAAGGGCTCATCTCTTGGATTTTGAATGATGCGCCTTCGCACTTGCCGCATTTGGTCGAGCCGAACATGAGAATCTCCGGTTGAACGAATCGGGTCCTGGCAACCTATGCGACTCATGATCCGGAACTGTCTGGGGCGAAACAGAAAACCGCGTCTAGCCACAGAAACCGCGACGGCAATTCAAGTCCGCAAGCAGCGGCCTATCTGGACGGACTAAACAAGACTGTGTAACAAAGCCGAATGAAGCTTGAAAAATGCTAGGAATCTCAATAGGGTGAGGCGGAGGCCAGCCAATCCTTTCCTGGGCACCATTTTAGGTTGGTGCGAGCGTTATTCGGCGGGCGCTCCCCTCGAAGAAAATCTAGTCTTCCGGCCCCTGCTGGATTTCCACGGTAGCGGGAATGCTCATGTGCGGCCGCTCTCGCCCACCAAACTCGCTTCTAGTCGGTCAAAAACATCGGAACTTGGCTTTGTCCGCCCCGACTCGGCGTCATTGAGCCCACGGGCGATCGCAGCGTCCAACGCTGCCAGCTGTGCTTCGCGGACCTGATTGGGGGGCAGGCTCTCCCGCATCAACAAGCTCCTTGATCGTAGGCTGATCGTTCCTGCGCAGACGGAGCATTCAAACGCGCATGATCTTGTTCCAGTCGACCTTCAGCCCTGCTGCGTCTAACTCACGCGCCAATTCTTGTCGCCAAGCACCGGCGGAATCCATTTGAATGTAGCCCACTCCGTTGAGGTCGGATGGTTTTTCAATCGGCCCTTTTAGAAGAGCTGTGACCTTCTCAGGCCCTAGAGCACCCACGAAAAAACCAAACTCGAAAACGACATTCTGCCTAGCCCGAGGCTCCGAATCATGTCCGGTTTTGCCGCCAACATCGTCGGGCGTGAGCAGGACAATCGCAAAGCCTACCCCATCCGCCTCCTCCCGGAACTTCGTGATGATCGTCCGCCCCTTATTTGGACGCTCCCGGAGTACGATCGGCTCACATCGGATCCGCCGAAGGAAATCCGTTACAGCGTAAAGAGCCGCTTCGTCGTGGCCATGCACGACAAACACGCCTCGTCCCAGCCGCGCTCTTTTCGCGACCGGCTTGGCGCTTCGACGCGTTTCGATCGTCGGAGGATCGCACTTGGCTGCCGCAAGCAATTGTTCAGCGAGAGCCGCGAGTTCCTGAGCCGATGGTTGCGTATGGGATTGTGAATTGGTGAAGGCCTCAGAAAGAAGACCATCCTCTGTTAGGCCGGTCGGCATAACGAAGCTTGCCAAGGGCTCGTTCACCTGCACTTGGGCGCCTTCAGGATGAAAAACTTCCTCCAACAGTCCGCTGTCGACTGCCTCCACCTCCATGATCGCTTTGTCGGTCTCAATCTCCAGCAAGATATCGCCAGGGTGGATGAAGTCTCCCTTCTTCTTAAGCCATTTGGCAACCGTACCGCTCGTCATCAGAGGGCTTAGCGCGGGCATAAGCACTTGAATTCGCTGAAGTGCCGAATCTCTCTTGGACAAAGCAAGATTCCTAGATTCTAAGTCGAGGTTTGCCCTCTAAAGGGAGTCTCCGAGAGCAACCAATTGCAAAAGCAAAGACGGACGTTTCCACTGCGAGCGGATGCCCAAACGGCGGGTAGAAAAGTAGCCCGGGTTCAGCCTGAGGTACAAGCCATCAATAGTTAGCCATTGGGATCGCTAAAGTGCCTGCAGACCGGCCTTGGAGATGATGACGCCATCCGTTGCTGGTTGGCGTGCCTGATCGCCGTCCATCCAGATTGGTCTGCCCCTCAAACTACCCTCCGCCCCGCCCGTTCCGCCACCGATTTCTGCACAAAATACATCGCCACCAGCGCGACGGCTGCGGACGCGCAGACGACGTAGCCGATCCGGTCGAAATGCAGCAGCGTTCCGTCGGGGGCCTGCGCGATGATGGCGCCGGCGAGCATCGAGCCGAGGCCACCGGAGAGCTGCTGCAGCGAGGCGCTGATCGCGCTGAAGGAGCCGCGCTGGCTCTGGTCGGGGATCGCCGACATCAGCGCCTGCGACGGGATCATGCGCGAGAAGATGCCGACGAACATCACGACGTTGACGATGATCACGGTCGGCAGCGAGACGTGGCCGAGATGGGTGTAGATCAGCACCATGATGACCGACACCACGCTGCCGAACACGAAGGTCGGATATTTGCCGAATGCGTCGCTGGCGCGGCCGACCAGCGGGCCGGTGATGATGCTGAACAGGCCGGAGACCAGATAGATCGTCGGCAGATGCACGAGGTCGATGCCGACATTGTTGACGGTGAAGGCGCTGGAGAACGGCATCAGCATGTAGCCGCCCGTCGCCAGCAATGTCGTGACGCCGAAGGCCAGCGTGTAGCGCGGCTCGCTGACGGTCGCGACCAGATGACGGAACGGATTCCTGTCCTGCTTCAGCTTCAGATGTGCATCGACCGGCTCCATGGCGAAGGCGATGATGCCGATCGCCAGGATCGACAGGCCGACGATCGCAATGAAGCAGACATGCCAGTTCCAGTGATTGGCGAGAAAAAGCCCCGCGGGAATGCCGAGCACCTGGCTCGCGGCAAACGCGGTCTGGACGAAGCCCATCACGCGGCCGCGCAAATGCAGCGGGAACAGATCGGTGATGATGGCGAGCACGATCGAGCCGATCACGCCGCCGAACAATCCGGTCACGATGCGGCCGAGCAGCAGCACCTGGTAGTCTTGCGCGAATGCGCACAGCGCGGTGCCGAGCGTGAAGCCGACATAGAAGAACAGCAACAGCCGCTTGCGATCGAACCGGTCGGCGAACCCGGCGGCGAGGATGCCCGAGAATCCGGCGCTGAACGCGTAGGCCGACACCGCGACGCCGAACTGCCCGGCCGTGATGTTGAGCGAGGGCATCAGGATGGCGCCGAGCGGCGACATGATGATGAAGTCGAGAATGATCGTGAACTGCGCGAACGCGAGCAGCGCCACGAGAAGTGACTGGTAGCGCGTAAAGCCGCGCTTGCGTTCCTGCGGATCGTCGATCGGCGCGGCGAGCGTCTGGTCTGTCATGGTACCTGGGGCGTGGTGAGAAGTTGGCCTCAGATAGGGTGGACCGGGCCGATTTCCACCAGCGCGGGTGCCGGGATCCGCTGGTATATCCAGCGCGCGCCGGATTGTGGGATCCCTGCAACAGCCCTGCCGGCTCGCCTCCCGCCGGGTTAAGCCGCCCTTAGCCAATGCCGCCTAGGCTCGCGGCCGTCCTTTTCCCGCGAAACGGCCTGCCTTTGGGCCAGCCTTGTCGCGGTCAGTCAGAGCATTTCGGATGGAGCAGCCCGTCTGGCAGGTTGATCGGAGTGAGACCGCGCCGGATTCCGTCCCGGCGGCGGGCCGCACCCTCGTGATCGATCTCGAGGGCGCGCTGCTGCGCTCCGAGCTGCTGATGGAGGCGCTGTTCTCTGCGCCTGCGCGCATGCTGGCCCGCTTCGGGGCGGGCGGACGCGCCGGCATGGCGGCGCTCACGGATATCCTGGCGCGCGCCGAGCTCGACTACGCCCACCTGCCCTACGATGCCGATGTGCTGAACCAGGCGCTGGCAGCGCGGGCGCGCGGCGCGAAGATCTTTCTGGTCGCGGGCCGCTTCGCTGCTCATGCCGCCGGCATCGCCGCTCATCTCGGCTTTGACGGCATCGTTACGCCCGCCGCCCTCGCGGCCGGCGATGATCTGCCGTTCGATCGCGCCGCGGTCGAACGCATCGACGGGGTCAGCCGTGGCCGCGCGAGTCTCAAGACCTGGGCGAAGGCGCTGCGGTTCTACCAATACGCCAAGAACACGCTGCTGTTCGTGCCTGTCATCACCGCGCATCAGATGAATCTCGCAACGCTCGGCTCCACGCTGCTGGCGTTCCTGGCGTTCTCGGCCTGCGCGTCCGGCGCCTATCTGATGAACGATCTGCTCGATCTCGCCGCGGATCGCCAGCATCCGACCAAGCGCCATCGCGCGCTCGCGTCCGGTGACCTCAAGATCTCGTCGGCCCTCTCGGCGATCCCTGCTCTGTGGCTGTTTGCGCTCGCCGCCAGCCTCTGCATCTCGCCGCTTTTCCTCGGTGTGATCGCCGCCTATCTCGCCACCACGATCGCCTATTCGCTCGTGCTCAAGCGCAAGATGCTGGTCGACGTCGTCACGCTCGCCGGCCTCTATTCCTTGCGCATCGTTGCCGGCGCGGTTGCGGCCGGCGTCATGCTGTCGGAATGGCTGATGGTGTTCTCGCTGTTCGTGTTCACCTCGCTCGCGCTGATCAAGCGCTTCAGCGAGCTCAGCATGCGCCAGGGCGAAGGCCTCGCCGATCCCTCGAACCGCGACTACCGCATCAGCGATCTGCACATCATCGCCGCGATGGCGGCGGCGAGCGCGATGAACGCGGTGACGGTGTTCGCCCTCTACGTCTCATCCTCCGCGGTGACGCCGCTCTACAGCCGCCCCTGGCTGCTCTGGCTGCTGGCGCCCCTGCTGCTCTACTGGTTCGGCCGGGCGCTGATGATCGCGCATCGCCGCGAGATGCCCGATGATCCCATCATCTACGCGTTCCGGGACGGCGCGAGCCGCACCACCGTGGCGGCGATGGTCTGCATCATGCTGGCGGCGATCTGAGCCAACGGCTGCTTGCGCGGCTCGCCCCGAGTGGCTAAATCGCGGGCGATCCGCTTGACCTAGGCTGCCGACTGACCGATTCGATTGAGGGTTTGAAAACGCCATGACCGTACGCCTGCATCGCGGCGACCTGCCTGACCTCTCCCGCTACACCGGCGCGGTGGCGATCGACACCGAGACCATGGGCCTGAACCCGCATCGCGATCGCCTCTGCGTGGTCCAGCTCTCGCCGGGTGACGGCAGCGCCGACGTGGTGCAGATCCCCAAGGGCCACACCGATGCGCCGAACCTGAAGGCCCTGCTGGCCAATCCCGCCATCACGAAGATCTTCCATTTCGCCCGGTTCGACGTCGCGGTGCTGTACCAGAGCTTCGGCGTCATGACCGGACCGATCTACTGCACCAAGATCGCCTCCCGCCTGACCCGGACCTATACCGACCGCCATGGCCTCAAGGACCTCGTCCGTGAGGTGCTCAATGTCGATCTCTCCAAGCAGCAGCAATCGAGCGATTGGGGTTCCGACAGCCTGACCGAGCCGCAGCTCGCCTACGCCGCCTCCGACGTGCTGCATCTGCATGCCCTGCGCGAGCGGCTCGATGCCATGCTGGTCCGGGAAGGCCGCACGGCGCTGGCCAAGGCCTGTTTCGACTTCCTGCCGACCCGCGCCCTGCTGGACCTCCAGGGCTGGGAGGAAGAGGACATTTTCGCGCATTCCTGAGCGGGCGAGGGGCTGTTAGCTTGGGCAAGCGCCCCGTTTCGGACACTTTCCTGCGGCCTCTCGCGGGCTGCATATTCGGGCGTTGCCGGGTACAATGGCGCGGCGTTCGACCGGACAAGGCGAGCGACAGCCCGGAGCAGCGGTGAATTCGGCCCATAATCCCACCTACGACGCCGCGCTTGCGGCGAAGTTTGCCAGCGCGGCGCGCCACAGCCGCCTGGTGCGGATTCTGCGCATCGCGGTGCCGGCGACGGTGGCTGCATCCATGGCCGCGATCGTCGCGGTCTCGACCTTCCTCAATCCCTTCAAGATTCCCATCAAGCTCGATTCCGGAAATCTGGTGGTGACCGGCACCAAGATCACGATGGAAGCGCCGCACCTCTCCGGCTACACGCCGGATCAGCGGCCCTACGAGCTCTGGGCCAAGACCGCGATGCAGGACATCACCGATCCCGATCATGTCGACCTCAATGATCTGCGCTCGAAGGTGCTGATGGAAGACAAGTCGACCCTGCTGCTCGATGCCCGCACCGGTCGTTTCGACAACAAGCAGCAGCAGCTCGATCTGCACAAGGACATCTTCCTGCGCACCTCCACCGGCTACGAGGCGCGGCTGAACTCCGCTTTCGTAGACATGAACAAGGGCACGGTCTCCTCGGACGAGCATGTCGACGTCAAGCTCACCAACGGCACGCTCACCGCCGACCGGCTGCGCATCACGGAAGGCGGCGACGTCATCCGCTTCGAAGGCAATGTCGTGATGCATCTGGACAAGATCAGCACCGATGACGCGACGCCCGCGCCGGTCGAGCAGCCCGCACCGCCGCCGCCTCCGAAGTCGAAGAACAAATCTGCGAACTCAAAGTGATTTTCATGGTTGATCTTTTTTCGCGCTACGACAGCAAATGGCGCGCCATCCTCGGTGCGGCTTCGCTTGTCGTGGGGCTTGCGCTGGTCACGACGGCTTCGGCATTTGCTCAAGGCGTGGCGCAGGGCGTGCCGAACGCGATGCAGGGCTTTTCGCAGAACCGCGACCAACCGATCCAGATCGAGGCCGCTTCGCTCGAGATGCGCGACAAAAAGAAGGAAGCGACCTTCTCGGGCAATGTGAAGGTCGTGCAGGGCGACACCACCATGACCTCGAAGACGCTGGTGGTGTTCTACGAATCCAGCAGCGACAAGCAGGCCGCGCCGCAGGCAGCTCCTGCAAAGGGTGCGAAGGCGGCACCGATGCAATCGGCAACGCCGGGACCGGGCGGCGCTTCCTCGATCAAGCGGCTGGAAGCGCGCGGCAATGTCGTCGTCACCCAGAAGGACCAGGTGGTCACCGGCGAGACCGCTGTTTTCGACACCAAGACCAACCTCATCACCATGCTCGGCGGGTCGGGGGGCCAGGTGGTCCTGACCCAGTGCCAGAACGTGCTGCGTGGGGACCGCCTGCTGGTCGACATGACCACCGGCGTCTCCCGGGTGGAATCCGACAGCGGCAAGGGTGTGCAGGGCCTGTTCATCCAGTCCCAGGGCGGCGGCAACGGCAAATGTGGAACGCCCGTGGCCCCCGGCGCGGGCTCGCCCCTGCAATTGCCCGGCCCAACCAAACAAAAGTAAATTCCAGGCGTAACTTCAATGACTTGTGTGCGGAGGCGGCCGATCCGAGGTTGAAGCTTGCGCTGCGAGACTGTATCTAGCGCGCAGGGCTTTCAAAGCGGGGTCCGCCGCTTTTCGGGCGTGTTTCACTGGGCATGAGACATCCCATAACTCATGCTGCGTCGGCGAATCGAATTGCCGGCGTGGCGGCTCGCGCGAATGTCGCGCAGGATCCGTAGAAGGCTAGAAGGCGGGGATGGTCGATCTCTTCAGCATGTTCCGTCGGCGCCCCGCCAAGCGCGGCCGGCCAGGATTTGCCCGCCAGGACATCACCGCGCTCGGTGACAGCGTTGGCGGCCTGGTGGCGAGCCCCGTCAGGGACGCCCCGCCGATTGCCCGTGACCAGCCGATGCAGGCCCCGGACCCCTACGGCGCCGAGGCGCCCCCGCGGTCACGCCCGGCAGCGGCCCAGCCTCCGCAAGCCAGATCCAGCACCAGCACCAGGACCAACGGCGCAGGCGGACCGCAATTGTTGCGGCGTCCAGGCTTCCTGGCTGTTCATAGCGTGGAAAAGAGTTTCGGCAGCCGCCAGGTGGTGCGCGGTGTCAGCATCTATGTGCGCCGCGGCGAAGCGGTCGGCCTGCTCGGCCCGAACGGCGCCGGCAAGACCACCGTGTTCTACATGATCACAGGCCTGATCAAGGCCGATCGCGGCGCGATCGAGCTCGACGGCCACGACGTCACCAAGCTGCCGATGTATCAGCGGGCGCGGCTCGGCATCGGCTATCTGCCGCAGGAAGCCTCGATCTTCCGCGGCCTCACCGTCGAGCAGAACATCCGCGCCGTGCTCGAAGTGGTCGAGCCGTCGCGCAAGAAGCGCGAGCAACAGCTCGACTCGCTGCTCGACGAATTCAACATCACGCGCCTGCGGAAATCACCGTCGATCGCGCTGTCGGGCGGCGAGCGCCGCCGCGTCGAGATCGCGCGGGCGCTGGCGACGCGTCCGAACTACATGCTGCTCGACGAGCCCTTCGCGGGCATTGATCCGATCGCCGTGGGCGACATTCAGGACCTCGTCCGCCATCTCACCAACCGCGGCATCGGCGTCTTGATCACCGACCACAATGTGCGCGAGACGCTCGGCCTCACCGATCGCGCCTACATCGTCTATGCCGGTGAGATCCTGACGGAGGGCAGCCCGGACGAGATCGTCGCCGATCCCGATGTTCGCCGCCTTTACCTTGGCGAGGAATTCCGCCTGTAGCCCGTTTTCCATTTCGTCAAGACGTGTACATCGGGTCGGGACTAGGATAAGCAAGAATCGGACCAATTTTCGGATCGTTCTTGCGACATGGCGCTTACGCAGAGATTAGAGTTCCGGCAATCGCAGTCGCTGGTCATGACGCCGCAGCTGATGCAGGCGATCAAGCTGCTGCAGCTGTCGAATCTCGATCTCACGACCTTCGTGGAGGAGGAACTCGAGCGTAATCCTCTGCTCGAGCGGGCCAATGACGAGGCCGGCGGCGGCGAAGCCCCGGCCGAGACCGCCCAGTTCAGCGACGGCGATGGCGACGATTCGGGCAGTCAGGGCGACAGTGACGGCTTCGGCGGCAGCGGCGACGCGTTCGAGCCCGGCCAGGAAGAATGGCTGAGCAAGGATCTCGGCACCCGCGCCGAGATCGAGCAGACCCTGGACACCGGCCTGGACAACGTCTTCTCCGAGGAGCCGGCCGAGGCGGCTGCGCGCAACGCCCAGGATGCCGCGCCGACTACCTATACGGAGTGGGGCGGCGGCGCCTCCGGCGACGAGGACTACAATCTCGAAGCCTTCGTTGCGGCGGAGATGACGCTCTCCGACCATCTCGCTGAGCAGCTTTCGGTCGCCTTCACCGGCGCGGCGCAGCGCATGATCGGGCAGTACCTGATCGACCTCGTCGACGAAGCCGGCTATCTGCCGCTCGATCTCGGCCAGGCGGCCGAGCGGCTCGGCGCGACGCAAGCCGATGTCGACGACGTTCTTGCCGTGTTGCAAAAATTCGATCCGCCCGGCGTCTGTGCGCGCAACCTGAGCGAATGCCTGGCGATCCAGCTCCGCGAGCTCGATCGCTACGATCCCGCGATGCAGGCCCTCGTCGAGCATCTCGATCTCCTCGCCAGGCGGGACATCGCCGCACTTCGCAAGCTCTGCGGCGTCGACGACGAGGACATCGCCGACATGATCGGCGAGATCAGGCGGCTCAATCCCAAGCCCGGCATGAAGTTCGGCTCGGCGCGGCTTCAGACCATGGTGCCCGACGTCTATGTCCGCCCGGGTCCTGACGGCGGCTGGCATGTCGAGCTCAACAGCGACACCTTGCCGCGCGTGCTTGTCAACCAGACCTACTATTCCGAACTGTCGAAGAAGATCGGCAAGGACGGCGACAAATCCTATTTCAGCGACGCGCTGCAAAACGCGACCTGGCTGGTGCGCGCGCTCGACCAGCGCGCCCGCACCATCCTGAAAGTTGCGACCGAGATCGTGCGCCAGCAGGACGGCTTCTTCACCCATGGTGTCGCACATTTGAGGCCGCTGAATCTGAAGGCCGTGGCCGACGCCATCCAGATGCATGAATCCACGGTGTCGCGCGTCACGGCCAACAAATACATGGCGACAAATCGCGGCACATTCGAGCTGAAATATTTCTTCACGGCCTCGATCGCCTCGGCCGACGGCGGCGAGGCGCATTCGGCCGAAGCCGTGCGTCACCACATCAAGCAGCTGATCGATTCGGAAGAACCGTCCGCAATCCTGTCGGATGACACCATCGTGGAACGCTTGCGCGCTTCGGGCATTGATATTGCCCGCCGCACGGTCGCGAAGTACCGCGAAGCCATGCGCATTCCGTCCTCGGTGCAACGCCGTCGTGACAAGCAGAGCGCTCTTGGTAACGTCCTTTCCACCGCGATGTCCGATCGTTCCCGCAACACCGAGCCGGCCTGATTGCGCTGGCGCGAAATCGCGCTACTCTCACTTCCCCATCGCGACCGATCCAAGCACGCGCATGATCCGGAAAAGTGTACAGCGGTTTTCCCTCCCGACAAACGCCAGAGCGTTTGCGGGGAGATCATGCGCAGGGAATAACCCGGCTACGATGACGCGTCATCGTAGCTGGGCGCCAACCAAGCGAGGCATCACATGACTCTTCGGATATCGGGCAAGAGCGTTAGCGTCGGCGAGGCCCTCCGCGGCCGCGTCACCGACCGGACCGAAGAGGTCCTGCGTAAATATTTCGACGGCAATTATTCCGGTCACATCACGCTCAGCAAGGACGGCTTCGGTTTCCGTACCGACTGCGCGCTGCATCTCGATTCCGGAATCACGCTGGAAGCCGATTCGAACGCGCAGGACGCCTATGCCAGCGCCGACCAGGCGCTGATCATGATCGAGAAGCGGCTCAAGCGCTACAAGAGCCGGCTCAAGGATCGCTCGGCCCGCAAGGCCCATGTTGCCTCCGCGGCGCTGGCCGCTCTGGATGCCACGGCCTACGTGCTGGAAGCGCCGGGCGAGGGTGACGACGAGGACGAGGTCACCGGATACAGCCCCGTGATCATCGCCGAGGCCACAACCTCGCTGAAGCAAATGTCAGTCAGCGAGGCGGTGATGGAACTCGACCTCAGCGGAGCACCCTGCCTGGTATTCCAGCACGGTTCCTCGGGACGGGTGAACATCATCTACCGCCGGGCCGACGGCAATGTCGGCTGGATCGACCCGCCTGGCGCCAAACCGGACGGGAAGGCGGGCGGTTAGGACCGAAACGGGACCCCGTATCAACCACAGCCCTAACAATGACCGGGGCAAAGCCGCACGCGGGAGTTGGCACCGGGATTGCGTTGGAGTAGAAGCGCCCCACATCAGGATCGGGGCTAAGTCCCCCTCCTGCTTCACCTTCTTGACGCCGGCCAGGCTCGATCCAATCGAGCCGGCCAATTCGGAACCTGACGGTTTAATTCACCTCGGAACACTTTCATGCCGATTACCGATCTGGTCGCGCCCGAGGCGATTCTCCCGGCATTGAAGGTCAACAGCAAGAAGCAGGCGCTCCAGGAACTCGCGGCCAAGGCCGCCGAGCTGACCGGCCAGAATGAGCGCGCGGTGTTCGAGGTGCTGCTCCAGCGCGAGAAGCTCGGCACCACCGCGGTCGGCTATGGCGTCGCCATTCCCCACGGCAAGCTGCCCAAGCTCGAGAAGATCTTTGGCCTGTTCGCCCGTCTCGACCGTCCGATCGATTTCGAGGCGATGGACGGCCAGCCGGTCGATCTCGTCTTCCTGCTGCTCGCCCCCGAAGGCGCCGGTGCCGATCATCTGAAGGCGCTGGCCCGCATCGCCCGGCTGCTGCGCGATCAGGACATCGCCAAGAAGCTCCGCGCCTCGCGCGACGCGCAGGCGATCTACTCGGTGCTGGCGTTGCCGCCGGCGACTGCGGCGTAATCTCTCGAGAGAGTTGCGATCTGCTGCTTCATGCTCCGTCATTGCGAGGAGCCTTGCGACGACG
Source organism: Bradyrhizobium manausense (assembly GCF_018131105.1). Taxonomy (NCBI): domain Bacteria; kingdom Pseudomonadati; phylum Pseudomonadota; class Alphaproteobacteria; order Hyphomicrobiales; family Nitrobacteraceae; genus Bradyrhizobium; species Bradyrhizobium manausense. Next base: position 3,917,801 of record NZ_JAFCJI010000001.1, on the reverse strand, counting down.
CAATCCAGGCTGTCACCGCGGCAAGATTCTTGATTGCTTCGCTGCGCTCGCAATGACGAGGAGAGTGCGGGCGCCGGTCGCCTGCTTCAGCAAACCGTCGGCAGCAGGCGCCGGACTTCGTCGAGCAATTCGGGGACAGCCGTCTTGTCACCCGCAAGGTGCTTGAGCAGCGCACTCTGGAAGAGGCCGTCGAACAGCGCATAGAGCGCGGCTGGCGATGACGCCGGCCGCTTGCCGGCGAGTTCGGCATAGCGCGATGCGATGCGCCAGATCATCGCCTCCAGGCTCTTGTCGATCTCGAGCACGTCCTTGCGAAACGCCGCCTCGAACATCGCCTGCGAGCGCAAATCATACCAGAGCCGGTGCATGCGGGCTTCGCTCTGCAAGGTTGCCGCGAGCTTGGCGAGGAAGCCTTCCGTCAATTCGTCGCGGCTCGTTGCGGTCGCGACGACCTCGTCATATCGCGTCACACACTTCGCCTTGTAGTGGCGGACGCAGCAGCAGATCAGGTCGAGCTTGTCGCTGAAATAATAGTGGAACACGCCGTGCGTGAACGCCGAGTTCTGCGCGATCTCGCGCAGGCTGGTGCGTGCGAAGCCGAGCTCTCCAAGCGTTTCGAGTGCGGCCTCGGCCAGCTCGATGCGGCGCGCGTTGAATTTCTCGTCGCGCAGCACCTCTGTCGCATCAGCCACACGCCGGGCCGCCCCCGTCACCTGCCGCGCCATCTCGTGCCTTCCTCAGTCCCGTTCTTTCAACGACCTATACCGCGTCATCAGCGGAATAGCTTCATCCCCCTCCACAACCACTTCCTTTGACAACTGTCAAATTCGAACTTGACAAGTGTCAAGATTCTGGCGGAGGTTCGCACCAAGAATTTGGACAGTCGTCAAGACGTCCGCCCATGGAGGAACGCTTCGCTGAGCGCGGCCGAATGGCCGGTCGCCCGTCGATCCGGCGCGCGCCGATTGTGCGCCGCACGAGTCAATCACCAGCAACGGAGGGAGTGCGTCATGAGTGGGAAGAGCCTTGCAGGCAGGAAAGCCCTGGTCACCGGCGGTGCCCGAGGGATCGGCGCGGCGATCGCGCAGGCGTTGGCGCGGGCCGGCGCCTCGGTCATGATCGCCGACATCCTCGAAGACACCGGCCGCGCCAGCGCGAGCGCAATCGCAAAGGAAGGTGTTGCCACTGGATTCGTCCAGCTCGACGTCACCGATGATGCGCAATGGGAGCGCGCGGTGGCGCAGACCGTCGACACGCTCGGCGGCTACGACATCCTGATCAACAATGCCGGCATCGAGATCACGTCGCTGATTTCGGAGGTCAAGGCCGAAGACGCGCGCCGGATGTGCGACGTCAACATCGTCGGCACCGTGCTCGGCATGAAGCATGCCTTCCGCGCGATGAAACCGGGCGGGGCCGCCGGCAAGGGTGGCGCTGTCGTCAACATCGCCTCGGTTGCTGCGACAATCGCATTTCCGGCCATCGCGGTTTATTCGGGCACCAAATCCGCGGTCGATCGCATGACGCGGGTCGGCGCGATGGAAGCCGGCAAGCTCGGCTTCGGCGTGCGCGTGAACTGCATCTATCCGGGCCTGATCCCGACCGACATGGGCATGCAGCTCGCCAATGACATCGTGAAGGTTGGTCTCGCGCCCGACGTCAACGCCGCCGTCGGCTCGGTGGTCGAGCAAACCCCGCTCGGCAAGCTCGCGGAGGTCGGAGACATCGCCGATGCCGCGGTGTTCCTGTGCTCGAACGAGGCGCGCTTCATCACCGGCATCGGCCTGCCCGTCGACGGCGGCATGGGCATGTAACGACAAAGCCGACAACAGAATTATCGGAGGAACGCAATGAGCGAGAAGAAGCCCGTCATCGTCTATGGCGCGTCCGGCTACACCGGCCGGCTCGTCTGCGAATATCTGCGCGAGTACAACATCCCCTTCATCGCCGCCGGCCGCAGCGCCGAGAAGCTCAACGCCGCGATGACGTCGAACGTGGCCGGCATCGAGACCGCCGATTACGAGGTGGTGACAGTGCCGCATACCGTTTCCGCGCTGACGGAACTGTTCAAGGGCGCCTCGGTGGTGCTCAACACCGTGGGCCCCTTCGCCAAGTTCGGCACCGAGGTGGTGCAGGCCTGCCTCGCTTCCAGGTGCCACTACACCGACACGACCGGTGAGCAGGATTGGCTGATCACGCTCGAACAGGAGTTTGGCGCGAAGTTCGCCAATGCCGGGCTGTTGCTCGCACCGGGCATCGCGCAGATGTACACCACCGGCGAGATCGCAGCCCAGCTGTGCCTGGAGACACCGGGCCTCGACACACTTGACATCGCCGTGTTCTGGGGCGGCAGCCCGACCATCGCCTCGACACAGACCATCCTGGTCAACGCCGCGATGGCCAAGGCCTACTATCTCGAGCAGAACAAGTATGTCGAGCATCAGCCCGATGCCGGCCTCTACAACCTCGCCATCCCCGGCCAGCACGAGCTGGCGCTGGCGCTGCCCTGGGGTGGCACTTCGCATCCGGTGTGGTTCAAGCGCGATCCGCGCGTGGCCAATGTGAAAGTCTTGGGCGGCGTGTTCAACCGCGCGCTGATGCTGGCCGTGCCGCAGATCGTCGCCGCCGCGCTGGATGCGACCAAGGACATGAAACCTGACGACCGCTACGCCGCGCTGGCGCAGACCGCTGCCGGCGTGATGAACACCATGCCACCGCGTGAGAACCCGCGCGTCAACAAGTCGATGGATTCGGTGCATGCCTCGGGCCCGCTGGGGCGCGCGCATTGCATCATCTACGGCAACAGCAACTACAAGCAGACCGGCCTGATGCAGGCCTATGCAGCGGCCCACCTGCTGCAGCAGCCGCCGAAGCGGGTCGGCTTCGCCTCCGGCTGCCAGGCATTTGGCCACCACGAATTGCTCGGCCAGCTCCGCAGCTTCGGGCTGGTCAGCAAGCCGATCCTCACTGTAAACGACTGAGCAGGATCGCGGGTGGCGCAATCGCGCGTCACCCGCCAACCACTTCGGTGTTGATCATGCGTTTCATCGATTACCTCGACAAGGGCGTGTCGCTCGGCCCCGATGCGCCGTGCCTGACCATGGATGCGCGCGAGTTCAGCTACCGCGAGGTGCAGCGATTGAGCTACCGGGTCGCGCGCGGGCTCGCGGGATCGGGCGTCGCGGCGGGCGAGAAGGTCGCCATCCTCTCCGGGAACGACCCGCTTGCCTTCGCCTGCGTATTCGGCATTTCGCGCGCCGGTGCGGTCTGGTGCCCGATCAATCCGCGCAACGAGGCGACCGAGAATAAATTCATTCTCGACCAGTTCGACTGCTCCGCGCTGCTGTTTCATTCGAGCTTCGCTCCGATGGTGGAGGCGGTCCGGTCTGATCTGCCGAAGCTGCGCGTGCTGGTCTGCCTCGATGCCGAGCTGCCGTTCGCGCCGTCCTTCGATACCTGGCTGCGAAACGTTTCGGACGACGAGTACCAGCGCGCGCCGGTCGACGACCTCGCGATGATCCCGGGCACCGGCGGCACCACCGGCAAACCCAAGGGCGTCATGCTGTCGGGCCGCAACATCGAGGCCATGACGGCCCTGACGCTGATGGGCTATCCGTTCAGGGGCCGCCCGGTCTACCTCGCATTGGCACCGCTGACGCACGCCGCCGGCGTGCTGTGCTTCCCGATCATGACGCTCGGCGGCCGCATCGTGATCATGCATCACCCCGACATCGGCGAATTCCTCGATCTCATCGAGCGTCACGCCGTCACGCATACGTTCCTGCCGCCGACCGTGATCTACATGTTGCTCGATCATCCCAGGCTCGACTCCGCGAAGCTCGGGTCCCTGCAATGCTTCTGGTACGGCGCGGCGCCGATCTCGGCCACGCGGCTTGCGGAGGCGTTGCGACGGATCGGGCCGATGGCGCAGCTGTTCGGCCAGACCGAAGCGCCGATGATGATTTCGATGATGGCGCCCGACGAGCATTACAATGCCGACGGCACGATCGCGATGCAGCGCCTGGCATCGGCCGGGCGGATCAGCCCGCTGGTGCAGGCCGGAATCATGGACGCGGACGGCAATCTGCTGCCGTCAGGCGAGCGCGGCGAGATCGTGGTCCGCGGATCGCTGGTGATGGACGGTTATTACAAGAATCCGCAGGCGACCACCGAGGCCTCGGCGCATGGATGGCATCACACCGGTGACGTCGGCTACATCGACGGTGACGGCTACCTCTACATCGTGGACCGCGCCAAGGACATGATCATCACCGGCGGCTTCAACGTCTATTCGATCGAGGTCGAGAACGCGTTACGGGCGCACGAGTCGGTGCAGGACTGCGCCGTCATCGGTCTGCCCGACGACAAATGGGGCGAGCGAATCGTTGCGATCGTGCAGCCGCGCCCCGGCCACCGCGTCGACGCGATTGCCTTGGCCGCCTTCGTCAAGCAGCGGATCGGCAGCATCAAGACGCCGAAGCAGATCGAAGTCTGGGACGACCTTCCTCGTTCCAAGGTCGGGAAGGTGCTGAAACCGGACATCCGCGCGCGTCTGGCGGATCGTTCAGGCGGCTAGCAAACCCCCGGCGCAAAAAAATACGCGGGCCGCCTCGATTGAGGTATGCCCGCGCATTCGAATTCGTCAGTCGTGCGCGTTAAGCGCGCGCGCTCAGTGCACGCTCACCGCCTGCAGCTCGTTGCTCCAGGCATTCGCAACCGCAGCTTCGCGGCTGTCGGTCAGCATGATCGGGGTGCCGTCGGCGGCGTGGAGCGCGAACAGCTTGAGGCCGGGCGCAATCTTCGGGGCCTCGGGGAACAGGCCGGGCACATCCTCGGAGCGGATCTGCTTCACATAGGCGATATGACCTTCGCCGAGGGTTGCCAGCGTCTCGGGCGAGGCGTTTCTGGCTTCGTATTCGAACGCAACGTGACCTTCACTCATGGTCTCGACTCCTCTGGAAAACTAAGCGGTCGAGTCCGCTACTCGTTCCATTATTCGTGCTCATTGATAGCGATTGTCTTAACGATCCTCTCCGGTTCAGGCCGGGCCAGGTCGATCGACAACAACCCGTTCTTCAGATCCGCACCCAGCACCAGCATCCCCTCCGCCAGCACGAAGGTGCGCTGGAAGTGGCGCGCGGCGATGCCGCGATGGATGTATTGCCGAGTCTTGTCGTCCTGCTGCCGCCCGCGAATCACGAGCTGGTTTTCCTCAATGGTTACATCGAGTTGGTCGCGGGTGAATCCGGCGACCGCCAGCGTGATGCGTAAGCGTTCGGGCTGGTTGTCCGCCTGGCCGCACCTCTCGATATTGTAGGGAGGGTAGCCGTCGGCGCCTTTGACGACGCGATCGAGCACGCGCTCGATTTCGTCGAAGCCCAGAAGGAACGGACTGGAAAGCGTTGGAACACGAGACATAGTTTACAAAGTCCTCTCGAAGCGACTTTGGCGTTTCGGGGCCCGATCAAGGCGCCCCTTGGTCAGCAATATGGGCATATCCCCGTGGGGGTTCAAGCACGTAGCGGAGGGCTGTGGATTCACTGCTTCCGCGGTTGCTGGCCGCGACGAATTTTCCGGGTGGATTATCCCAATGAAAACAGCGCCCCTTCTACTGTGCATGGGGTTGTTTTCGCGGCTTTTGCCGACAGGCTTGCTCGGAACGCGTCAAGCCTCGATTCGCGTCCGCCCGTCGCCGCTGAAGAGATGCAGCTTGGAGCGGATCGCCGCGACGCGGATCTGCTGGCCGATCGGCGGTGCCTCGGAACCCGGGATGCGGACGATGATTTCGCCGGGCGGCAGCTCGCCCGGATTGGCCGCGACGCGCTGCTCGTTGTGGGCGCGCGAGCCGTAGACAAAGGTCTCCGCGCCGACGCGCTCGATCGCTTCCACGGTCAGGGGCAGCGCGACGCCGCCTGATGGCGTCTGGTCGGTGATCGCAAAATCCTCCGGACGGATGCCGAGGATGCCGGCCTCGCCTGCGCCGCCGCCGAGCTGTGATTTGATTTCGTCGGCGCGTGTCGACATCAAATTCATGGGCGGCGCGCCGATGAAGGAGGCGACGAAGGTCGTCGCCGGCTTCTCGTAGATCGCGAGCGGATTGCCGACCTGCTCGACCTGCCCGCCGTTCATCACGACCAGGACGTCAGCAAGCGTCATCGCCTCGAGCTGATCGTGGGTGACGTAGATCGAGGTGACGTTGAGCCGGCGCTGCAGCTTGCGGATCTCGACGCGCATCGAGATGCGGAGCTTGGCATCGAGGTTCGAGAGCGGCTCGTCGAACAGGAACACCTTTGGCTGACGCACGATGGCGCGCCCCATGGCGACGCGCTGGCGCTGGCCGCCGGAGAGCTGGCGTGGCTTGCGCTCGAGCATCGACGTGAGCTCGAGCACGCGCGCGGCTTCCTCGACACGGGTCTTGATCTCGGCTTCCTTCATGCCGCGATTGCGCAGGCCGTAAGCCATGTTGTTGAAGACGCTCATATGCGGATAGAGCGCGTAGTTCTGGAACACCATCGCGATGTCGCGATCGGCGGGCTCGACCTGGTTGACGACCTTGCCGCCGATGTCGATCTCGCCGCCGGTGACGGTCTCGAGGCCCGCGACCATGCGGAGCAGTGTCGACTTGCCGCAGCCGCTGGGTCCGACCAGCACGCAGAACTGGCCGTCGCCGACATCGACGTTGACGCCCTTGATGGCCTCGAAGCCGCCGGTGTAGGTCTTGCGGACGTTGCGCAGGGTGACGTTGGCCATGTTTTCTACTTCGGCTCTCTACTTCTCGGTCTCGACCAGACCGCGCACGAACAATTTCTGCATGACGACGACGACGAACACCGGCGGCAGCATGGCCAGCACGGCGGTCGCCATCACGATCGGCCATTCGGTCAGCGCATCGTTGGTGGTCATCATCTTTCGAATGCCGATCTGGATGGTCTGCATGTCGTCGCGGGTGGTGATCAGCAGCGGCCAGAGATATTGATTCCAGCCGAGGATGAACAGGATGACGAACAGCGCGGCCATGTTGGTGCGCGACAGCGGCAGCAGCGTATCCCAGAAGAAGCGCAGGGGACCGGCACCGTCGATGCGCGAGGCCTCCAGCAATTCATCCGGCACGGTCATGAAGAACTGGCGGAACAGCAGCGTCGCGGTTGCCGATGCGATCAGCGGCAGCGCGAGGCCCGCATAGCTGTCGAGCAGGTGCAGGTCGGCGACGATCTTGTAGGTCGGATAGATGCGCACCTCGACCGGCAGCATCAGCGTGATGAAGATGAGCCAGAAGATCGGCATCCGGAACGGAAAGCGGAAATAGACGATGCCATAGGCCGAGATGATCGAGATCGCGATCTTGCCGACCGCGATCAGCAGCGCCATGATCAGCGAGTTCAGCATCATGTTGGCGACGGGCTCGCGGGTCGAGCCGCTCGTGCCGACGAAGATGGTCTGGTAGTAGACCTCGAAGAAATGGCCGCCGGGCAGCAGCGACATCTGGCCGTTGGCGATCAGCGCGTTGTCCTGGGTCGAGGCGACGAAGGCGACGTAGACCGGGAAGGCGACGATCGCGATCCCGATCCAGAGGATGATGTGGGCGACGTAACGTCGAAAGCCCTCTTGCTCGACCATCAGTAGGTCACCTTGCGTTCGACGAAGCGGAACTGGATTCCGGTCAGCACGATGACCATGATCATCAGGATGACCGATTGTGCCGCGGAGCTGCCGAGGTTCCCGCCGATCAGGCCGTCATTATAGACCTTGTAGACCAGCGTCTCCGTCGACTTGCCGGGACCGCCGCGCGTCATGGTGTCGATGATGCCGAACGTGTCGAAGAAGGCGTAGACGATGTTGATGACCAGCAGGAAGAAGATGGTCGGCGACAGCAGCGGGAAGGTCACGGTCCAGAACCGGCGCATCGGGCGCGCGCCGTCGATCGCGGCGGCTTCGAGCACGCTCTTCGGAATGGCCGCGAGCCCTGCGAGGAAGAACAGGAAATTATAGGAGATCTGCTTCCAGGCGGCGGCGATGATGACCAGCGTCGCGGCCTGGCCGCCGTCGAGCAGTGGATTCCATTCGATGCCGGCGGCGCGCAGATAGCGCGTGAGCACGCCCAGCGAGGGATGCAGCATGAACACCCAGAGCACGCCGACCACGGGCGGCGCCACGGCGTAGGGCCAGATCAGCAGCGTGCGATACACCGCACCGCCGCGCAGGGGTTTGTCCGCCATCACCGCGAGCAGCAGCGCGACCGAGAGCGAGGAGGCCGCGATCGCAAACGAGAAGAAGAAGGTCCGGACGATCGTCTCGAAATAGGCGGGGTCACGGAACAGCTCGACGTAATTGTCGAACCAGACGAAGCTCGTCGAGAGACCGAAAGCGTCCTGGAGCAGAAAGGACTGGATGACGGCCTGCAAGGCCGGCCAGTAGAAGAAAATCAGAACGATCGCGAGTTGCGGCGCAACGAGCGCATAGGGCAGCAGCTTTGATCGGAAGATGGCTTGCTTTTGCATGATGAGGGAGCGCCGGCGGGCCGCTGTAGTGGGCCCGCCGGTGCCTTCGCCTTATTTTACGGCGGTCTTTTCGAACTGGCGCAGCATCGTGTTGCCGCGCTCGACCGAAGCGTCGAGGGCCTGCTTGGCGGTCTTCTTGCCGGCCAGCGCCTGTTCGATCTCTTCCGACCAGACGTCACGCAGCTGGACCATGTTGCCAAGGCGCAGGCCGCGCGAATTCTCGGTCGGCTCCTTGTTGGTCAGCTCGAGCAGCGGGGTCTCGAGATAGGGCTGGTCCTTGTAGAAGCCCTCTTCCTTGGCCTTGGCATAGGCCGCCTTGGTGATCGGAAGATAGCCCGAGGCCTTGTGGATGTAGACCTGACGATCGGTATCGGAGAGGAAGGTCAGGAATTTGGCCACGCCCTTGTACTCGTCGGCCGACTTGCCGCCCATGACCCACAGCGAAGCGCCGCCGATGATCGAGTTCTGCGGTGCGCCCTTGACGTCGGGGTAATACGGCATCGGCGCGGCGGTGAAGTTGAACTTGGCCTGCGCCTTGACGTTGCCGAAGAAGGCCGACGAGGTCAGGTAGATCGCGCACTCGCCCGAGGTGAAGCGGCCTTCGCCCTGGTTGGTGCGGCCGGCGTAGTCGTAGGTCTTGTCCTTCTGGAGCTCGACCAGCTTCTCGAGATGCCTGATCTGTAGCGGCGCGTTGAACTCGAGCTTGGTGTCGAAGCCGTCGAGACCGTTCGCCTTGCTCGCGAGCGGCACGTTGTGCCAGGCGGAGAGCTGCTCGAGATTGACCCAGGTGACCCAGGAGTTGGAGAAGCCGCAGGTCGGATGGCCGTTGTCGTGCAGCTTCTTGGCGACCTCGAACACTTCGGGCCAGGTCTTCGGGATCTGGGCGTTGACCTTCTTCAGCTCGTCGAGGTTGACCCACATGACGGTCGACGACGAGTTGAAGGGGAACGACAGCATCTCGCCCTTCGAGGTCGAATAGTAGCCGGTGATCGCGGACAGATAGGCCTTCGGGTCGAACTTCTCGCCGGCGTCGGCCATCAGCTTGTAGACGGGCTTCACGGCGCCGGTCGCGGCCATCATGGTCGCGGTGCCGACTTCGAACACCTGCATGATGTGCGGGGCGTTGCCGGCGCGGAAGGCCGCGATGCCGGCGTTCATGGTGTCGGGATAGCTGCCCTTGTAGGTCGGGACGACCTTGTAGTCGCTCTGCGACGCGTTGAAGTCGTTGGCGAGCTTGACGATGACGTCGTTGTTCGCGCCCGTCATCGCGTGCCACCACTGGATTTCAGTCACGGCCAGTGCCGGCGAGGCCGTCATGCCAACCGTGACCGCAAATGCGGCAACCGCTCCAAAATGTCGAAGAGCCATCAAGTAACCTCCCTTGGCCGTCTCTTGGCCGTCAAAAAGAAGCGCTTGCGCTAGCAGCGCCATATGACGTTCACATGACTGTGTAAGCGGCCGAAACGAAAGCGGCAAGCGCTGGAAAAGGGAAGCCAGCAAATAGGCGAACGCGCCGCGGGCAGCCTGCTCCGTTCGCGGTGCACATGCGTGCCCGCGCCGCACTGCGGCATTTCCCGGGTGAGGAGGCGAGAGCCCTAGCGCTTGCGCTCGGGCCCGCAGACCACGCCCTTCGCAACCATCGCGTCGATCTCCGCCTTTGAGTAGCCGAACTCGCCCAGCACCTCCTGGGAGTGCTGGCTGAACTTCGGCGGCAGGCGGCGCAGGCTCGGCTTGCTGCGATCGAGCCGGATCGGCGAGGCCACGCCCTTGTACCAGTCTTTCTCGATGACGTCGCCGCGGGCGACTGTGTGGGCGTTGGTCAGCGCCTGGTCGATCTTCTGCACGGGACCCGCGGGCAGGCCTGCGGCGAGCAGGCGATTGCACAGCGGCTCGGCCTCGTGCTGGCTGAACACCGCGGCCAACTCGGCGCGCAAGGCCTCGCGATTGGCGATGCGGTCCTTGTTGCGGGCAAAGCGTGGATCGGTGCCGAGCTCGGGCTTGCCGATCTCCTTGGCGAGCTTGCGGAAGGTGCCGTCATTGCCGACGCCGATGAAGATGTCGTCGGTCCTGGTCGGAAAGATCGCGTAGGGCACGAGGTTCGGATGCTCGTTGCCGGTCAACCCGGGCGGCTTGCCATGCATGAAATAATTCGCGGTGTGCGGATGCATGATGGCGAGGCCGGTTTCGTACAGCGTGGTCTCCAGGAACTGGCCCTTGCCCGAGCGTTGCCGCTCGGACAGCGCCATCAGGATGCCGATCGCCGCATAAAGTCCGGTGGTGATGTCGACCAGGGGCACGCCGATCCGCATCGGGCCGCTCTCGGGCGATCCGGTCGCGGCAATCATGCCGGTCATGGCCTGGATGATGGCGTCATAGCCGGGATTGCCGCCGCGCGGGCCGTCGGCGCCGAAGCCGCAGATCCGGCAATGCACCAGGCGCGGATATTTCTGGCTGAGCACATCGTTGCCGATGCCCCATTTCTCCAGCGTGCCCGGCTTGAAATTCTCGATCAGGACGTCGGCCGTCTCCAGCATCTTGAGCAGCACGATGCGGCCGCCTTCGGAAGCGAGGTCGAGGCCGATCGAGCGCTTGTTTCTGTTGATGCCGATGAAATAGGCCGCGTCTTCGTCGTGGAAGGGAGGACCCCAGTCGCGCACCTCGTCACCGGCGGGTGGCTCGACCTTGATCACGTCGGCGCCATGGTCGGCAAGGATCTGGGTGCAATAGGGACCGCCGAGCACGCGCGTGAGGTCGATCACGCGCAGTCCGCTCATTGCGCCCAAAACGGCTTCAGTCATGCCTTCGCTTCCCCTGTGTCGAGTTTGACCACAGGCCTAGCGAGGTTCGTGCGCGCCAGCAATGGCTCGCTGGGTAGGGCCGCATGCGCCGCCGCCGCGCAGTCCCGCGGCACGGCAAATCGAACTGCAGCGGCCGGCCCGGGGGGGATCCCGGGCCAGCCAATCCGCACTTTCGATCAGACGATCGTCAGGCGAACGTCGACATTGCCGCGCGTCGCGTTGGAGTATGGGCACACTTGGTGTGCCTTCTCGACCAGCGCCTCGGCATCCGCGCGGGACAGGCCCGGCAGCGAGACGGCCAGATCGATGTCGAGGCCGAAACCGCCGGCCGAGCGCGGCCCGATGCCGACGGTCGAGGTCACGGAGGCGTCGGCGGGAACCTTCGGGCCGCCCTGCGAGGACACGAACTTCATCGCGCCGATGAAGCAGGCGGCATAGCCGGCCGCAAACAGCTGCTCGGGATTGTTGCCGGCGCCGCCGCCACCGCCGAGTTCCTTCGGCGTGGTGAGCTTGACGTCGAGCGCGCCATCGAGGGTCGCGGCATGGCCGTCACGGCCGCCGGTGGCCTTCGCGCTGGTCTTGTAGAGAACGTTCACGGACATTTTCGTCTCCCTTGGGGCTTCGAGTTGGGGTGACACCTGTATCGCAAACAATTAGATTGTGCGCAATTGAAATTTGCATGCCTCACATTTAATTGTTCGCAATTGAATACAGGTCCGCCCGGTCCCACAATGCGCATCAATATCGTGAGATTCTTCATGGCCCGGAAACCATCGACGCTCGATCCGCAACGGCTCGACAACCAGATCTGCTTCGCAGTCTATTCGGCCGCGCACGCCTTCAACCGCGTCTACAAGCCGCTGCTCGACCGGCTCGGCCTGACCTATCCGCAATATCTGGTGATGCTGGTGTTGTGGGAGCGCGACGACGTGCCGCTCAAGGACATCGGCGAGAAGCTGTTTCTCGATTCGGGCACGCTGACGCCGCTGCTCAAACGCCTCGAGGCCGCCCATCTGGTCAAACGCTCGCGCTCCAGCGAGGACGAGCGCCAGGTGCTGATCGCGCTGACCCCGCAGGGCCATGCCCTGAAGGAGAAGGCGCGTAGCGTGCCGCAATCGATCCTGGCGGCGTCGGATTGCTCGGTGTCGGAACTGGTCGCGATGAAAGACGAGATCGTCGCGCTGAGGGATCGGCTGAATGCGGTGATCGGGGAGTAGGGACTCCCCTAAGACAACCGCTTTTTCGTGAAAGCTCGGCCGGAGTGCGACTTGAGATACGCCTCGAACTCGAGCGCTTTATGCTTGTCGGAGAAGGCGCAGTACCAGATCAGCTTCCAGGGCTTGAACTTGGCCGTATGCTTGGATTTGCCTGCATTGTGCTCCAGAATCCGCCGATTCAAATCCTCCGTAACGCCAACATATTCCTGATCGGGAAATTCGGTGCTGCGGAGAATGTAGACGTACCACATTGACGGTTATCGCCTGGGTAGTCGTTGGTGAGGGGGACTCATCGGTCCGTCTTCGCCCTTTGGGCTTCGCCGGACACCACGCTTTGCCCTTCAGGCTCCTCGTGGCTGCGCCACGCGTAGCCCGAAGGGCGAAGCGTGGTGGAGCCAGGCGGGATCGAACCGCCGACCTCTTGCATGCCATGCAAGCGCTCTCCCAGCTGAGCTATGGCCCCTTAACTCTTGGGATGATCCTGGGGGATCACTCCCGACCGGCGAGCCTTCCGACTCGCGCGGTGCACCCTTTTTCACAGATCAGGGTTGATCTCAAGTCTCTTCATCACCTCCGACATCACCAATGATGTCGGTCACGTCCTCATCGCCCTCTTCTTCGTCGGCAATGAAGGTCGAATCATCGTCATCGTCGTCGTCGAGCGTCTCGTCGACCTCGATATCGTCCTCGGATTCGGGGACAACGGCCTTAACCTTGCCGGTGTTTTCCTCGGCATCGGCCTCCTCAAGCGAGACCTCCTCGACTTCCGCGGGCTCCGGCGTGGTGTCCGCAGCTGCGGCGTGGCGCGCCTCGGCGCCGCGGGAGGCGCGAGCCGGTGCCACCGGCGCGATCGGCACGACCTCGCCGGTATAGGGCGAGATCACCGGATTCTTGTTGAGGTCGTAGAATTTCTTGCCCGTGGTCGGGCAAATACGTTTGGTTCCGAGTTCGGACTTGGCCACGGCAGAGGAATCCTGGGAATGTCTGAAAAGCGGTGTTTCACTTGGCTAGTTGGCGGCCCGCTGTCAATAGCGCATTACGAGAGAAAGACATGCCCGTGACGGCGGGGAGACCATGTGGTACCTGCCCGCAGCCTGTTCGGGCGCATCCAAGGACACAATCTTGACCCATTCCGACAAGCCGACACCGTTGAAGTCGCGCTCAAGCGGCCCCCTGACCGGAAAAGTACGGGTGCCCGGGGACAAGTCGATCTCCCACCGCGCCCTCATCCTGGGTGCGCTGGCGGTCGGCGAGACGCGGATCACGGGTCTCCTCGAGGGCGAGGACGTCCTCAACACCGCCAAATCCATGCAGGCCCTCGGCGCCAAGGTCGAGCGCACCGGTGATTTTGCCTGGAACGTGCAGGGCGTGGGCGTCGGCGGCTTCGCCCAGCCCAAGGCTCCGCTCGATTTCGGCAACTCCGGTACCGGCTGCCGGCTCGTGATGGGCGCCGTCGCCGGCTGCCCGATCTCGGCGGTGTTCGACGGCGATGCCTCGCTGCGCAGCCGCCCGATGCGCCGGATCCTCGATCCGCTCGAGAAAATGGGCGCCAAGGTCGTGTCCGGCGGCGAGGGCGGCCGGCTACCGCTGGCCGTTCAAGGCGCGCGCGATCCGCTGCCGATCACCTACAAGACTCCGGTCGCCTCGGCCCAGATCAAGTCGGCGGTGCTGCTGGCGGGCCTGTCCGCGCCGGGCACCACGACCGTGATCGAGAGCGAAGCCAGCCGCGACCACACCGAGCTGATGCTGAAGCATTTCGGCGCCGACATCACCTCGGTGGCCGAAGGGACTCACGGCCGCCGCATCACGCTGGCGGGCCAGCCTGAGCTGCATGGCGCCACCGTCATCGTGCCTGCCGATCCCTCATCCGCGGCATTTCCCGTCGTTGCAGCGCTGATCGTTGAAGGCTCCGACATCGTTCTGTCCGACGTGATGACCAATCCCCTGCGCACCGGCCTTTTCACGACGCTGCGTGAGATGGGCGCGTCCATCGAGGAAAGCGAGGTGCGCGGCGACGCCGGCGAGCCGATGGCGCAACTGCGCGTGCGCGCGTCAAAGCTGCGCGGCGTCGAGGTGCCGCCGGAGCGCGCGCCGTCGATGATCGACGAATATCTGGTGCTGGCGGTCGCGGCGTCCTTCGCCGAAGGCACGACCATCATGCGCGGCCTGCATGAGCTGCGCGTCAAGGAATCCGACCGGCTCGAGGCCACGGCCGCGATGCTCCGCGTCAACGGCGTGCAGGTCACGGTCTCCGGCGACGATCTGATCGTCGAGGGCCGCGGTCATGTCCCCGGCGGCGGCACTGTCGCCACCCATATGGATCACCGCATCGCCATGTCCGCGCTGGTGATGGGCTGTGCCTCCGATCAGCCGGTGACGGTCGACGATACCGCCTTCATCGCCACCAGCTTTCCGGATTTCATTCCGATGATGCGTTCGCTTGGGGCCGAGTTTTCATGATCATCGCCATCGACGGTCCTGCGGCCTCGGGCAAGGGCACGCTCGGCAAGCGGCTCGCCCATCATTACGGCTATCGTCACCTCGATACCGGCGTGATCTATCGCGCGGTCGCCTACGCCCTGATGCAGTCGGGCCAAGACCTTCGGGACGAGGCCGCCGCGGTCGCGGCTGCGCTGGAACTCGATCCCGAAAAGTTCGGCAATCCTGCCCTGAAGACCCAGGAGGCGGGTGAAGGAGCCTCCATCGTGTCGGCGATCCCCAGGGTTCGTGAGGTCCTGGTCAACTTCCAGCGGCAATTCGCCGCCGACCCGCCCGGCGCGGTGCTCGACGGCCGGGACATCGGAACCGTGATCTGCCCCGATGCCGACGTGAAGATTTTCGTCGTCGCCGATCCCAAAGTCCGCGCCCGCCGCCGCACCATGGAGGCCAAGGCGCGGGGTGAGGAGGCGGATGAGGCGGCCGTGCTCGCCGACATCATCCGGCGCGACGAACGGGACAAGAACAGGCCGATTGCGCCGCTGAAACCGGCCGCGGATGCTTACTTGCTTGATAACTCCCAACTGGATATAGAAGGCGGCGTCCGGGCCGCCATCGACATTATCGAGGCCGTCCGAGCGGGCCGGTCGCGGGGTTAAGCCGCTGCCGTCATTGGAGGAAGCGCCCGCTCCCGCTCTTTGAGGTCGATACTCTCGGTCCCTGTTTCGGGGCCGACGCGATCGAGGCTCCGGACAAAAGATTTCAACGTCTCGAACGTGCGGGCCCAGCCGGCCCGCTTCCGCTGTTTCGGTCGCAAGATCGGAGCAGCGAGCGGTCGCTCGAAGGTCTTGCGGACCTTCCGACACTGCGCGCGCGATACGCCCATGAACCCAACGGCCGGCAAGACATCCGCAACTGGAGAACAAATGGCTTCGACTTCCGCTGATACCTATAGCCCGTCGCGCGACGATTTCGCCGCGATGCTCGACGAGTCCTTCGCAGGTGGCAACCTGCAGGAGAGCTCGGTCGTCAAGGGCAAGGTGGTTGCAATTGAAAAGGACATGGCCGTCATCGACGTCGGCCTGAAGACCGAAGGCCGCGTTGCGCTGCGCGAATTTTCCGGCCCCGGCCGTGAGAGCGAGATCAAGGTCGGCGACGAGGTCGAAGTGTTCCTCGATCGCATCGAAAACGCCCTCGGTGAAGCCGTGCTGTCGCGCGACAAGGCGCGCCGCGAAGAGAGCTGGGGCAAGCTGGAGAAGGCGTTCCAGAACAACGAGAAGGTCACGGGCGTCATCTTCAACCAGGTCAAGGGCGGCTTCACGGTCGACCTCGACGGTGCCGTTGCCTTCCTGCCGCGTTCGCAGGTCGACATCCGTCCGATCCGCGACGTTGCGCCGCTGATGAACAACGCGCAGCCGTTCCAGATCCTCAAGATGGACCGCCGCCGCGGCAACATCGTCGTGTCCCGCCGCACGGTTCTCGAAGAGACCCGCGCCGAGCAGCGCCAGGAGCTGGTGCAGAACCTCGAAGAGGGTCAGGTCATCGACGGCGTGGTCAAGAACATCACCGATTACGGTGCGTTCGTTGATCTCGGCGGCATCGACGGCCTGCTGCACGTCACCGACATCGCGTGGCGCCGCGTCAACCACCCGACCGAGGTGCTCTCGATCGGCCAGACCGTGAAGGTCAAGATCATCAAGATCAACCACGAGACGCACCGCATCTCGCTGGGCATGAAGCAGCTGCTGGACGATCCGTGGCAGGGCATCGAAGCCAAGTACCCGCTGGGTGCCCGCTTCACCGGCCGCGTCACCAACATCACCGACTACGGTGCGTTCGTCGAGCTCGAGCCGGGCATCGAAGGCCTGATCCACGTCTCCGAGATGTCGTGGACCAAGAAGAACATGCACCCCGGCAAGATCGTGTCGACCTCGCAGGAAGTCGACGTGCAGGTGCTGGAAGTCGATTCCGTCAAGCGCCGCATCTCGCTCGGCCTCAAGCAGACCATGCGCAACCCGTGGGAGGTCTTCGTCGAAGGTCACCCGACCGGTTCGACGGTCGAGGGCGAAGTCAAGAACAAGACCGAGTTCGGTCTGTTCCTGGGCCTCGAGGGCGACGTCGACGGCATGGTCCATCTGTCCGACCTCGACTGGAAGCTTCCGGGCGAGCAGGTGATCGACAACTACAAGAAGGGCGACATGGTGAAGGCCGTGGTGCTCGATGTGGACGTCGAGAAGGAGCGCATCTCGCTCGGCATCAAGCAGCTCGAAGGCGACCCCTTCGCCGAGCCGGGCGATGTCAAGAAGGGCGCGGTCGTGACCTGCGAAGTGCTCGAAGTGAAGGAAAGCGGCATCGAGGTGAAGATCACCGGTACCGACTTCACCACCTTCGTGAAGCGCTCGGAGCTTGCCCGTGATCGCAACGACCAGCGCGCCGAACGCTTCGCCGTCGGCGAGAAGGTCGATGCTCGCGTGATCCAGTTCGACAAGAAGGCCCGCAAGGTCCAGGTGTCGATCAAGGCGCTCGAAGTTGCCGAAGAGAAGGAAGCCATCGCGCAGTACGGCTCCTCGGATTCGGGTGCGACGCTCGGCGACATCCTGGGCACCGCGCTCAAGAACCGCGACAGCAAGTAAGCGAAACGCAGGTTTTGCTGACATCAAAGCCCCGGCGCGAGCCGGGGCTTTTTTGTTTTTGTCTGTAGCTCTGATGGAGCCGAGCGAAATCCGGGCTGCGACGCTACCTGTTCACAGTCTTGTTTTCTTCAAATTGCGCCGCAATTGATGTATCCAGACAAGGCATTGGTCACAATGTGACGGCACAACGCCGGCGGCCTTTCATTTGGAGATATCTAGATGTCGCTCGATTCGGACATCATCGTCGATCGCCGCCGGATCCGCCGCAAGCTGACGTTCTGGCGCGTGATGGCCGCGCTGATCGCGATCGCTGCGATCGCGGGCTTTGCGCTGATCGCGACACCCGGTGCGCGCGGCACCTTTGCCTCATCAGGCGCGATCGCGCGGGTGCAGATCGACGGCCTGATCCGCAGCGATTCCGAGCGGACGCACGCGCTGGAGCGGCTGGAGAATTCGCAGGCAGCGGCCGTCATCGTTCACATCAATTCGCCCGGCGGCACCACTGCCGGCTCCGAGCAGTTGTACGACTCGCTCACGCGCCTGAAGGCGAAGAAGCCGCTGGTCGTCGTGGTCGAAGGTCTTGCGGCATCCGGCGGCTACATCACCGCGATCGCGAGCGACCATATCATCGCCCAGCAGAGCTCGCTGGTCGGCTCGATCGGCGTGCTGTTCCAGTTTCCCAATTTCAGCGAGCTTTTGAAGACCATCGGCGTCAAGGTCGAGGAAGTGAAGTCAACGCCGCTAAAGGCCGCGCCCAATGGTTTTGAGCCGACCAGCCCCGAGGCGCGGGCCGCGCTGGATGCGCTCGTGAAGGATTCCTATGCCTGGTTCAAGGATCTGGTGAAGCAGCGCCGTGGCATGGATGACACGCAGCTCGAAAAAGTGGTCGACGGCCGCGTCTTCACCGGCCGCCAGGCGATCGATCTCAAGCTGATCGATCAGCTCGGCGACGAGAAAACCGCCGTGACTTGGCTCGAGGAGCAGAAGGGCGTCAAGAAGGGTCTTTCGGTGCGCGATTACAAGCTCGAGCCGCGCTTTGGCGACCTGACGTTCCTCAAGACGGCGGCCTCAGTGACGCTGGAAGCGCTTGGATTCAGCGCAATTGCGCATCAGATCGAGCAAACCGGCGTCGCGCAGGCAGTTGATCGCGCAGGCCTGGATGGAATGCTGGCCCTGTGGCAACCGGCTGCATCGAATTGACCGGAAACGCATGGAACTAAGCGAGTTGAAGACCTTTTTCCCGCATGGCGGGTAGGCTTGCAGCCTGCTTTTTCGGCAATTGTCACGCATTTTCCCGACGCTCAACCTTCATTTAGCGTCTTGACAGATCACGGTATTTTCACGGAAATGGTCATCCGCACGCTCCCGGGTCCTATCTCTCGATGATCAAATCCGAACTTGTTCAGCGTATCGCCGAGCACAACCCGCATCTGTACCAGCGGGATGTCGAGAACATTGTGAATGCGATTCTCGAAGAGATCGTAGCGGCCCTCGCGCGCGGTGACCGCGTCGAGCTGCGCGGCTTCGGTGCTTTCTCGGTCAAGCATCGCCCTGCACGTGCAGGGCGCAATCCGCGCACCGGCGCCCATGTCCCCGTCGATCAGAAGAGCGTTCCGTTCTTCAAGACCGGCAAGGAAATGCGTGAGCGGCTGAATCGGGACCATCCGGATCCGGGCGCCCCCGATTAAGTCTGTCGTCCGGGCTTAACCGAACGGCCGCATGATGCGGCAGCATGCTTGATTCAAGACGAGCGATCGCGATGCGAAAGTTCCTGACCGCGCTGATCGTGATTCCGCTGGGCCTGATCCTGGTGACCTTCGCGGTGGCCAACCGGCATTTCGTCACCGTTTCCTTCGATCCCTTCATGGCGGCCGATCCGGCCCTGTCAGTCACCATGCCGCTTTTCCTGCTGCTGATCCTGGTGGCTGCCTTTGGTGTCGTTGCCGGCGGCTGTGCCGTCTGGTTCGGCCAACGGCACTGGCGGCGCGCCGCGCGGCGCCAGGAAGCGGATGCCCGGGCCGCCCGGCTGGAATTGGCCGATTTGCGGGCCCAGGCGGCAGCATCAAGGCCGGATTCGCACCGCCTCCCGGTGCCATCAGGAGTGGGTCTTTACGGGCCGGTCGGGCGAGACAAGCAGCGCGCGACGTTGTAGAAGCGGCCCCGACCGAAAAGCCCGTTTTCCGGCCGCCGCTGGCGGCCTCCATTTGCTTTGAGACCATGTCCCTGCTCGTCAAAATCTGTGGCCTGTCCACGTCCGAGACGCTCGAAACGGCGCTCGACGCGGGCGCCGACATGGTGGGGTTCGTGTTCTTCCCGCCGTCGCCGCGACATGTGTCGCTGGAGTCCGGGCGCGATCTCGGCCGGCAGGTGAAGCGGCGTGCAGTCAAGGTGGCGCTCACGGTCGATGCCGACGATGCCACGCTCGATAACATCATGGACGCGCTGTCGCCTGACATCTTCCAGCTCCACGGCCAGGAGAGCGTGGCGCGGCTGCGCGACATCAAGCTGCGGTTCGGCCGCCCGGTGATGAAGGCGGTGCCAGTCGCAACTGCGGCTGATCTTGCCGTGCTGCCGGGCTATGCCGCGGTCGCCGACCGCATCCTGTTCGACGCGCGTGCGCCAAAGGATGCGACCCGCCCCGGCGGCTTGGGGGCTCCCTTCGACTGGCACCTGCTCGAAAATCTCGATCTGAAATTGCCTTACATGGTCTCGGGTGGGCTTCACGCCGACAACGTCGCCGAAGCCCTGCGAGTCACCCGCGCCGGCGGCGTCGATGTGTCCTCGGGTATCGAGAGCGCTCCTGGCATCAAGGACCCGGAGCTGATCAAAGCCTTCATTCGCGCCGCGCGCGCCACTCAAGAGTTGAGCGTTCGATGAACATCGCCAAACCAAATTCCTATCGCAGCGGGCCCGACGAGCGCGGTCATTTCGGCATTTTCGGCGGACGCTTCGTCGCCGAAACCCTGATGCCGCTGATCCTCGATCTGGAGAAGGCCTACACCGCGGCCAAGGCCGATCCGGCGTTCCAGGCCGAGATGAACGGCTATCTCAAGAACTATGTCGGCCGTCCCTCGCCGCTCTATTTCGCCGAACGCCTGACCGAGCATCTCGGCGGCGCCAAGATTTACCTCAAGCGCGAAGAGCTCAACCACACCGGTTCGCACAAGGTGAACAATGTGCTCGGCCAGATCATGCTGGCGCGGCGCATGGGCAAGAAGCGCATCATCGCCGAGACCGGCGCCGGCCAGCACGGTGTCGCCACCGCGACGCTGTGCGCGCGCTTCGGCCTCGAATGCGTCGTCTATATGGGCGCCGTCGACGTCGAGCGGCAGCAGCCCAATGTCATCCGCATGGAGATGCTGGGCGCAACCGTTGTCCCCGTGCAGTCGGGCACGCGTACGCTGAAGGACGCGATGAACGAGGCGCTGCGTGACTGGGTCACCAACGTGCACAACACCTTCTACTGCATCGGCACGGTGGCGGGCCCGCATCCCTATCCGACGCTGGTGCGCGACTTCCAGTCGATCATCGGCAACGAGACCAGGACGCAGATGCAGGAGATCGAGGGACGCCTGCCGGATTCGCTGGTCGCCTGCATCGGCGGCGGTTCGAACGCGATGGGCCTGTTCCATCCCTTCCTCGACGATTCCTCGGTCGAGATCTTTGGCGTCGAGGCCGCAGGCCATGGGCTCACGCAATTGCATGCCGCTTCGATCGCGGGCGGTCGCCCTGGCGTGCTGCACGGCAATCGCACGTATCTTTTGATGGATGCCGACGGCCAGATCCAGGACGCGCATTCGATCTCGGCGGGCCTCGATTATCCCGGCATCGGCCCCGAGCATTCCTGGCTGCACGAGATCGGCCGCGTCAACTATCTCTCCGCAACTGATGACGAGGCACTCGCCGCGTTCCAGCTGCTCTCGAAGCTCGAAGGCATCATCCCCGCGCTCGAACCCGCGCATGCCATCGCCAAGGTGATGGAGCTCGCGCCGAAGCGGCCGAAGGACCACCTGATGGTCGTCAATCTCTCCGGCCGCGGCGACAAGGACGTCCCGCAGGTCGGCGACATCCTGAAGGGCAAGACCAAGTGACCACGCGTATCGACACCCGTTTCGCCGAGCTGAAGAAGCAGGGCCGTTCGGCCTTCGTCACCTATGTGATGGCCGGCGATCCCGATCCGGCGACGTCGCTCGAGATCGTCAAGGCGCTCTCGAAGTCAGGCGCCGATGTCATCGAACTCGGCATTCCCTTCACCGATCCGATGGCGGATGGTCCGTCGATCCAGGCCGCCGGGCTCCGCGCGCTCAAGGTCGGCATGACCTTGAAGAAGACGCTCGATCTCGTGCGCGACTTCCGCAAGCACGACAATTTCACGCCGCTGGTCCTGATGGGCTATTACAATCCGATCTACATCTATGGTGTCGACAAGTTTTTGACGGATGCCAAGACATCAGGCGTTGACGGCTTGATCATCGTCGATTTGCCGCCGGAGGAAGACGACGAGCTCTGCATTCCCGCGTTGAAGGCCGGGCTGAACTTCATTCGCCTCGCGACCCCGACCACCGACGACAAGCGCCTGCCCGCGGTGCTCGCGAACACGTCAGGCTTTGTCTATTACGTCTCGATCGCCGGCATCACCGGTGCAGCGGCAGCGGACGCGAATGTCGTCGGTGAAGCCGTCGCGCGCATCAAGCGGCACACCAGGCTGCCGATCTGCGTTGGTTTTGGCATCCGCACGCCGGAGGCGGCGCGCGCCATTGCTGAAAAGGCCGATGGTTCGGTGGTCGGCACCGCGCTGGTCGATGCACTCAGGAACAGCCTCGACGGCGAGGGGCGCGCAACCGCTAAAACCGTTAACGCCGTGGCCGAGCTGACCGCCGCCCTGGCCCAGGGCGTCAAGGGCGCGAAACAGGCGGCCGAATAGGCCATAATTCCGCTTATCGAGCGGGCGACACGGCGGCTTGCCGGGCAACGGCCCGGCCGCCATATATCCCTTCAGGCGATCCCTTGGGGGCTCGCACATCGGAGCAAACCATGAACTGGCTTACCAATGTGGTCCGGCCGAAGATCCGCAACATGCTGCGGCGGGAGACGCCGGAGAATCTGTGGATCAAGTGCCCGGATTCCGGACAGCTCGTGTTCTACAAGGACGTCGAGGCCAACCAGTTCGTCATCCCCGGCTCGAACTACCACATGCGCATGGGCGCAGTGGCGCGGCTGAAGTCGATCTTCGACAACGAGACCTGGTTCGACGTGGCCTTGCCCGACGTCACGCCTGATCCGCTGAAGTTCCGCGACGAGAAGAAGTACGTCGATCGCATCAAGGATGCGCGCGCCCGCACCAATCTGAATGACGCGGTCAAGGTCGGCTATGGCAAGCTCGAAGGCGCTGGCATCGTCGTCGCCGTGCAGGATTTCGATTTCATGGGCGGCTCGCTCGGCATGGCCGCAGGCGAAGCCCTGGTGCGTGGGCTCGAGCTTGCGGTCGAGAAGAAGTCGCCGTTCATCGTGTTCGCCGCCTCCGGCGGCGCGCGCATGCAGGAAGGCATCCTGTCGCTGATGCAGATGCCGCGCACCACGGTCGCGGTGCAGATGCTCCGTGAGGCAAAACAGCCCTACATCGTCGTGCTGACCAACCCGACCACCGGCGGCGTCACCGCATCCTACGCGATGCTCGGCGACGTCCAGATTGCCGAGCCCGGCGCGCTCATTGGTTTCGCCGGCGCGCGCGTGATCGAGCAGACCATCCGCGAGAAATTGCCGGAGGGTTTTCAGCGGGCTGAGTACCTGAAGGAGCACGGCATGGTCGACATGGTCGTGCATCGCCACGAGCTGCGTCCGACCCTGGCGCGGCTGTGCCGCCTGCTGACCAAGGCGCCGGCGCAGGAAAATGCGTCCAGGCCGACGCAGCCTGTCGTCAGCCCCGCGCAGATCGTATCGGCCGCTGAGACGGCGCCGGCTGCGCCCCACGCGTGAGCGCGTCCCCTGACAGCGCAAAGACGCCGCTCGATGCATTGATCGGGCGGCTGTCGGCCCTGCATCAGAAGCGTATCGACCTTGGTCTCGAGCGGATGCAGCGTCTGCTCGAGCGGCTCGACCATCCCGAACGCAAGCTACCTCCGGTGATCCATGTCGCCGGCACCAACGGCAAGGGCTCGACGGTCGCCTATCTGCGCGCGACGCTGGAGGCCGCCGGCCTGCGCGTCCATGCCTACACGTCCCCCTATCTCGTCCGCATCAACGAATGTTTTCGCATCGGCCGCGTCGGCGGCGGCGTGCTGGTCTCCGACGACGAATTGCGTGCGGCACTCGAAGAGGTCGAACGCGTCAATGCCGGCGAGCCCGCGACAGTCTTTGAGCTGAAGACCGCAGCCGCATTCCTCTTGTTCGCGCAAAATCCTGCCGACGCGGTGCTGCTCGAAGTCGGCCTCGGTGGCCGGCTCGATTCGACCAATGTGGTCGATACGCCTGCGGCCTGCGTGATCACGCCCGTCAGCATGGACCATATGGATTTCCTCGGCGACACGCTGACGTCGATTGCCGGCGAGAAGGCCGCGATCATCAAGCGTGGTGTGCCCGTGATTTGCGCCGAGCAGTCGGGCGAAGCGATGGCGGTGATCGAAGCGCAGGCCAGGCGCATGCGCGCGCCGTTGTTTGCCGCCAACGAAAGCTGGCACGTCAATGTCGAGCACGGGCGTCTGGTCTATTCCGACGAGCGCGGCTTGATGGATCTCGCCGCGCCGCGCCTGTTCGGCCGTCACCAGTTCGACAACGCCGGGCTTGCCATTGCAACGCTGCGCGCGATTCCGACGTTCAAGGTCAACCAGGCGGCGTTCGAGGCCGGCATCGTCGGGGCCGAATGGCCGGCGCGGATGCAGCGTCTGACCTCGGGCGAGTTGCTCGCCTGGGGGCCGCAGGGGTCCGAGATCTGGCTCGATGGCGGGCACAATGCCGAGGGCGGCCGTGTCGCAGCCGCCGCGCTCGGCGATCTCGAAGAGCGGGTGTCGCGGCCCCTGGTCGTGATCGCGGGCATGATGGCCAACAAGGACGCGCAGGCGTTTCTGGCAAATTTCGCCGGCCTGACCCGTCATATCATCGCGGTGCCGATCCCCGACACCGAGAACGCGATGCCGGTTGACCGTCTCGCGGACGCTGTCCGCAGCCTCGGCATGCGCGTCGAGATCGCACCCGGTATCGAGGCCGCATTGCGAGGTCTGTCGAAGCTCGCCTACGAAGTGCCGCCGCGCATCCTCATCACCGGCTCGCTCTATCTCGCCGGCCACGTGCTGGGCCTCAACGGCACGCCGCCTGCATAGACGGTCTCGTGTCCCGGACAAGCGAAGCGCAGATCCGGGACACGGAATGCCGCCACATGGGCCCCGGCTCTGCAGCGCACCGCACCGGACGATGCTTCGCATCGCCGGGAGCGCTGCGCTGTGTCCGGGGCACGATAGCGTGAGAAATGTCCAAATGCGTTTTGCCGCGATTGCCGACGTTCACGGAAACTATCTCGCGCTGGAGGCGGTGCTCGCCGATATCCGCGCGCTCGGCGCCAATGCGCTGGCGACGGGATGGATCGAGTAGAGGTCGCTTCGTAGCCCCGATGGAGCGAAGCGCAATCCGGGATTCGTGCTACAGGCGATGATGGCCCGGATTGCGCTTCGCTCGATCGGGGAGGCTAGGGGAGGTCTTGCCATGAGTGACGACAACGTCTGGCGACACGAATATGCCATCGAGACGTCCGCATCCGCAGCGACGATCTGGAGCATCTTTTGCGACGTGCCTGGCTGGAAAAACTGGAATGCGGGTATCGAGCAGATCGCGATTGACGGACCATTCACGGCGGGTACCTGGTTTACGATGAAGCCGCCCGGCGAAGAGGCGTTGCGCTCGCAACTGGTCGATGTGCGCGAGAACGTCTGCTTCGTCGACGAAACGCGGGTCGGCGATCTCGCCATCAAGGTCGCCCATCGCATCGAGCCGCTTGGCCCGGGGCGCACCCGCATTGTTTACGCCGTCGACGCCCAGGGCCCGCAAGCGGCCGACATCGGTCCGGCCGTTGCGTCAGATTTTCCTGAAGTTCTTGCAAGCCTGGTCAGGCTCGCGGAGGCCAAGGCCAGCGGATAAAATTAAACGGCCGGCGAAGCGCCGGCCGTTTTCGAAAATCAGAGGTCGCGAGGTGGATCAGACCGCGGAGGTGATCCACTGCTGCAGCTTCGCCTTCGGCGCGGCGCCGACCTGGCGGGAGGCCATCTCGCCGCCCTTGAAGATCATCAGGGTCGGGATCGACATCACGCCGTACTTCGACGCGGTCTTCGGGCTCTCATCGACGTTGAGCTTCACGATCTTGACCTTGTCGCCCATCGCTCCGGCGATCTCGTCGAGGGCAGGCGCGATCATGCGGCAGGGGCCACACCACTCGGCCCAGAAATCGACCACCACGGGGCCGTTCGCCTTGAGCACTTCGGCTTCGAAATCCGTATCAGAAACCTTGCCAACGGCCATTGGAGTACCTCACTCGGTTGAAAGAATCGGCGCGCATGGGAATCGCGCCCGGGATCATGGCGTCAACCTATGAACGGCCCCTTGCCGGGTCAAGGAGGCTCACACCGAGATGAAGGGATGCCAGCGCCGCGTCCAGCGCGGGGGCTGAAATCTCCATATATTCAAGGGCCTCGGTCCAGAGCAGGACGGCGCGGATGGGCTTTTGGGGATAAAGCCTGGAAAGCACCGCCCGGTACAGCGCCAGCTGCCTGACATAGGCGGCGGGCGCCTGAGCCACGGTCTTGGGCGCGGTCTGGTTGGTCTTGAAATCGATGATCAGAACCTCGTCCGGACCAACGACGAGCCGGTCGATCTGCCCCGACACCAGCGCCGGCGGGCGGCCCGGTCGGTCGAGCTTGCCGACGATCGCAACCTCCGCCCGGCTGCCGGCGGCAAAGACCGGCGCAAAGCGCGGCTCGGCGATCAGAGCGAGTACCTTGTCGGCCAGCGCAATGCGATCGGCCTCGGTCCAATCAGAGGCATTGCGGGTCATGAAGCCGAGCGCGGCCTCGCGCCGGCGCTCGGTGGCGATATCAGGCAGGGATTGCAGCAGCCGGTGCACCAGCGTGCCGCGCTGGAGCGCCAGCGCGCGCGACTGCACCGACTCGCCTGATCGCAAGCTGCGGCCTTCCTCGGAAGACTGACCGGAGGGGCGAACGAGATCGTCCTCGACCGTCTCGCGCGGCGCTGGCGTCCGTAACCAATCCGGCAGTGTGACCATTTGAACGACTGACGTCGCCGGTGTGCCCAGCGCCATGGCGTCGTCGGGCCGGGCGAATCGGGTCACCTTGCCGAGTGGCGTCTCGATCGTCTCCTTCTCGAGGCCCGAACCGGATAGCCCGGTGTCGATGAGATCGTACCAGCTTAGCTTGCGGACTGTTCTCATGTTGCCGGGCAGGCAGCCGCCGACGATCAGGCGATCGGCTGCGCGCGTCATCGCGACATAGAGCAGGCGACGATATTCGTCCTCGGTCTCCTCGAGCATCGCCTTGCGCGCCTCGGCGACGGGCTTCGGATCGTCGGCCTTGCGGCCGGCCCAGACCACGACCTCGCCGCCGTTGCCGCGCGGCACGTGGATCAACCGCACGCGCTGCGAATCCGCCGGCGACGACGTGGTGTCGACCATGAACACAACCGACGCCTCCAGGCCCTTCGCGCCATGCACCGTCATCACCCGCACCTCGTCGCGGCTGATTTCCATGTCGCGCTTCACCTCGGTGTCGGCGGACCGCAGCCAGGCCATGAAGCCTTGCAGCGAAGCCGGCGCCTTGCGCTCGCAACTCAGCGCGAGCTCCAGAAATTCGTCGAGCGCGTCATTGGCCTCGTGGCCGAGCCGGCGCAGGATGCGCGCGCGTCCGCCATCGCCGCCGAGCAGCCAGGCATAGAAGGCAAACGGCGTCTCCTCGCGCGCGCGAATCTCGCAGGCTTCGAGGCGCCGCAGCACGGTCGCGAACTTCCCGCTGGTCGACGCATGCTCGCCGAGCGCGCGGCGCAGCGATCCCCTGCGGTCATGGGCGAGCTGAAACAGATCGTTGTCATCGAGGCCGAACAGCGGGCTCTTCAGCGCCACCGCCAGCGCGAGATCGTCCTGCGGCAGCAGCAGCGCATCGGCAAGGTTCATCAGATCGATGATCGCGATGTGCTCGGTCAGCTTCAGCCGGTCGGCGCCGGCCACGGGCACGTTGGCGTGCTTCAGCGCCTGGATCACGGCGTCGAACGCGTTGCCGCGCCGCCGGACCAGGATCAGCATGTCGCCGTAACGCAGCGGTCGCCGCTCGCCTGCGTGTCCCGTCTGCGTGCCGCTCTCGACCAGCCGCTTGATCTCGGCCTGGATGCGGCGGGCGAGTTTGACTTCCGGGCTGGTGACGGCGACGCCGTCGAACGGCGCGCGCCAGCCTTCGATCTCCTGCCGGTCGTCGGCTTCCGCGAGGTCCCAGAGTTCAACGACACTCGGGCCGGCATCGCTGAGCGCATTGTGCAGGGGGTGACCGATGTCGATCGAATGAATGCTTTTATAGATCGTCGGCTCGCGGAACACGTGATCGACGGAGTGCAGGATTTCCGCGCCGGACCGGAACGAATAGGTGAAGGCGACCGGATCGAACTTCAGGCCGGCGGCGGTGAACTTGCGGTCCAGCTCGCGCTTGCGCTTGTCGAATTCGTGCGGGTCGGCGCCCTGGAACGAGAAGATCGATTGCTTCTCGTCGCCGACGGCGAAGACCGTGCGGTTCAGTCCTTCGCGCGCGCCTTCGCCGGCCGTGAATTCCGAGATGATGTGCGCGACGATGTCCCATTGCCGCGGGCTTGTGTCTTGCGCTTCGTCGATCAGAACATGGTCGACGCCCCGATCGAGCTTGTAATGCACCCAGCCCGCCGAAATGCGATTGAGCATCGCCAAGGTCTTGTCGATGAGGTCGTCGTAATCGAGCAGGCCGCGCTCCTGCTTCTCACGGCGGTAGTTTGCGGCGGCGGCGGTCGCGATATGCAGGAGGGCTGCGGTACGGTCGCGCATGGTCACGGCGCGGCGCTTCTCGATCAGGTTACACAGCCGCGACGCTTCGTTTTCGAACAGGCGCGCGACCGACGGATTGGCATCGCCGAACTTCCTGGTCAGCACCGCCTTGCGCGGCAGCTTTTCGTCGGTGAGGAAAACGCTCAGATAGGCATCGACCTGTGCTGCGCCGGAGAACACTTTCGCCTCGCGGAGACGGCCGGCCTGGTCGTTGTCGGACTTGCTGCCGTTCTCCAGCGCAAAGGCAATGTCGTCCCAGCGCGAGCGGGGCAGGTAAGGTCCATCGAGAATCTCCGTCTCGACGTCCTCGATGCGGTCGCTCGGGTCCACGCCCAGCACGGCAGCCATTTGTTCAGCCGCCGCGCCGGCGTTCCCGGCCTCATCGGTCCAGGACATGAAATGGTCACGGCTCAGACACGCCTCGCGCACGACTTCCTTGAAGGTCACGTCGGCGGCGCTCGCCATTGCGGTCAGCAGCGCACGGCCGGTGACACTGTCCGGATCGCGCGCGGCCTCCAAGAATACCTTCAGATTGGCGCGCTCCATCATGTCGGCCTGGTCGCGATCGTCCATCACGGCGAAGCGCGCCGGCACGTTGGCCTCGAACGGAAACTGCTGGAGCAAGCGGGTGCAGAGCGCGTGGATGGTCTGCACCTTCAATCCGCCCGGCGTCTCCAGCGCACAGGCGAACAGCTTTCGCGCGTCGCGGCGCAGTTTTGCATTGGGATGCGGGATGCCGACGGCACGGATCGCGGCATCGAGCCCGGCATCGTCGAGCGTGACCCAATGGCCAAGCGTCGTGAACACGCGCTCGGCCATGTTCGCGGCGGCAGCCTTGGTGAAGGTGATGCAGAGAATCTTTTCCGGCGGCACGCCTGACAGCAGCAGGCGGATCACGCGCTGCACCAGCACATGCGTCTTGCCCGAGCCGGCATTGGCCGACACGAACGCCGATGCGGTCGGGTCCGATGCACGCGCCTGTCGCGCGCGCACTTCATCCGGAATGGGGCGAGGCAGCTTCACCATTCCTCGATCCCCAATCCGCCGGCCGCGGACCATTCCTTGATCCGGGCGAGATCGTCATAGGCGCCGTAGCGGTTGGTCCACATCGGCAGATTCAGCGACGTGTAGGGCTGGTTCTCATCGTCGAAGGCGCGGATCAGCGCCTCAAGCTTGGCCCGCGCTTCCGCAGCCGCGGTATCAGGCGGCTGCGGCTCGTCGCCTTGCTTGTATTTGAGTTCGAGGATGCGTTCTTCGCCGGGCGGATTGTTGCCGCTGAGGCGGACATAGACGAGCTGGCTCACGGATGCGCCGGCGTCGATATCAGGGAAGCCGCCCTCGCGCAGGATCGCCGCTTCCAGCGTGAGCTGCGGCGACAGGCCCATGCGGACCTGCTTGCCGGTCGGCGGCTGGCCGGTCTTGTAGTCAAGGATGGCGTAGCCGCCGCCCTGGCGCCGCTCGATGCGATCGGCGCGGGCGGAGAGGCGGAAGCTGCGCTCATTGTCGAGCTTGATCGAGATCTCGCCGCGCGTCTCCGCGGTGATCGCCTCGATCGCGTCGCGCCGCGCGGTCTCCCATTCGCTGAACCAGTGCGCGATGCGCTGGAAGCGTGGCCACCACAGCGCGCGCGCTTCGGGCCGCTCCATCAGCGGCGCAAAATACTTCTCGCCGATCGCACGCAGCACGCGCGCGGGATCGGGAGGCAGATGTGCGGCGTAAGTCTCGGTGAACTCACCGAGCGCGTCATGAATGGCCGAGCCGCGGTCGGCGGCCGACAGCGGCATGTCGACGGGATCGAGTGCATCGAGCCGCAGGATGTGTTTTGCGTAGATCGTGTAGGGGTCGCGCAGCCAGTCCTCGATCGCGGTGACGGACATCTTTAGCGGACGCGTTGCCCGCGGTGGTCGCGGCTCGGGCTGCTTGACCGGCTCGACCTTGGCGGGTTGATCCAGCGCGCCCGCGAATTGCACGTATTTTTCGCCGGCGCGAATCGCCGCCTTCCAGAGATCGTCGCCCGCCACCGCTTCAAGCCGATGCAGGAAGCGCGAGGCCACGGCCGGTGCGCCGCCGGCCTTGGCGGAATGGGTGAGGATCACTTCATCGCCGCCGAGCAGCTGCGCAAAATCGTGCGCGGAGAGGCCGATACGGCGTTCCGGCAGATCCAGGCCAAGCTCGTGCCGCATCGGCCGGCTCAGCCAGGGATCGATGCGCGGCGCCGGCGGCCAGACGCCCTCGATCAGGCCGCCGATGATGATCCGGTCGGCCTGCATCAGGCGCGATTCCAGCGGACCGTAGATCTGCAGGCGCGCGCCCGGCTTGTCCCGCCGCCGCACCGCACGGTCGCTGAACGCGGTCTGGAAGACGTCGGCATAGTCGGGCAGCGTCACCATCAACCCGCTGGTGGTACCGCCGCGCAGGAGATCGTCGAAGGCGCTCGCGAGCGCAAGGCCCTCGCGCTCCTCGAAGGCGAGCGGAATGCCTTGCTCGTCGCGCGACAGCTCGATCATGATCTCGCGATGGCGGTGCGCGAGCTCCGCGAAGTCGAACGGCTTTGATGAGGCGAGACTTTCGATCGGGGCGAGCGCCGTCTGCAACGCTTTGATCAGCGCCTGGATGCGGTCGAGATCTTCGGCCTTGAGACGCGCGCGCGGCTCGGCCTTGTGGAGCGCGGAAACCTCGCTGCGCCACAGCTTTGCCAGCTCCTCGCGAAAGCGGTTGAACTCGCGCAAGAGACCGGCGGTGCCCGCGGGCGGGCGGGTACCGCGCAAGACTGCAAGCTCGAGGGCCTCGATCGCCGCCTTCCATGCGCCAGGTAGCCGGCCGAGCCGGCACAGCGGATGTTTCAGCATCGCCAGCAGCGTCGCCGGCTCCAGTCCCTTCGTTGCTGCTTCCGCCGCGAGCCGCGCAAACACGCCGGCGGAGGTTTCCATGAGCACGTCGCCGCCGGAATCGTCGAAGGCGAGATCCCATCGGGTCAGCGCAGCCATCACCCGCCGCGCCAGCGCGCGATCGGGCGTGACAAGCGCCGCCGACTTGTCCAGATGCCGCGCCTCGCGCATGGCAATCGCGATCGCGAGCGCTTCCATCTCCGGATTGGGCGCTTCGACCACGGCGAGATTTGTCATGCCGCCTGATATCTTCGCGGCGACGTCAGGCTGTTTCAGCCGGTCGTGCCAGACTTCCGTCTTGGCTGAAGGTCGCATCGCTTCGGACGCCAGCAGATCGCGGCCGCCGTCCGCCGCCGGCTGCAGGCTCTCGACATCGCTGCGCTTGATGCCGAAGCGATCCAGCAGGGCGTGCATGGCATACTGCGGATGGTTTGACGCCGGATGCTCCGCGAACTTGCCGAGCGAATCGCGCAACCCCCCGATGCTGCGCCAGGCATCGTCGTCGAGATCGGTATCGAGTCCGGGCAGCACCACGGCGCCATGGGGCAACGAAGCGACCGCATGCAGGAATTTCGCGGTGGCCGGCATCGAGCCGGTCGAGCCGGCTGCGATCACGGGCCCATGCGGATTCGCGGTCAGGCGCTTCGCTTCCGCGGCGATCAGCTGGTCACGTCGCGCCGCGGGCTCGATCCGCTTGATTTCGGTGAGGTGAGCGGGCCAGGCGATCCGCGCGATGCGCAGGAATTCGAGCGAGTGCTGCCAGTAGCGGTCGAGCATGTCAGGCACGAGGCCGTCGAGTGCGTTCCAGTCGACGCCGCGCGTCACCATGTCGTCGATCAGGCGGGCGAGGTCGCCGGCCAGCGCCAGCGTCGAGGCGGGGCCGCCGACCACCAGCGGCGCCAGCACCGGGCCCTTGGCCCAGGCGGCAACGAGCTGCGCCAGTGTCAGCCGCCGCTCGAGTTCGCCGAGCCGCGGCGGAATCTCGAGCGGAGTTGCGCCGGAAAACTGTTCGCCCTCGTCGGCGAAGGCGAGTTCGTCCTCGTCGATGTCGCCGAGCGCGACGATGCGCGGCAGCACCACGGCATCCGCCGCCATTTCGTCGAGGAAGATCTCGCGGACGACGCGCATGGCGCGCCGCGTCGGCAGATAGAGCGTGGCGTCCGCCAGCCGCGCCGGTTCCTTGCGCGCTTCGAATCCCTCGATCAGCCTGCCGTCGAGCAGGGCCGAGACGATGGTGCGCAGGAACGGGACTGAGAGGGGAACGCTGAAGACGCGCATGGGCTGCCTGATTCGGGGATCAGGGCAATATAGGGACGCGGATTCAAATGGTCATGGGGCGAAGCGAAATCGTCCCCGCTGTTCGCGCGGCCAGAACAGCTTTCGTAGGGTCGGCAAAGCGCAAAGCGCCGTGCCCACGATCTATCTCGATCACGAAAAATGCGTCGGCACGCTTCGCTTTGCCCACCCTGCGGCACCGTCTTCGGGGCTGGCTTACGCCACGCTCTCCAGAAACGCCTCTTCCGCGGCGTGGACCGCGTCGGGCGTGCCGACATGCATCCAGACGCCGTCGAGGCGCAGCCCGAGCAGGCGATCCTGCTCATTGGCGCGGTCGAACATCTTCGTCAGCGAGAACTCGCCCTGCGGCGCACCCTCGAAGATCCTGGGCGAGAGGATGGCGGCGCCCGCATAGACGAACGGGACGATCTCCTTTTCCTTGCGCTTGCGCAGGCTCCCGTCGGGCAGCATGCCGTAATCGCCGCGGCCGCTATAGCCGATGCTGGTCGCGGTCGGCGCCATCAGCAGCAGGATGTCCATGCTTGCAGGGTCGAAACTTTCCGCGAGCCGCGTCAGGTTGGAGCGTACGCCGTCGATCCACAGCGTGTCGGAATTGACGTGGAAGAATGGCGCATCGCCGAGCAGTGGAAGCGCCTTGACCACGCCGCCGCCGGTGCCGAGCACCTGGTCGCGCTCGTCCGAGATGGTCACGCGCGGATGCTGGCGTGTTGCGGTGTGGTCGATGATCTGGTCGGGCAGATAGTGCACGTTGACCACTGCGTCGGTAACGCCGGCCCGGCCGAGCTTGTCGAGCACGTGGTCGAGCAGCGGCTGGCCGGCCACCGGCACCATCGGCTTGGGCATCTTATCCGTCAGCGGACGCATGCGCAGGCCGAACCCTGCGGCGAGCACCATGGCTCTGGTCGGTTTGACGGACATGCTTGGCCTTCTCGAATCCTCTAAAATTCGCGTTGCAGCAAACCTAGCACGGACCGGACCTGGCCGCACCGCATCTCAACGGCCTTAACCACCCGCCGTGACGGTTGTACGACGTGTGTTGCCGTTACGCCCCGACGGCTGTGGAACGCGCCTTTTTCTTCTTGTCGCCGACCTTCAGGAAATTGACGCCGATCTGGTCGCCATTGACCCAGGCCAGTTCACAGCGCCGATAAGCCAATCCCGTGGACGACAGGACGAGAAAAAATTCCTTCAGGTGCAGGCCTTCCACCGAGCCGTCGATGGTCAGCTTGGCACCGCTCTCGGAGACGTCTTCCATGGTGCATTCGCGCCGCCAGGTACCGTCGATGCCCATCATCTGGGCCGAAATCCCGCGCTCGAAAATAACCCTGCTGTTCCCGCGCTGGTCTGTCTTGACCGCCATCTGCCCTAGCTCCAGCCCCGCAATTTTATCCGGCTGCCCCGGGGGGATAATACCGGTCGGATGGCTAACAGCCGGTAAACCGGTTCCAGCTCAGGTTTCAGGCGGCCTTTGCGGCGGCGGGACGTTGGCGAGATACCAGTCGCGCAGATGCTCCAGCGCGGGATGTGCGAGGGAGCGCTGGAGATAGGTCCAGATCCGCGGCTGGTGGCGCAGATAATGCGGCTTGCCGTCGCGGCGGTTGAGCCGGGCGAAGGTGCCGAGCAGGCGCGTGTTGCGCTGTGCCGACATGATGGCATAGAGCTCGGCAAAGCCGGCCGCATCGAAGCTCGCGTCCTCGGCGCGGCGCGCCTTGATGTAGCGCGACAGCAGCGTCAGCTCGAGGCTCTCAGGCACGTCGATGCGCGCGTCCTGCAGCAGCGACACCACGTCATAGGAGTGCGGCCCGAGCACGGTGTCCTGGAAGTCGATCACGCCGACACGCGCCATGCCGTCACGCTCCGCAAGCCAGATCAGGTTCGGCGAGTGGTAGTCGCGGATGATCCAGGTCTTCGGTGCGGCCAGCGGCTTCTTCAGCAGCTCACGCCACATCGCAAAGAATTCCGCACGCTTCTCATCGCTCAGCGGCGCGTTGCGATCGGGCAGATACCATTCCGGCATCAAGCCAATTTCAATGAGCAGTGCCTCGGTGTTCCACGCTGGAATGGCGTAGGTCTGATCCGCCAGTGGCAGCGTCTCCGGCAACGTCTTGCCGTGCAGCACGGCCAGCACATCGGTCGCCGCTTCATAGCGTTCGGTGATCGGCCGCGGCGGATCGCCCTCGATCACGCCCTCGCTGCCGAGATCCTCCGAGATCAGGAAGCCGTGGTCGAGATCGAAATGGTGGATCTTCGGCGCGGAGACCCCGGCCGCGCGCAGACCTTCGTCGATGGCGACGAACGGCCTGACGTTTTCGGCGAGATGCACCGCGGCGCTGTAGGATTTTCCGCTGTAGATCGCGGCGCCATCGGGGCGTTGCGGCGAGTTCATGAGGATGACGACGCCGTCATCACGGATCAGGCGCGCATAGGAGCGTGTCGAGGCGTCGCCGGCCATGCGCTTGCGCGTGGCGTCGATATAGCCTGAGGCGTCGAGAAATTCGCGCAGCGTCGTCAGCCGCGCAACGATCGCTGCGCCCTTGCCGTAGCCGGTGATATCGGCGGCGCGCGCGTTCGAGCCCAGCGCCGGGCGATGTGTCAGTGCGATGTCGATGCGGTCTTCAGGCATCGCCGACGGCGCCCGCTCGGGCCATTCGATCAGCACCAGCGTGGCATCGGGAAGCGGCGACAGCCCGATCTCCTCGAGCTCGCTCTCGTCCTCGACGCGATAGAGATCGGCGTGCATCACCGCAAACGCCGGCAGCTCGTAGCCCTGCACCAGCGTGAAGGTCGGGCTCGGCACTTCCAGCTCGTCGTCTCCGGCGAGGTAGCGGATCAGGCTGCGTGCCGACGCGGTCTTGCCGGCACCGAGATCGCCGGTCAGCGTGATGGTATCGCCGGGGCCGACCAGCAGCGCGAGATCGGCCATCAATTGCGCAGTGGCCGTCTCGTTATGAAGCGCGACGGAGAGTTTGGTGGGCTCTGTCATTCGGCGGCGTCGCGATGCGCCGCCTGGTCGGTCGGGAAATCGCAGATCACGACCGTGCCTTTGCCGACGACCGAATCCACCTGCACCTTGCCGCCATGCAGCTCGACGAAGGAGCGCACCAGCGACAGCCCGAGCCCGGCGCCGCGATGACGCGAGCCCTGCGAGCGGCTTTCGAACCAGTTGAACACCTTGTCCTTCATGTCGGCGGGTATTCCAGGTCCGGAATCTGTCACAATGAAGACCACGCTGCGCTCGTTGCGGCGTGCGCTGATCCCGACGGTGGAATCCTGCGGCGAGAAGCCGACGGCGTTGGCGAGCAGGTTATAGAGCACCTGCACCACGCGCTTCTCGTCGCCGACGAAGCTGCCGACATCGGGCGCGATCTCGACCTTGAGGCGGATGCGGTCGGTGGCGAGCCGGTCCTGGATACCTTCGGCGGCGAGCTCGATGGTCTTGCTGACATCGACCGGGCCGAGCTCCAGCTTCATGGCGCCGGCGTCGATGGTGGCGAGATCGAGGATGTTGTTGGTCAGCGCCAGCAGCGCATTGGTCGATTTGGTGACGTAGTCGAGATATTCGGCCTGCTTCGGTGTCAGCGGTCCGGTCGAGGGATCGCTGAGGAAGTGCGCGAAGCCGATGATGGTGGTGAGCGGGGAGCGCAACTCGTAGGAGACGTGGTGGACGAAATCCACCTTCATCTGGTCGGCGGTCTCCAGCGCCTCGTTGCGTTCGCGCAGCGCGCGCTCGACATTCTCGGTGTCGGTGATGTCGAGGAAGGTCAGCATGGTCGCGCCATCGGGCAGCGGACGGATCATGCCGTCGAGCACGCTGCCGTCCTTGCGCTCGAGCTTCAGCGGCACGTCGGCGCGGTTCTCGATCGAGGTGATGGCCTCGCGGATCTGGCGCCAAACCGCGGGCTCGTCGAACAGCTGCTGGCACCAGCCTTCGACGGTCTGGATATGCGGCTCCTCGCGCATGGCGTCGTTCGACAGCTTCCACATCCGCACGAACGCCGGATTGAACAGTTGCGCCTTGCCGTTGCTGCCGAACACGGCGACGCCCTCGGCGAGGCTGTCCAGCGTCTCGCGCTGGACCCGGATCATGCCGTCGAAACGGCGGGCAAGCTCGAGGCTCTCGGTGACGTCGTCGAACAGATAGGTGACGCCGCCTTCGGGATTGGGCGTCGTGACGACCGAAAGCGCGCGGCCGTCGGGCAGGTACCAGGTGTCCTTGGCGGCCTCGACCGCACGATAGGCCTCGTGCAGCTTGGCCTTCCAGGCGCGGAAGTCCGGCTGCTCCTGCAATTTGCGCGCGGCGCGGAGCTGGTCGAGCACGCTGGAATCGTCCGGATGGGCGTCGAGGAAGGTACGGTCGAGATCCCACAGCCGGCGGTAGGAATCGTTGTAGAAGGCGAGCCGCCGCTGGCCGTCGAACACAGCCACACCGGACGAGAGCTGGTCGAGCGTGCGGCGGTGCGCATCCGCCATCCGCACCAGTGCCGCGCTCAGCGCATCCGCTTCGGATGCATCGATCGCGACGCCGACACTGCCACGGCCGACATTGACGGAGCGCACGTCAAACATGCGCCGCTCGCCGCCGATCACGATCGGCAGCCGGGAGGTGAAGTGAGCTGCGTCCTTCAGGCTGCGCTCCATCGCGCCGCGATCGGCGCTGTCGAGCAGCTCGAGCTTGCGCTCCTGGGCGTCCGCGACACTGGTCGCTTCCGTGGCGCGGACATAGGCCGGATTGGCGAAGATCAGCGCGCCGTTCTCGCCTCTCGCCCAGATCGGCCATGGCGCGGCAGTCGCGAAGCCGCGCAGCATCTCGGTTTCGTCGGAGAGCGCCTTGTAGCGTAGATTGGTCTCGGCCAAGTCGCGCCGCAGGCCCGATAATTCGCGAATCCGGACAATGGCCTGGCCGCCGATCGCGCGGCCGATCGCTTCCAGCGTGTGGCCATTGGCGGTGGTCAGCGTGAGCTGGAAGCCGTCGCCGCGTTCGCGCAAGCCGTCGACGGCGTGATCCATTTGCAGCGCCGGTTCCGGCGGCAGCCAGGTTCCGAAGGCGAGCACGCGCTGCGGCGACGAATCGCGCGGCAGCACCATGGAGATATCGCCCGAGATCTGCGCGCGATCATCGCCGGCCGGCCAGGAGATCAGCACCTGCGGCTCGGCGAACAGCAGCGCACCGAAGCGGTCGGTCTGCAGCTGGAGTTCCCGGATCCGCCCGCGCAACGCCGTCTCGTTCCTGGCGGTGCGCACGCGCGTGCGCATCAGCAGGATCGCCGCCAGGACCGTGAAGCCGAGCAACGCCAGCGCGGTGGCCAGCACCGCGAGTTCCTGCCGGTTGAAATCCAGCAATATCGAGAGTGTGTCGACCAGGTCGGCGGCCTTGTCGGAAGCTTTGGCCGGCTCGGCCGGCAGCAGCGCTGCGAGAGCGCCTCCCAACAAGCCGTTGCGCACCAGCGAAGTGCACGACAGCAGCGTCCGACGCATCGACACGATCACGCCTGACATAGTTGCCCCAAGACCGCACGAATTGACGCGCGCCGACCCCCGTCGTGCGCGAATCAAACGACAATACCCTCACCGCGACTCCACCGGTAAGAGTCCAGACCGTGAACGCAAACACGGTCCCAAAAAAATGCCGAACGCCGGGTTCCAGTTCCACGTAATTCTGCGGGAGATTCGGCTGGTGGTCCCGCGCGTTAGCGGCAGATGGGATGAGACACGGTCGCGCTTCAACGGAGGTGCATTCCCTCCTCCACTAGGGGAGGGAACGGAGAGAGCGTCGCGATCAATCGAACGCGATGCGCGCCTAGCGCCCCGTCGACCCGAAACCGCCGGCGCCGCGATCGGTCGAGGACAGCGTCGCAACTGGAACCAGCGCGGCCTGGAGCACCGGCGCAATCACCATCTGCGCGATGCGCTCGCCGCGCTTGATCACGAAAGGAGCGGCGCCGTGGTTGATCAGGATCACCTTGATCTCGCCGCGGTAATCGGCGTCGATGGTGCCGGGCGTGTTGAGCACGGTGACGCCGTGCTTGGCCGCAAGCCCGGAGCGGGGCCGCACCTGCGCCTCATGTCCTGGCGGCAGGGCGATCGCGAGGCCCGTCGGCACCAGCGCATATTGGCCTGGTGCGAGCGTCATCGGCTCGCCTTCCGGCACCGCCGCCATCAAATCGAGGCCGGCGGCCTCTGCGGTCTGGTAGGCCGGCAACGGCAGGCCTTCCGAATGGGGCAGGCGTTGCAGTTCGACCGTGACTTTGCTGCTCAAGATGCCGGCTCCAGGGATGTGTCGGTCATGCTTTTCACGATATGCGCGACCAGTTCGATGGCGACCTGTTCCTTGGTCATCACCGGCCAGGAATCAACCGTGATCTCGCCGTTGTTCGCAGCATTCCTGCTGATGAGGTGCACGGTGTTGCGGTCGCCGCCCATCACGCCGGTGGCGGGTGAGACGTCGTTGGCGACGATCCAGTCGCAGCCCTTGCGGGCGAGCTTGGTCTTGGCGTTGTCGATGAGGTGCTCGGTCTCGGCGGCAAAGCCGACCACCAGCGGCGGACGCTTGTCGGTGAGCTTGGAGATCGTGGCGAGGATGTCTGGGTTCTCGACCAGCTGAAGCGGCGGCATGCCGGCCGATGTCTTCTTCAGCTTCTGTTCGCCTTCGTTGACGACGCGCCAGTCGGCAACCGCGGCGGCGAAGATTGCGATGTCGGCGGGAAGCGCTGATTGCACCTGCTCCAGCATCTGCCGCGCGGATTCCACGCGCTTCACCGTCACGCCGGCGGGATTGCCGAGGTCCACGGGGCCGCTGACCAAGATCACTTCGGCGCCGGCAGCTTGGGCTGCGGCTGCAATCGCAAAACCCTGTTTGCCGGAGGAGCGGTTGGCGATGTAGCGCACCGGATCGATCGGCTCGTGCGTCGGACCCGCGGTGATCAGCACGCGCTTGCCGGCGAGTGGGCGTGGCAGTGGCGGTCGCAACAGCTTCTCGGCGGCGCTGGCGATCTCGATGGCCTCCGACATGCGGCCGACGCCGGCTTCGCCCGCTTCGGCCATCTCGCCCGAATTGGGGCCGATGAAAAGGATGCCGTCGCGCTGAAGCTGCGCGACGTTGCGGCGGGTTGCGGCGTTGTTCCACATCAGCGGATTCATCGCCGGCGCGATCAGCACCTTGCGATTGGTCGCGAGCAGGATCGCGCTGGCGAGATCGTCGGCATGGCCGTTGGCCATCTTCGCCATCAAATCGGCGGTGGCCGGCGCCACCACGATCAGGTCGCAGTCGCGCGCGAGGCGAATATGCCCGGCGTCGAACTCGCTCTGCGGATCGAACAAATCCGTGTAGACGCGCTCATGGGAGAGGGCGCTGACCGAGAGTGGCGTGACGAATTGCTCGGCGGCCTTGGTCAGCACGCAGCGAACCTCGATGCGCCGCTCCTTCAGCCTGCGGATCAGGTCGAGCGACTTGAAGGCCGCAATGCCGCCGCCGATGATCAGGGTGACGCTGGCCTCAGGGACAGCGCCGGGGCGCAGCGAAGCCGGCGCAGGGGATGCTTCGGGCGGCACCGCAAACGGTGTCAGGGGCTCCTCGCGGCCTTCGATCAACTCCCTGAGGATGACCCGGACCTCTTCCTCGACCGACCTGTGGTTCTTGGCCGAGCGCAGCCGCAAATAGGCTTTGACGGCATCGTCGAGCTTGCGGATGGTCAGGCTTGCCATGGCGCCCCTCCAGCACGGAATGATAGCGATGCTATCACTCGTGTGATTGCAGTGCAATCAAGCTTTTGACAAATTACAGGTTCCGGACGGCGATCAGGATGCCGATGAAGGTCGCGGCAATGATCCAGAGCGCCACGGTGCGCCAGCGGTTCTTGCGGCCTTCGCTGCGCCCCATCGCCGCGATGCTCTCCGGCGACAGCCTGATCCCGTCCCGGGTCATGGTCTCGAACTGTTCGAGCACCGTGACCGAGCGCTGCACGATGTCGGGCAGGCGCATCAGCACCCGGGCGATGTCGCCGCCGCCGGCCAAGGCACCCTGGACACGGCCGATCGGTCCGAGATTGCGCTCGATCCATTCGCGCACGACGGGATCGGCGACCTTCCAGATGTCGAGCTTGGGATCGAAGCCGCGCGCCACGCCCTCGACCACCACCATGGTCTTCTGCAGCAGGATCAGCTCGGGCCGTGTCGTCATGTCGAACAGGCCGGTGACCTCAAGCAGCAGCGTCAGCAACCGCGCCATCGAGATTTCCTCGGCCGTGCGATTGTGGATCGGCTCGCCGATGGCACGGATGGCTTGCGCAAAATTCTCGACCGAGTGATGCGAGGGGACGTAGCCCGCCTCGAAATGCACCTCGGCGACGCGGCGATAATCGCGCGTGATGAAGCCGAGCAGGATTTCGGCGAGGAAGCGCCGCTCCTTCATGCCGAGGCGGCCCATGATGCCGAAATCGACCGCGACGAGGCGACCGGCGTCATCGAGGAACAGATTGCCCGGATGCATGTCGGCGTGGAAGAAGCCGTCGCGCAGTGCGTGGCGCAGGAAACTCTGGATCACCTTGCGGCCGAGATCGGGCAGGTCGACCTGCGCTTCGGCCAGGCGCTTGTGGTCGTTCAGCGCGATGCCGTCGATCCACTCCATCGTCAGCACGTTGTGCGTGGTGCGGTCCCAGTCGACGGTCGGCACGCGGAAATCAGGATCGTCGCGCGTGTTCTCCGCCATCTCCGACAGCGCCGCAGCTTCCAGCCGCAGGTCCATCTCCATCGCGACCGAGCGCGACATGGTGTTGATGACTTCGATCAGGCGCAGCCGCCGCGCCTCGGCCGAATAGGCCTCGGCCTTGTGCGCGACGAAGAAGAAATCGGAGAGGTCGCGACGAAAGCGCGACGCCACGTTCGGCCGGAGCACCTTGACCGCCACAGGCCTGCGGATGCCATCGCGCTCGATTTCGCCGCGATGCACCTGCGCGATCGAGGCGGCCGCCACAGGCGCGCTGAGGCTGATGAAGACATCCTTCAGGGGCCGCTCCAGCGACGTCGCGATGGCCGCTTCGGCTTCCTCCTGCGGAAACGGCGGCAGGCGATCCTGGAGGCTTTCGAGGTCGCGGGCCATGTTGAAACCGACGACGTCAGGGCGCGTCGCCAGGAATTGGCCGAGCTTGAGATAGGCCGGCCCCATCCGCGTCAGCGCGCGTGAGATTCGCGGGCCGTGCTTGGCACCGCGGCGCTCGACAATGCGAGCAAGCTTCAACGCAAGCTGCCCGGGTGGCGGCACCAAGCTCGGATCGACGGAGCCGAACACGCCCTCGCGCGCAAACACGAACGCGGCGCGGATCAGGCGCGTAATGTGGGTGATGGCAGAGATCACAAACGCCAGCCCGAATGCAGTGCCACGATGCCGCCGGTCAGGGTCTGAAAGCTGACGCGGGAAAAGCCGGCGTCCCGGATCATGTCGGCGAAGGCATTGGGCTTCGGAAACTTGCGGATCGATTCGACGAGATATTGGTAGGACTCGGAATCGCCCGTGACCATGCGGCCGAGCGGCGGGATCACCTTGAACGAGAACAGGTCGTAGATCCTGTCGAGCCCGGGCATCTCGACGGTGGAGAATTCCAGGCACAGGAAGCGGCTGCCGGGCTTGAGCACGCGATAGGCCTCGCGCAGCGCCTTGTCGATTTCAGGCACGTTGCGAATGCCGAAAGCGATCGTATATGCGTCAAAGCTCCGGTCGGCGAAGGCGAGCGCTTCGGCATTGCCTTCGACGAAATCGACCTGGGTGTCGAGGTGGCGCTTGGCGGCACGCTCGCGGCCCACCGCCAGCATGTCGGAATTGATGTCGCAGACGGTGGCATGGAAGCCGGCGCCCGCCGCCTTGGC
Source organism: Bradyrhizobium manausense (assembly GCF_018131105.1). NCBI lineage: Bacteria > Pseudomonadati > Pseudomonadota > Alphaproteobacteria > Hyphomicrobiales > Nitrobacteraceae > Bradyrhizobium > Bradyrhizobium manausense. The sequence continues at coordinate 3,875,121 of NZ_JAFCJI010000001.1, read as the reverse complement.
AGCGCGGAACGAGATGTCGCCGGTGCCGCCGGCGACGTCGAGCAACGCAAACGGCCGGTCGCCCCTGGGCGGGTCGAGCGCGCTGATCATGATGTCCTTCCAGACCCGGTGCAGGCCACCGGACATCAAATCGTTCATCAGATCATAGCGTGACGCTACGCTGTGAAACACATCGTTCACCAGCGTCTGCTTGTCCCCCAGGGGGACGTCCCTGAAGCCAAAATGCGTGGTTTCGCCCGGCCGATCCATTACTCTACTCCACTGGGCGGACCATAGCCCGCCCGCCGCAATGGCGCTATCACACCGCCCTCATAAGGTGAATGCCTGACCATGCCCGAATTGCCCGAAGTCGAGACCGTCCGCCGTGGCCTTCAGCCCGTCATGGAGGGCGCGAAAATCGTCGTCGCCGAGGCCCGCAGGCCCGATTTGCGCTTTCCGTTCCAGCCTGATTTCGTGGCCCGGCTCCAGGGGCAGGTCGTTACGGGCCTAGGCCGGCGTGCAAAATATCTCATGGCCGATCTCGCCTCCGGCGACGTCCTGCTCATGCATCTGGGCATGTCCGGTTCGTTTCGCGTCATCAAGCCGGACAACGAGGCTGCGCCCGGCGAGTTTCACTATCCAAAGGGAAAGGATTCCGCGCACGACCACGTGCTGTTTCGGATGTCCTCGGGCGCCGACATTGTCTTCAATGATCCGCGCCGCTTCGGTTACATGAAAGTGATCGCGCGGAATGCGCTCGAGGACGAGCCGCTGCTGCGCGACCTCGGGCCCGAGCCGCTCGGCAACGAGTTCGATGCCGCGATGCTGGCGCGCGCTTGCGAAGGCAAGAAGACGAACCTGAAGGCCGCGCTGCTCGACCAGCGCGTCGTCGCGGGTCTCGGCAATATCTATGTCTGCGAAGCCCTGCACCGCTCGCATCTGTCGCCGCGCCGGATCGCCGCGACGCTGTCGACCAAAAAGGGCGAGCCAACAGACCATGCCAAGGGATTGGTCGGTGCGATCCACACCGTGCTCAACGACGCCATCAAGGCCGGCGGCTCGTCACTGCGCGACCATCGCCAGACCTCGGGCGAGCTCGGCTATTTCCAGCATTCCTTCAAGGTCTATGACCGCGAAGGCGAGACATGCACGACGCCGCGTTGCGGCGGCACCATCAAGCGCTTCACCCAGAACGGCCGCTCGACGTTCTGGTGTCCGAAATGTCAGAAGTGACGTAACGTCGCTGCAAAATCCGGCGAAGCGTCATTTTGCCTGACAGGTCAGATGTCTACGCATCGTCACCGGGTCGGCCTGACCGGACGCCGTTCTACTGTGCATGGGGTTGTTTTCGAGATTTTGTTCGAGGGCACGCGTTCGTCCTCGCCGGGAAACGCGAAGCGAAGCAATCCGGCCGGACTGGTCGCCGGATTGCTTCGTCGCCTGGGCTCATTCACCGGAGCGAAGAGTCCCCTCGGCCTGAGCGATCGCCCCGCTCAGGATGCCAGAACGGTGGTCTCATCCACCGAAGGCTCGCCGGCGGCGTGCAGCATTCCGCCTGTCGCCGACAGGACCTGATCGATCAGCAGATTGCCGGCGGAGAGTTCGAGACGGTTCTCGATCCAGCGCCAGAGGCCGCGGATCTCCTCGGTCGACTTGCCGTTCGGCGCGAACTCGCTGACGGCGAGGCCCGAGGCGAGCGAGTCCTGGTGGTCGTTGCGCATCACGATCAGCGGGCGTGCGAGCACTTCGGCGAGATCGAGCGCAGCTTCCTCGGCGAGCGCGTTGGCCGCGTTGTCGATGCGCTGGCCGCGGATCGGCGTCTGGTTGAGCACGAAGCTGTAGGGACGCTTCCAGGCGCGCGCGACGCTGACGGTGGAGACGGTCGCCTCGATGTCGGCGACGCTCGGGCGGGCCGGGATCAGGCAGAGGTCGGAGTAGCGGATCGCGGCGGTGGTGGCGGCGGAAAGGCCGGCCGCGGTGTCGACGATCGCGAGCTGGAGGCCGCTGTCGGCCAGCATCTTCAGCCGCGGTGCGAAATCGGTGGCGTGATAGATCGGCTCGACGACGATGTCGTCGTTGTTGCGGCGGCGCTGCCAGTTGGAGAGAGTGCCCTGCGGGTCGGTCTCGATCAGGCGGACGGTGAAGCCGGCCTGCTTGGCAGCCAGCGCGAGGCCGATGGCGAGCGTGCTCTTGCCACTGCCGCCCTTTTGGGTGGCCAGTACGATCGTATGCATGGAAAGTTGAATCCTCTGGAGTGCTTGGGTCTGGGTAACGCCACGCGAACGTGCATCGTTTCTCGATGCTGAGCTCTTCTCGCTCAGGACGTGCCCTGCCCGATCCAAAGGGGACCGCGGATGTCCGAATCAACGCTGACGATGATGGCAGAATCAGGAATGCCAGTTAATCCGTACCAGTACTGGACCAGTGGTTGTGCCTGTGATGTGCTCGCCATCGCGAACAACAAGAAGGGTCAACGAGATGGGCGGAAACTGGCGCGACCGGACGGCAACCACTTTTGAGTGCCAGAAGATGCCGGCGGTCTCGAGCCGCGGCATGGTGGTGAGCAACCATCCCTTGGCCTCCAGCGCCGGCGCGGAGATGCTGGCGGCCGGCGGCAACGCCATCGACGCCGCGATCGCCACCCTGTTCACGCTGACCGTGGTCGAGCCGATGATGGTCGGCATCATCGGCGGTGGCATGGCGCACATCAGGCTCGCCGACGGCAGCCACCGCTTCATCGACGGCCAGAGCACCGTGCCCGCTTCGGTGCGCGACACCACCTACACTTCCCGGCCGGGCTCGGCGCATGATGTGTTCGACACCGTCGGCAACGAGAACCTCAATGGTCCGAAGGCGGTCGCAGTACCGGGCTCGCTGAAAGCCTGGTGCGAGACGCTGCGCCGGTTCGGCACCATGAGCCTCGCGGACGTCATCCAGCCCGCGATCAAGCACGCCGCGCGCGGCTATGCGGCGACGCCTTATCTGCACGAATGCATCAGCGAGAGCGCCGCCGAGATGCGCAAGGACAAGCCGATTGCGGCGATCTATCTGCCTGATGGTGAGCCGCTGAAGGTCGGCGAGCGCGTGGTGCAATCGGAATATGCCGAGACCTTGCGCTATATCGCTGACCACGGCGAGAAGGCTCTTTACGAAGGGCCGCTCGGCGACATCCTCGCCGACTACATGGAGAAGGCCGGCGGTTTCATCCGCCGCAACGACCTCATCAACTACAAGACCGTCGAGAGGCAGCCCATCCGCGCCGACTATCGCGGCTGGACCATCTTTGGACCGCCGCCGCCTGCGGCCTCCGGCGTGCACATCGCGCAGATGCTGAACATTCTGGAAGGCTACGACATCGGCGCCATCGGCTTCGGCACGTCAGAGACCATTCACTACCTCGCCGAGGTGCTCAAGATCGCTTTCGCCGATCGAGCCGCGGCCAGCGGGGATCCCGATTATGTCGGCGTGCCCGTGGAGAAGCTGACCTCGAAGGCCTATGCCGAAGAGCGCCGCCGCACGATCGATCCAGCGCGAGCGCAGGCCTTTGGCGCCGGCGTGACGCAGCTCGAAAGTGCACACACCACGCACATGACGGCGGCGGATGCCTTCGGCAACGTGGTCGCGACCACGCAGACCATCAACAATCTGTTCGGCGCCAAGATCATGATTCCGGGGTTGGGGGCCATCGCCAACAATTACATGAACCTGTTCGATCCGCGGCCGGGCCATGCGCTGTCACTGGCGCCGGGCAAGCGCGTGACCACGTCGATGTCGCCGATGATGGCTTTGCGTGATGGAAAGCTGCGCTACGCGTTGGGCTTGCCCGGCGGAAAACGAATCTTCCCGAGCGCGATGCAAGCGCTGGTCAATCTGATCGACCACGGGATGAGCTTGCAGGAAGCGGTCGAGGCGCCGCGCGTCTGGACCGAAGGCAACGCGCTCGAGGTCGAGCAGGCCGTGCCGGAGAGCGTCCGCGCGAAGCTCGCGGCGCTCGGCCACGAGGTGCAGCCCGTCGCGACGGTTGCCGGCGGCATGAACGGCATCGCATTCCACGACGACGGCACCATGACCGGCGCCGCCTGCTGGCGCGCGGACGGCACGCCGGTCGGCATTTCCGGCGGGCTCGCAAAGAGCGGAATCAGGTTCAGGTTGGGTTGATTGCTACTTCCGCACGCAGATCACGCGCACGATTGCGGCTTTCACATCCGTCGACGTGCCGTTTGCGGTGACGGCGTTCGCCTTCAGGAAGTCGCGCACCGTGTCGGCGGAGACCATCACCGCCTGTGATGCCGGCACCGCTGTCGCGGGTCCCGCGACCAGTGTCGGCTTCAACAGCGCGATGCCGGCGAACTTGCCGTCGCCATCGATCGCCGGGCTGCCGGAGAAGCCGACCGCCGGCGGGGGAGAGAGCGCGGAATCGCTTGATGTCACCGGCGCCAGAGCGCCCTTGAGGCTCGACACGTTGGCCGCGCCGCCCTGGCTCTGCGGATCGGCGATGCCGACGACATCGACGCTCGTCCTTGCCGCACCGCTCGCGAGGCTGAACGGCTTCAGGCCACGCGCGCCATAGATGTGCAGCAGCGCGAGGTCGTGCTCCTTGTCCTCGGCGAGACGATCGGCGTTGCCGAACCCGCCGATGGCGATGGCGAGACAGGAGTCGGTGACGAGACGATCCGTGATGATCGCACCGTCGTCGCTGACGACGATGCCGGTGCCGTATTCGACGGTCTTGCGTGGTGGTGGGCCGGCCTGTGGCCCCGCTGGAAACGCGTTGAACGCGCTCGACATCGCGATCACGACCGGCTCGACCGTGTTCTCGGTCGCCTGGTCGTACAGGATCGTCATGATGCGGACCTCGTCACCCTTGAACGTGCCGCGGATGTAAAACTTCTTCAGGCCCTGCAATCCTGAAAGCACGAAGAAGTCGGGCTTCACCACGGTGTAGTCGACCTTGCGTCCGGCCGGCTCCTTCTTCTCGATCTCAGCGAGTTTTGCGGTGGTCGGGTTGGCCTCCTTGCGGCGGCTGAGCAGCACCTGCACGGTTCCGGTCGGCGAGGTCCATTTCGAGCCGTTGGCGTCGGTCGCCTGCTGCGGCACCAGCTTTGAGGGAATGCCGAGCCGCGCGCCGCTCGTCATCTCCGTCACCAATTTCCAGCCGACGCTGTCCTGCTTGCGCCGTGCGGTGTCGGCGAGCGCAGCGCGCTCCTGCGGGTTGAGCACGCCGGTCGGCTTGCCGCCCTTGGCCTTCTGGTACTCCTTGATGGCGTCGACCATGCGCGAACTGACGTCGCCGGTGATGGCGCCGTTATATTCGCCGACCCAGGCGAGGTCGGACTGGAGCGACAGCCGCTCGGCCTTCGCCATTGCGTCGGCCGTTTCCGACGGCGTTTGCAGGGCGGGCGGCTTGATCGGCACGGTCTGGACCACTTTCGGCTTGGTGCCGGGGACCTGTGGCGTCGTCATCTGGGCACTGGCGCCTGTGGCGGACGCCAACATCAGTGTTGCCGCAAGCATCGATCTCATGACAAATCCAGCCAGCCCATTGAACGCGCTGCCATTGAAGCACATCTCGTTGGTCGCGAACAATGTTGGGCTGGTTCAGGAGTTAGAGAAGGTGCTGAGCCCGGACGAACTCGAACGCTATGCCCGCCACATCGTGCTGCGCGATGTCGGCGGTCCCGGCCAGGCCGCGCTGAAGCGGGCCTCGGTGCTGGTGATCGGCGCCGGCGGGCTCGGTGCGCCTGCATTGATGTATCTGGCTGCCGCCGGCGTCGGAACGCTCGGTGTGGTCGATGACGACGTGGTGTCGCTGTCCAATCTTCAGCGCCAGGTGATTCACACCACGCCGGACATTGGCCGGCACAAGGTCGAGAGCGCGGCCGAGCGGATCGCGGCGCTCAATCCTCATGTTCGCTTCGTCGGCCATGCGACCTGGCTCAATGCCGACAATGCGCTCGGCCTGATCGGCGATTACGATCTCGTGCTCGACGGTTCCGACAATTTCTCGACGCGCTATCTGGTCTCGGACGCCTGCTTCTTTGTGAAGCGGCCGCTGATCACGGCGGCGCTCGGCACCTTCGACGGTTCGCTCACCACCATCCGCGCGCACGACAAGAACGAGCAGGGCGAATTCAATCCGACCTATCGCTGCCTGTTTCCGGAAGCGCCGCCGCCGGGCACCGTGCCGGCCTGCGCCGAGGCCGGCGTCATGGGCGCGCTTGCGGGCGTGATGGGCTCGATGATGGCGCTGGAGGCGATCCGCGAGATCGTCGGTTTCGGCGACGGCCTGGTCGGACGCCTGCTGATGATCGATGCGCGCGCGATGCGCTTCGAGACGCTCCGCTACGCGCGCGATCCCGCCAATCCGCTCAATGGCGATGGGCCCGTGCTCACCGATCTCAGCACCCATCGCACCTGATTGCGATCAGTTATTGAGCCTCAAAGCATGCTCGGCAGCACGCGATCCGGCGGCTTGTGGGCGTCGAGGAAGGTGCGGATGTTGATGATCACCTTCTCGCCCATCTCGACGCGGCCCTCGATCGTGGCCGAGCCCATATGTGGCATCAGCGTCACCTTGCCGGCTTTCGCAAGCCGTACCAGCTTTGGATTGACCGCGGGCTCGTGCTCATAGACGTCGAGGCCGGCGCCGCCGATCTCGCCTCCTTCGATCAGCTTGATCAGGGTGTCTTCATCAGTCACTTCGCCGCGCGCGGTGTTGACGATGTAGGCGTCCTTGCGGATCAATTTCAACCGACGCGCTGACAGCAGATGATACGTCGCCGGCGTATGCGGACAGTTCACCGAGATGATGTCCATCCGCGCCAACATCTGGTCGAGGCTTTCCCAATAGGTCGCGCCAAGCTCTTCGGCGATCTTCGGCGCCACGGGACGGCGGTTATGATAGTGGATCTGCAGGCCAAACGCGCGGGCGCGGCGTGCGACGGCCTGGCCGATCCGGCCCATGCCGATGATGCCGAGACGCTTGCCGCCGATGCGGTGGCCGAGCATCCAGGTCGGCGACCAGCCGGCCCAGGGTTTCCCCTCCGTCAGCACGGACGCGCCTTCGATCATCCGGCGCGGCACGGCCAGGATCAGCGCCATGGTCATGTCGGCGGTGTCCTCGGTGAGGACCTTCGGCGTGTTGGTGACGGTGATGCCGCGGGCATGTGCGGCCTCGACGTCGATATTGTCGACGCCGTTGCCGAAATTGGCGATCAGGCGGAGCTTGCAGTCGGGCTGGTTGACGATGTCGGCGCTGATGTGATCGGTCACCGTTGGAACCAGAATGTCGGCGGTTCGCGCGGCTTCGGCGATCTGATCGGCCGACATCGGCGTGTCGTCGAGATTGATGCGTGCGTCGAACAGTTCGCGCATCCGGGTCTCGATCGAGTCCGGCAGCTTGCGCGTCACCACGACGAGGGGCTTTTTCTTCACCGACATGTCCTGCCCTCATGAGGCATAGCAGGCCGCCTCTGTCGCCAAAGGCCGGCCGTTGAGGCCTCATTAACCCGGTTGTTCGACACTGGCCTTGCCGTGTCGTCCCCGGCGTTTCCTTCAAGCTTTCCCGAGATTTCCGGCCGGAAAATCGGGGCAAACTGGTTGTTCAAGCGTCCGTCCTCTCTAGCAGAAGGCCGGGCCAAGACAAGAACCACGGGTCAAGGCTTGACGGAACACCCGCGTGGGGCGGGAGAGGGATTTACGCGGCAGGGTTTGGAATCGGGGTGAGGATCTGGTCTAGCCGGGTCTTCGACAGGAGACGGGTTGATGGCGTTGGGGCGTTTTTGTTCGGTGATGGCGCTCGTTTGCACCTGGTGGAGCGCCTCGGTCGGCCCCGGGCATTCGGCCAAGGACGCGACACCCCAGACGGCCAGCGGATTGCCTGTGCCGCGCTATGTCAGCCTCAAATCGGATCATGTGAACGTTCGCGCCGGCCCGACCAAGGACAATGACGTCGCCTGGGTCTACACCCGCGCCGGCCTGCCGGTCGAAATCACCGCCGAGTTCGAGAACTGGCGCCGGGTGCGCGATTCCGAAGGCTCCGAGGGCTGGGTCTATCACTCCCTCCTGTCGGGCCGTCGCACCGCGGTAGTCACCATGAAGCACAAGGACGAGCTCGCGCCGATCTATGACCGGGCCGATCCCGACAGCGCGGTGGCCGCAAAGCTCCAGGCCGGTGTCGTCACGCAGGTGAAAAAATGCACCACCAGCTGGTGCCACGTCACCGGCAACGGCTTTGACGGCTGGATCCAGCAGGAGCGGCTCTGGGGCGTCTATGCCGACGAGCAGGTGAACTGACGCTCTAAAACGACAATGGCCGGGACAAGCCCGGCCATGACGGCGAATTCAGCAGACTGGATCGATCTCAGCGCTTCTTGCGCAGGCGCACGACCATGTCGATGCGCGCGATCTCGTAGCCTTCCGGCACCTCCGGCATCTTGGACAGCGCCAGATGCGGATCCTCGATATCGACCAGCTCGTGGCTGTTCTCGAGGTAGTAATGGTGGTGGGTGGTGACGTTGGTGTCGAAATAGGTCTTGGTGCCGTCGACGCTGACCTGGCGCAGCAGGCCGGCATCGGTCAGCTGGTTCAGCGTGTTGTAGACGGTCGCGAGCGAGACCGGCACCTTGGCCAGTGTCGCTTCCTCATAGAGCATTTCGGCCGTGAGGTGACGTGCACCCTTGCCGAACAGCAGCCAGCCGAGAGCCATGCGCTGGCGCGTCGGGCGCAGGCCGGCCGACTGGAGCATTTCGTTGACGTCATGCCAGGGGCAGCCGGTCAGGGCCGGCTGGCGGCCGGACAGAAGGGCCGCCACATGGGCGTCCTCGTCGTGATGGGTGGCGCTATTTTCGCTCATTTCCAGAATTCGGGCACGCGTGAACACTATCTATCTGCAATATATGGACAGATAGATGCAGATGCAAGTTTCTCGCAACTAGAGTGGTTCTAATCCGAGAAGGAACCCGGTCCGGGCCCCCGTCATTTTACCTTCATGAGATTGCTTTGCCACCGAAATGCCCTGTGTTAGAGAGCGCGCGGTTCCGCTTGGCCTGATGTGGCGCGGCCGGGCATTGAGGCCGGGCTTGCAGGTCCATCCGGGCTACCGGCATTCGCGCCCGCCTAACGGCGGTCAAAGGCGTTGCTTTCCGAGCGAAACGGGGCCCATTTTTGCCAGAAACGCCGCTCAATCGGGGTTCAAACAGAGGCTTCCGCATGCTGAACAGGCGTAACGGTTACGAATACGAAGATCTGCTGGCATGTGCCCGCGGCGAAATGTTCGGCCCGGGCAATGCTCAGCTGCCGCTGCCGCCGATGCTGATGTTCGACCGCATCACGGAAATTAGCGACGATGGCGGCGAATTCGGCAAGGGCGTGGTGCGCGCCGAGCTCGACGTGAAACCCGACCTCTGGTTCTTCGGCTGCCACTTCAAGAATGATCCCGTGATGCCTGGCTGCCTCGGCCTCGATGCGCTGTGGCAAATGGTCGGATTTTTTCTGGGCTGGACCGGAGGCGAAGGTCGCGGCCGTGCGCTCGGTCTGAACGAACTGAAGTTCAGCGGCCAGGTGCTGCCCGAGGCCCGCAAGGTTGTGTACAACGTCGATATCAAGCGCGTGATGCGTTCAAAGCTCGTCCTCGGCATTGCCGACGGATGGCTTTCGGTCGACGACCAGATTATTTATCGCGCGAAGGATCTGAAGGTCGGCCTGTTCAAGCAGGGCACGAGCCTGGGCTAAGCGCATTATCAAGCGTACCAAGAAGACAACGATTTAGGCGAGGCTGTCATGAGGCGGGTTGTGGTCACCGGGATGGGTATCGTCTCGTCGATCGGAAACAACACCCAGGAAGTGCTTGCGAGCCTTCACGAGGCGAAGTCGGGCATTTCGCGGGCCGAGAAATATGCCGAGCTCGGCTTCCGTTCGCAGGTGCAAGGTGCGCCCACACTCGATCCTTCGACGGTGGTCGACCGGCGTGCGATGCGCTTCCTCGGTCAGGGTGCGGCGTGGAATCACGTCGCGATGGAGCAGGCGATCCAGGACTCCGGTCTGTCGCCCGAGGACGTCTCCAACATCCGCACCGGCATCATCATGGGCTCCGGCGGCCCGTCCGCCCGCACCATCGTGGAATCCGCCGACGTCACCCGCACCAAGGGACCGAAGCGCGTCGGTCCGTTTGCCGTGCCGAAGGCGATGTCGTCGACGGCGTCGGCCACGCTTGCGACCTGGTTCAAGATCAAGGGCGTGAACTATTCGATCTCCTCGGCCTGTGCGACATCGAACCATTGCGTCGGCAATGCCTATGAGACGATCCAGATCGGCAAGCAGGATGTCGTCTTCGCCGGCGGTTGCGAGGAGCTCGACTGGTCGCTGTCGGTGCTGTTCGACGCCATGGGCGCGATGTCCTCGAAGTATAACGACACGCCCGCCACCGCCTCGCGTCCCTACGACGTCAACCGTGACGGCTTCGTCATCGCCGGCGGTGCCGGTGTGCTGGTGCTCGAAGAGCTCGAGCATGCCAAGGCCCGCGGCGCACGCATCTACGGCGAAATCGTCGGCTATGGTGCGACCTCGGACGGCTACGACATGGTCGCGCCGTCAGGCGAAGGCGCCGAGCGCTGCATGCGCATGGCGATGTCGACCGTGAAGACCAAGGTCGACTACATCAATCCGCACGCGACCTCGACGCCGGCGGGCGATCCGCCTGAGATCGACGCGCTTCGCCGCGTGTTCGGCGCCGGCGAGAAGTGCCCGCCGATCTCGGCGACCAAGGCGCTGACCGGCCACTCGCTGGGCGCCACCGGCGTGCAGGAAGCGATCTACTCGCTGCTGATGATGAACAACGGCTTCATCTGCGAGAGCGCACACATCCAGGAACTCGATCCCGCGTTCGCCGACATGCCGATCGTGCGCAAGCGCATCGACAACGTGAAGATCGGCACGGTCCTGTCGAACTCGTTCGGCTTCGGCGGCACCAACGCCACCCTGGTGTTCAGCCGGATGGACGTGTGACGTCCCGGCGGACGCATTGGTAGTTTTTTCGTCATGGCCGGAGCAAAAGCGCGAAGCGCGTCTTCGCGCTAGATGTCTCGGCCATCCACGTCTTTGCTACCGGTGCGGAAGAGCGTGGATGCCCGGGATAAGCCCGGGCATGACGGACAGCGGAAGGTGATCGCGACATGGAAGGTCTGATGAAAGGCAAGCGCGGTCTGATCATGGGCATCGCCAATGATCATTCGATCGCCTGGGGCATGGCGAAGACGCTGCACGCCCACGGCGCCGAGCTTGCTTTCACCTTCCAGGGCGAGGCCCTCGGCAAGCGCGTCAAGCCGTTGGCGGAATCGTTGGGTGTGGAACTGGTGCTGCCGTGCGACGTCGAGGACATCGCCAGCGTCGACGCCACGTTCGACGTCTTGCGCGAAAATTGGGGCAAGCTCGACTTCGTCATCCACGCGATCGGCTTCGCTGACAAGAACGAGCTGAAGGGCCGCTACGCCGACACCAGCCGCGAGAATTTTTCGCGCACCATGGTGATCTCCTGCTTCTCGTTCACGGAGGTCGCGAAGCGCGCCGCCGAACTGATGACGGACGGCGGCAGCATGATCACGCTGACCTTCGGTGCGTCGGAGCGCGCGATGCCGAACTACAACGTGATGGGCGTGGCCAAGGCGGCGCTGGAAGCCTCCGTGCGCTATCTCGCTTCCGATTTCGGACCGCGCGGCATCCGCGTCAACGCGATCTCTGCGGGTCCCATCCGCACGCTCGCCGGCTCCGGCATCGGAGAGGCGCGTGCGATGTTTGCATACATGCAGAAGCATTCGCCGCTCCGCCGCGGCGTCACGCTCGATGAGCTCGGTGGTTCGGCGCTGTATCTCTTGTCGGATCTCTCCGGCGGAGTGACCGGCGAGATTCACTATGTCGACTCCGGCTACAACATCGTCCTGATGCCGCGGCCGGACGATCTGAAGACGCCGGACTAGGACTAACCCGCCGCGATCTTCTCCGCGCGCTGGAATGCCGGCCGCGCCATGCAGCGCGCGATATAGGCATCGAAGGCCGGGCGGGTCGGCACCATCTTGAACAGGCGCACCGCGAAGTTCAGGCCCGAGCCGATCGTGATGTCGGCGGCGGAAAATTTCTCGCCGAGAATCCACGGCCCCTTTTCGAGCGCCGCTTCCAGCACGTCGAACACCTGCGCCGCGCTGCCCCACGCGGCGGTCGAGGTCGGCACCTCGATCTTGGTGAAGATCTGGATGATCGCCGGTTCAATGCAACTCGGTGAGAAGAACAGCCATTGCAGATAGCGCGCGCGACGCGGATCGGTCACATCAGGGGCCAGCTTCGTCTCCGGATAACGATCGGCGATGTAGGCGCAAATCGCCGCGGATTCGCCGAGCGCGGCCTCGCCATCGCTGAGCGCCGGCACCTTGCCCATCGGGTTGACCTTCAAATAGTCCGGCGCTTTCTGGGCACCCGTCGAAATGTCGGTCAGCACGCGCTCATAGGGCAGTCCGCTCTCTTCCATCAGCCAGAGTGTCGAGAACGAGCGCGAGCGAGGCGACCAATAGAGCTTGATCATGGCGCAGACCTTTCGTCGGCATGAGGTAAGCCGGGGCGGATTCATGACGCGTCTGCATCGAATCCGCAATGCACGACGGCGCAGACCGCCGCCAGTCCGGATCAGTCTTCCTTGAGATAGCCGGGCAGGCCCCGATCGAGCCTGTCAGCGACGAGTGCCCGAGTCCTTTCGCGCAGCGTGGTGTTGGCCGAAGCTGCCGCCGGCGGGTCGGGAAACAGCGAGTTGTCGAGCTTGGTGAGCGGGTCTTCGGTCAGTCGCATGCTCGCGGCGAAGTTCGCGCCGAAATTCACAAAGGGGCGCTTGATCTCCTCGTAGCTGCGGCCGTCGATCATTGTGATCGCAACATTGGCAAACAGGTGCGAGTGACGGAGGATGCCGCCGATACCCTGATTGTAGGTGCCGATGCCGTTCAGCGTCATGTGGGAATTCGGCAACTCAGCCTTGAACGTGGTTGCGACAAGATAGCGCTCGCAATGCGCATTCGCAGTGAAGCTCCGCACTATGACCGGCAGAGGCTCTCCGGGATCCCGGATGAGAATCGTCTTCGGATTATAGAAGGGCTCGAAGACGCCCCTGGGATAGGCGATCCTGCGCACCGCAGGATCGTTGCCCGTTGCCGCGCGCACCCGCGCAAAGACGAGATCATCGAGGCCCCAGTCGATTGGGATCTCGCTTGCTTCATTCTCGAAAATCGTGAGACCGAATTTCTGCACGGAGTAGTGCTCTCCGATCACGGAAATCACGCCAAGCCGGCACGGGCCGCTCTCTGCCGCGACCGGCAGCTTCGTAATCGGCTTGGCCTTCGGCTTTGCGGCCTTCTTGGCCGCCGGCTTTGCCGGCGTCGCAGCCTGAGCGGGCGCCGCAGTGGGTGCGGGAGGCGTTTGCGCGACTGCCGAGGTCAGAAGGGACAGCAGCGCGATCAGCGAGACAGCAATTCGAACCATGGATTCCGGGGAGATCAGAGGCAGGCGGTGATCGGTCACGCCACACTAGGTGGGGATCATGACAACCGCAAGCTGCATCGGGAGGTCGGGCCTATCCGGCGGGCTCTCGCCTCCACCGGTAGTATTTCATGATGAACCCGTTCGATGGCTCGATCTCTTCCTTCTCGAACATGAATCCTTCGCGCTCGTACCAGCGCCAGGCCTTTTCGTTCTCGCGGATGCAGCGCAGGTACATCTCGTCGGGCATTTGCGTGCGTGTGAAGGCAAGCAGCTTCCGACCGAGCGATTGCCCCTGATAGGCGGGTCCGACGAACAGCATATCGAGATAAAGCTTTGGCAGATGCAGCGCGAGCATGGCGGCGATGGTGCCGTTGTCGTCGGCGACGAACAGGCTCCAGCCGTTCTCCATCTCGCGCCGGATGCGTGCACGCAAATTGGCCAGCAGGAATTCGCTGGTCTCGGCGAGGCCGGTCGAGACCCAGCTCTCCATCCAGACGCGGCCGATCTCGTCATATTCCTCAGCGCGTGCGGGGCGGATGATCAGGTCCGACATTGCGGTCTCTCAAGCCCTCTGGTTGCGCGCGGCCTGCCGCGGGCGCGCCTTGCCGGCTGACAGGCACACCACTTCGGAGATTTGCAGCAACTGGCGCGCCAGTGGACTTGTCTTGCGCCAGACCATGCCGATGGTGCGCGAGGGCTCGGGGTCCCGGAAGCGCGACAGCGAGACGGAAGCCGATCGCGTCTCCACCGACACCGCCATCTCCGGAATCAAGGTGACACCGATGCCGGCGCTGACCATCTGGACCAGCGTCGACAGCGAATTCGCGTCCAGCATCTCGCGTGGCGGGGCCGATTGCATGTTGCAGAACGACAGCGCCTGGTCGCGGAAGCAATGGCCTTCTTCGAGCAGAAGCAGCCGCATTTCGCGCATCATCTCGCGCGAAGGCGCCGGCGTGCCCGCATCCGTGCCCGGCCGCACCAGCAGGAATTTTTCCTCGAACAGGGCAACCTCGGTGAGCGACGGTTCGGAGACCGGCAGCGCGACGATGGCCGTGTCGAGCCGGCCCTCCACCAGTTCCTGGATCAGCCGCGGCGTCATCGTCTCGCGCACGCGGATGTCGAGCTCCGGATGCAAGCGCGTGAGATTCTTGGTGATCTTGGGCAGCAGATAGGGCGCGATCGTCGGGATCATGCCGATGCGCAAGCGCCCGGCAAAACGGTCCTGCGAGGCGCGGGCAAAATCACCGAGCTCATCGACCGAGCGCAGGATCTCGCGGACGCGCGGCGCGAGCTCCTCGCCGAACCGGGTCAATGCCACCTGGCGCGCACTGCGCTCCAGCAGCAGGCCGCCGAGCGCCTCCTCGAGTTCCTTGATCTGCATCGACAGCGCCGGCTGCGAGATGGAACAGGCCTCTGCGGCGCGGCCAAAATGACCATGGCGAGCCAACGCGTCGAAATACCGCAGCTGACGCAGCGTCAGATTGATCATCAGAAAAACCTATCGCAGCGATCATTAAAGTCAACTTCCCCTGATCGAAGGCCGCGCTTAGAGTGGTTCTACCTGGTCAATGGCGCGAGTGCGACGCCACCAGAGGAGGTATTCATGGACGACACTTCGAAGTGCCCG